>JAAOYF010000026.1 GCA_018221205.1 Candidatus Woesearchaeota archaeon | reverse complement strand
TGAGGGGGTTATTTGATACTGATGGTTGTGTCGTACTAAGTAGGCAACATAGAGAGAATCCTTACTATCCAAGATTAGAGATAGCTAGCAAATCGCGGACTTTCCTAGTTGGAATCATACAAAGGCTAAGAGGTTTGGGCTTCTACGGTTCCGTTTCTCGAAAAGCAATACATTTTAGGCTAGAAATTCCCGGATTTACAAATCTTGATTTATGGATGAAACTCATTGGAATGAATAATCCGAAACATTTGGTAAAGGTTCAGAATATTTATTCGAAACGTTTATAAATCAAATTTAGAACCTAAAATTCTTGTGCCCCCTTAGCTTAGCGGTTAGAGCGTGTGTGGTTTAAACCTACGAAACTGTTATATCCGCTACAGTCATCACAAGGTCCCCAGTTCAAATCTGGGAGGGGGCGTCGATGGGAGATTTTTGCAAAAAATCTCGTAAAAAGCGGGCGACGTTCGGAGCAAAGCTCCTCAGTCCCCCTTTTTATCATGGGCCCGTAGCATAGCCTGGCTATTGCGCACGACTGATATGCCAGAGTTGCGCTGATATCGTGAGGTCGTGAGTTCAAATCTCACCGGGCCCACCTTTTTTACTCAATAAACGCATTTTTCTTTGGTGTTTTGGGTTATTTGTTCCGATAAGATTATTCCATATCTTGAGACTTGGTAAACCATTTAATCGTAAGGTACATATGTCCTCCCAGTTTTTTTCTTTTCTTTTGAATCTAAAATGCTTTATAGGCAACCCATATTTCTGTGATAGGGTAATGATATGGTTCCGTAATGATTCAGAAGCCATTCTGATCTCTACTCGTGGATAATATACATAGTTCCTTTTCTCTAGATATAAACATCCATCTGTATCGAATAATCCACGCATAAATGCAAAAAATAACTTTTTGCTATCAATCACTTTAGGAATTCTGATGTCCGTTTTTTTGCCTAGTGGAAGCTTTAGGATACTGCTTTTGAATTCAACGAGCGCATCACTCCATACTTGAAATCCAATTACTCCTGTTGAAGGCATATTTCGAATGTTTACATCGATATTATACAGTTTTTTGTATAATTCTGAAATTCTTCTCAAGTAATGAGGTTTGTCATCATGGATATGGCCACGAAGCTGATAGAATCCTTTTTTGGAATAGATGTTCATACTTCCATCGCCGATATGAATCCCAATTTCTTCAGCTAAATCTATGCTCATTTTTCTCGGCAAAGCCAGCCCCTTCTTTCTGTCTGAACTACTGAAATTAATTGACGTTAAATCAAATATCATTTTTAATCACCATTTGCTAAATACAATGAAACTCTGTAAATGATTTTTCTGAAATCATGATTTGAGAGTTGAATATCTCCTATGTGATTGAAATGGCTTTTTTTGATTTATATACCCTACGCACAGAGAAAATGTCTAGTGTTCTTAAGTCAGATTATGCTTTTGCCGGAAAATCTCCGCGGGCCCATTCTTTTTTTTCTTAACCTTTTTATATCCTGCTCTGTTTTGCTGTCTTATGTATAAACTTAGCTTTAAAGTCCGGCATAGAAATTGTGCTGAGACTGGTTTAAGCATAAAATTCCCAAAGCACCATATAACAGTTGTTGATATTCAATCAACCCACCCAAAAGAAAAGCAGTATTTCTATTACATTACCGGGAATCCACGAAAATTTGATGAGGTAGTCTCCTATCTACATAAAGCCAAAGGATTTAAGCTAGTAGAGGAAATTGAGAGGAGCACTGAAACCCTGCTTCTCTTAGTCGTCATTTCCCAGAAAGGCTACATCCAGAATGTAATCCAGAAATACCATGGTTTCTTTATTGACTTGCATACAGTATCTCATGGCTATGAATATTGGCATATCGGGGTGGTAGATAGGCAATCAATCGATAAAATAATCGTTGAAGCTAAGAAGATGGGTTTGCTGAAAGTATTGTACATAGGTGAAGTTGGATTCGAGCACTCATTGCTATCTCAACAGCAAAAGAAGATTTTCAAGTATGCCTATGATAAGGGTTATTATTCTCAACCAAGGAAGGTTACCATATTAAGAATTGCCAAAGCAATGAAATTAAGCCCTGCTACTGCGGGAGAACATTTACTTAAGGCTGAAAACAAGCTTATCAATTCTATAGCAAGAAAGATCTAATACCAGATATATCCGGTAGAAATATTATATTATGATTTTCATTCTTGATGGTCATGATAGATATCACAGATATGATGCGACAAACAGTCAACTACAGCAAATCTGGCAGAATCAAAATAAATCCAGCTGATTCCTATTCTATCAAAGATAATGTTTGGGATAACTGGGCACCATTCGTTCTGAGTGGTTTGCATAAATATGGAGGGGCTGTCTCTGACTTAGGTATTGTTGGCACTGGTGCAGGTGCTGATGCTATAGGAGTAAAACTAGGATTTATTGCATATAATCTTTTTGTAACTAATCTTGATGAGAATGACTTATCACTAGCTTTAATGAATCTGTCTCCTTATATGGGGGGCCGTTCACTTCAAGGTTACACTGGAAATCTCCTAGAGCCCTTTATTGAAAGGGGGATTAAGTTAGATATTATCGTGGAAAACCTAGCAAACATTCCTATTTCAGATGAAGAGTTTGAATTAGAAACAAGCGGCTCCTTTTTTAATGAACAGCATTTAGCATCATTTAACAATGAATTAGCAGAAGCATATTTATTATTACCCCATTATGCTTGTCTTGTTCAAGCTAAACAAGTCTTAAAATCTCGAGGTAGATTGGTGATGGCAATCGGGGGACGAGTACCTCTAGATATAGTCAAGAATATGGTTGAAGGTGAAGGATATTCTTATAAAGAAATATTTACTGGTATCAAAGTTCAAACTGAACCAGAAGAAGTCTTACAAAGCTATGCGAAAGCTGAGCAAAAACTTGAATTTGATTTCTATGCACTGCCGCCCCATATGGTTGATGCAATCAATCTTGGGATTGTTCAACAATTTAACATGGATGGTGAAAGGCTAAAAAAAGGATTGACAAGACATAGAATTAATGCAAAAGAAGCGCTAAGATTATATGAACAAGGAAAGACAATCGGTCATACAGTCCATGTAGTTAGCGCCTGGAATAAATCTTAAGTAAGTTTTATAAATCCTTTATCAATTCATTTCTTTTATGAAACTCTTAGCGTTGCATTCAGATTTCATCGAGTTTAACCTTTTGAATTTCGCAAGCGAAATTAAAAACGTTAACGAAAATAGTGGTGCTAAAGCACCACGCGCTCACTTCGTTCGCAAAGGAAGTGATAGAAGATGAAACTATTAGCACTCCACTCTGACTTTATTGAGTTCGAGGCGAAGAAGAAAGCTATCAAACAACCCGAGGAACTGAAAAACAAGAAAGAGAAGGTCGAGAATTGCTTAGTGGTGTTTCTCTCTGTCGAGGAGAGAGATGAAGCTAATCCAAAAGATATCATCAAGCAAGCCATCGGCCATGTGAAAGATATCGCTGACCAAGTGAAAGAGAAGACCATCGTGCTTTATCCTTATGTCCATCTGACGAATACTCCTTCCAAGCCGGATACTGCACTTCAAGTGCTTGATGGCATGGAAAAAGAGCTGAAGAATGACTATGCTGTCCATCGCAGTCCCTTTGGATGGTATAAATCCTTCAATATCAGCGTCAAAGGCCATCCCTTAGCAGAGCTGAGCAGAGAGTTTGGCCCTGGAGATGCGAAAAAAGATGATGAGACTGATTCTTTGAAGAAAGAGCGGAAGCTTACAAGCTATTGGCACATCCTGACTCCAGAAGGCGAGCTCCATGAAGTGGATAAATTTGATTATTCCAACCATCCAAAACTGAAGAAATTTGCGTTTTATGAGAAAGATAAGAAACGAGCTGTAGATCAAGAGCCCCCCCATGTCAAATTCATGAGGAAACTTGAATTGGTCGATTATGAACCTGCTTCTGATGGCGGCAACATGCGTTATTATCCTAAGGGACGGTTGGTGAAGAAGCTGATCGAGGAGTATGTCAATAAGCGAGTTATTGAATATGGGGGAGTGGAAGTGGAAACTCCGATCATGTATGATATGAATCACCCATCATTATCAAAATATCTTCAGCGGTTTCCTGCACGGCAATATCAGATCGATTCTGATAAGAGGAAATTCTTCTTGAGATTTGCTGCCTGCTTCGGCCAGTTCCTGATTGCGCATGATGCGACAATCAGCTATAAGGACCTTCCCCTTAAGCTCTATGAAATGACACGATATTCTTTCCGGAGAGAACAGAGCGGAGAGCTGACAGGGTTGCGAAGGTTGCGTGCATTCACCATGCCTGATTGCCATGCTCTGGTCGCGGACATCAACCAAGCCATGGATGAGTTCAAGATCAGATTTGACCTCTGCTTAAGCGTCCTGAATAATATGGGACTAGGAGATGAAGATGTCGAGATGGCACTTCGAACAACGAAGGATTTCTTCGAGAAGAATAAAGATTTTATCTTTGGATTGGTGAAGAAATTAAACAAGCCCATTCTTTTAGAGATGTGGGATGAACGGATATTCTATTTTATCTTGAAATATGAATTCAATTTTGTCGACACGCTTGACAAGGCATCTGCTTTGAGCACAGACCAGATCGATATCGAGAATGGCGAAAGATATGATATGAAGTTCACTGATAAGGATAGCAAGCAGAAGCATCCTCTGGTGCTGCATTGCAGCCCTTCTGGTGCCATCGAAAGAGTGATGTATGCGCTGCTCGAGAAAGCAGCCTTTGATCAGAAAGCAGGCAAAGTGGGTAAGCTTCCGATGTGGTTGAGCCCTGTCCAAGTGAGAGTCATTCCTGTCTCAGAGAGTTTTACTCAAGATGCTAATCAGCTTGTTGATGAGTTGAAGAAGAACAGTATCCGAGCTGATCTTGATGATCGGACATTGCATGTCGGCAAAAAGATAAGAGAAGCTGAGAGGGAATGGGCATCTCTCATCGTCGTCATTGGTGAGAAAGAGAAGGCATCAGGCAAGCTTCCAGTCAGAATCCGAGGACAGAAAGATCTCGTTGAGATGGATGTCAAAAGCTTGATGGATCATGTCAAGAAGGAAACAAAAGACATGCCGTTCTATCCACTGGCACTGCCTAAAGAATTAAGCAGAAGGCCGATCTTTGTCGGCTAGATCACTGTCAATAAGCCTGATTCTCCACAGAAAAAGAATGATGATCTTACTTTTGATGGAAGCAGCTTCTCAATCTTTCTCAATTGTTTTCTCGCTTTCGTTATTCGGTGACTGCATTTCACTTCGTAGATATCACAGACACCATCTCTACACGCAAGGATATCGATCTCTGCAACTTTTCTTTTTCTTTTTGAATAGAGCGGGACGTTTTTCAGGATGATATCATATTGAGAAGATAGCCTCTGGAATAGGTCTTCAAGGTAGCGATCGTGCTTTATGCTTTTTTCTATTTTAAGCACCTTCTATTCTGTATAGGCTTATGTAAACTAATATATATAAATATTTCGTTTATTTATAAATAATGAGGGGCATTTAAAAGCAATTTCGCAAGATATTTAAGTAAGAAAGAATAGTTTGAGAGAAAAAGGAGGTGTTATGTATGACAATAGTTGTAGATACAGGCAATGCAATCGGTGGAGCATTCGCAGAACTTTATTTTGATATCATGACTGCTTTACCGGGATTGATTGCAGCAATTCTCATTCTAGTGCTCGGTTATTTAGTTGGGGCATTGTTGGGACATGTATTGAAGAGAATATTAGATAAGACAAAAATAGTATCGATAATCGTCAAGAAAGCAGGACTACAAAGTGAAGTGGGTAAATGGAACATCAATTATTTCTTAGGACTGATAACGAAGTGGTATGTCTTCATTATCTTCCTGAATCCCGCTGCGCAGGTTGTCAAGCTCGATATGCTGTCGCAGTTTTTTCAGGCAGTTGCGTTATGGGTACCGAACATCATCTTGGCAATCGTCATCGCGATGGCTGGCTATGTGCTTTCTGAGTATATCGGCCAAAAGATCCAAGAGACACGAGGAAAGAAGGGAAGTTCGCTTGCATCGGCAGCCAAACTTGTCACTATGGTCTTTGTCGTATTGATTGCTTTGAAGCAGATCGGCATCGAATTGTTAGTGGCTGAAACCGCCTTCCTTATCGTCTTAGGAGGAGTGATGCTTGCTTTGGCCATCTCGTTCGGCCTCGGTTTTAAGGAAGAAGCATCCAAGATCCTCAAAGATTTAAGGAAAAAGCTTTAAATCCTTTTTCTTTACTTTTTTTTATTCATCAGATCACAGAAACATTTATAAAGGTGGATTATTAAATTTAATAAAAATATTAATTTTAATATGCACGAACCAAAATTTATCGGGAAAGTGAGGCTGACAGGACAGGGACAGCTCACTTTACCGACAGAAGCGCGCAAGGATCTAGACATCTCTCTCGGCTCAGAGCTGTATTGGTATGAATTCAATGGCAGTCTCATCGTCTCCACCAAACTGGTGAACCAGAAAGAGCTGAGGGAAAATATCCAAAAAAAGAGGTAACAGATGGCATTTGAAACAGCAGAAGGATTGTATCTATTATCCTTTATCATCGCCCTGATACTTCTCTATCTGATCAAGCAGAAGCCGAGGGTCGTGAAGATACCTTCCCTGCTCTTTTTCGCAGATTATCAGAAAGAAAAGAAATATAATTCGATTCTTCAGAAATTGCTGGTGAGATTATTATTCTTCATCCAATTGTTTTTTATCATCCTCCTGGCGCTCTCTGCAGCCAATCCCCATATCCAGGTCCCGGTAGATGCATTCTCCCTCAATACTATCGCCATCGTCGATGTGAGCGCATCTATGCATACGAGAGAAGGAGTCTTGACAAGGATAGATTCACGGAAGCAGGATCTTCTCAACCTCATAAAAGGGCGAACTTCTTTGATACTCGCTGAGGAGAATCCTGTCCTTGTTGCTAGCAACGTCTCAGGAGGAAGAGCTAGGTCCCTTGTCTCGAACCTAGCAGCCAAAGATGTCTCGACGAGACTGGACGGAGCGATGATGCTTGCCCAAGATATCTTGGGAGAGCAGAAAGGGAACATCATCGTCTATTCTGATTTTGCCGTCAATAATAATGATGATGTCCTTGCCGCAAAAAAATTGCTCGAGGCAGGCGACAAAAGAGTCGTCTTCATACCGATCGGTTCTCCGAAGGAGAACCTTGGATTTGTCAATCTTAACATCATCAGAGGGAAGGGAGAGGCGTTCGTCAAGAACTATGGCGGACGAGACAAGGCTGTGGATGTCAGGTTGGATTCATCAGAGAGGCAGGAGACAGTAAGAGTGCAGATAGCCGCCAACTCCATCGAACGGATCACTTTCGATATCTTCAGAGGGGAGACCAAACTGGAGATCCTTTCCGGAGACGCCCTTCCGAATGACAATACCCTCTATGTGATGAATCCATATGATCGTAATCTGAGAGTACTGCTCATCACAAACAATCAAGACAGCCACTTATTAGATGCCCTGGAGGCAAACGCCCATTTTGACGTCGAGATAGCACAACCTCCTGTTGTTCCTGACTTCAGACATGATGTCATTGTCGTCAATGAGGTCGATCCAAGCCAATTGCTGCCTAATATGTTCCGGGACATCAGGAAATATCGTGACGATGGAGGAAAAGTTGTCCTGACAAGCCAGGAAGATCTCAATCAGCTCAATCTGCAGGGCCTGACACAGTTCTCTGTCGGCACTTTCGAGCGCGCAGAGCAGAGCGCCTGCACTGATATTGTCAATGAGTATACTTCTCGAATCAGCAATCCACGATGTTTCAGCGACTTGGAAGCGTTCTATACTCTCACTATCGGACAGGAATCGGTCGTACTTGCTTCGACAACCGAGCAGACACCCATCTTCGTGATGGAGCAGGGCCTGTTCTATTATGGTATCATCGATGAATATGCAGGTTTCAAAGACCAAATAGCTTATCCCCTTTTCTGGGATGATGTAATCAATGCCCTGCTCGGGAAGAAGAGCCTTGCGAATTTCAATTATCGCACCGGAGATATCTACTTGAAGACTAATAAATCAACCACCCTTCTTGACACTGCAGGCTTCCATACCCTTGATGGGGAGAGGATAGCAGTGAACCTCCTCGATCCAGTGGAATCAAATATCTATAAGGAATCAGAAGTCATCAACGAAACCGCATTCTTCGAGACCCAGGACAAGGTCGACCTGGATGTCAATCTATCGAGCTATCTGTTGTTCATCGCCCTTCTCCTATTCCTCTTTGAGCTCTATTACATCAAACGGAGAGGTGACCTATGATACGGGCACTGCCTACAAGCATCTGCTATCAGGGCTATTGCATGGAACAAGCCTATATTCTCCTCCTTATCGTGCCTATCTTCTTCCTGCTCCTCTATTTCCTCTATTTCGATCTTGTGAAATTCCGGAACCCAGAAGAGAAGAAGAGTTTCAGAGAACGGAATAAATGGCTCCGGTTCTCTATGCTCATCACCAGGACGCTCATCCTTCTTGCACTTCTTCTTGCTTTTACCTATCCATTCACCACTAAGGAGATCACTACTCATGGAGATCCTACCACTAAAGTTCTCGTCGACAATAGTGTGTCGATGGATGTGTTCTCTCCAGAGCTGCTGGAAAATACGAGAGACAAGCTCAAAGGGAAGGTGATGGAGATAAGCCAGATCAGCGCAGGCACCAAATCAGAGTTAGGAGAGGGTATCCTCAGGAAGATAGAAGGGAATGATAATCTGCTGATCATATCAGACGGCAAAAACAATTTCGGGAAGAGCCTGAGAGATGTGGGATTATATGCACGAGTATCTGATACGAGATTGTTCGCCCTTGACATCGATCCGACACGGAATGACGCCTCTGTCGAGATCATCGGCCCTTCTGAGGCCATCGAGGGCACGCCCAACCGATTTGTCGTCAAGGTGAACTTCGTAGGCAGCCAGCCAGCATTTACTCTGCAGATCTTCGTCGATGATAAGCTGGAGTTTTCAGGTCAGAGTGTCTTCGAAAAGGAGATCATCAAGAGTTTTGGAGAGGGATACCATAAAGTCACTGCCCAGATCGTCCTGGAAGATTTCTTTACAGAGAACAATATATTCTATAAGACCGTAAGGTCGGTCCCCAAACCAAAAGTACTTTTTGTGACGACGAAATCAAGCCCCCTTGAGGACGGCCTGAAAAGGATATACAAGCTCACGAAGATGCCAAGCCTGCCTTCATCATTGGCATCTTATCAGGCCATCGTCTTCAATGACCTCCCTTATTCTTCGGTCTCCTCACGAGTCGATGATCTCACCGGCTATCTTATAGACGGCAACGGCATACTGTTCATAGGCGGACAGAACTCATATGACAGAGGAGGTTATGAAGAGACGCTTCTTGAAGGAATGCTTCCGGTCAAGATGGGCGCAGGAAAGATCATCTCTCCTCTCAAGCATAACATCGTCATTGTCATGGATGTCTCTGAAAGCTTTGCGGATTTCTCATACAAGAAAGGGGGAGACGATTCTGCCTTGGACCTTGGCAAAGGGATGGCGGTGAAGATGGTCGAGGATTTCAGAGATGATATCAATGTAGGATTGGTAGCTTTCGCCAGCCTAGGGCAGATCGTCTCTGATCCTGTCGAGCTCAAAGACAATCGCGAGATGCTCATCCAGAAAATCAAGACCCTTGGAAAAGGAGAAGGGACGGCGATCGATCAAGGATTGTTGTGGGCTGAAATAGCACTGGAGAAAGTAAAAGGTACCAAAAATGCGATCCTGATCTCTGACGGCAAAATGGGAAGGATCCAGGAGCCTCATGTCCCTAAGATCGTGGCAGAGAGGATGGCACAGAAAGGCATCACCCTTTATACTGTAGGACTTCCCTCGGCGCTCTATGGGATCGATGTAAACAGGCAGTTCATGACGACATTGGCGACGATCGGAAACGGCAACTATTTTGAGCCGACAGAATTCCAGTTCCTCAATGTCTTTTTCGGAAAGCCAGAGGCGAAAGAGCAAATCTTTTCGGGCAGCTCTAATCTTGCAATCATCGATCGGGAACATTTCATCACCCAAGATCTTGACCTCAATGCTAGAGTCACTGGAGTCAATTTTGTCATCCCTAAATCCGGAGCACGAAGCCTGATCTTCACCGGCGACGGCAATCCAATCGTTGTCAGCTGGAACTTCGGATTAGGGAGGGTCATCGCGTTGGCGACCGATGATGGCGCGAGCTGGGCAGGACAGCTGCTCACCAGCCAGAATTCACAATTACTGACGAGAATGATCAACTACGCTGTCGGAAATCCTGAGCGGGACAAGGATATCTATATGGTAAGCGATGACGGCTTTTTAGGGGAGGGCAATGAGATCCTTGTCAAATCAAGTAAATACCCTGTCTCAAAGGACCTTACGTTCACGAAGGAAGGCACTGACCTGTACAAGGCAGTGTACAACGCAGAGAATCCTGGCTATTATCAGTTTTTCGACGGCATCATCGCAGTCAATCCTTATCGAGAGTATTATTCATTGGGCACTGATCCTGGCCTGAAAGAGATGGTCGAGCTTTCAGGAGGCAAGGTATTGGGCTTGGACGATGACATCTTGCGAGAACTGGCGAGCTTCAGCGAACGCAAGGAATTAATCAGAAAAGATTTAAAGCTCTACCCCTTAGCATTTGCATTACTCATTTTCATAATCGAAATCATTATTAGGAAGATATTCGAACATAAAAAATACCGGGTGCAGTTAAAATGAGCTTCATGAAAAAAAATCTTAATCTAGGACTGTTGTTTATCATCATGCTCTTGGCGGTCTCGTTGACAGCCATCGGTGTGTACTATAACCTGAATTACAACTCTCTCTCGGCAGAGTACACCACCCAATTGACCAATCTGCAGGACGTGACGGATGAGCTTTTTCTTCAGAAATCCAGGTTGAATCAGACTGCGGCAGATCTCCGTGTCAAGGAGCAAGACGAGACTGAGCTGAGCAGTAAGTTTTCTGATATCAGGGGGGAGAACATAAAACTGACAGGCGAGAATGCCAACCTGAAGACAGAGCTTACAAGCAGAACCAATGAATTAGTCACGAAGACCAACCAATTGTTGGTGGCACAATCTGAACTTATCACAGTCAAGTCAGAGCTTGAAAACCAAGAGAGCCTTATTACAGCCTACAGAAGCACGGTCAACCGTCTCAAGAATGATATCGAGGAGATATGCGGTGGCGATATGAGCGAATGCAGTTAATATGGAAAGAATAAAAGACATACTCAAAGAGATCGATTCATTATTGAGAAAGGTGAATATCTTTGAGGTATTGATAAAGACCCTTGTCTTGCTCACGGTCTCTTATCTCTTCTTTTTCATGGTCGGCGTCAACACCAACTACGCATTCCTCCCACCGATCATCTACTTTTTTTCCTCTGTCTTTGTCCAGGGAAGGATCGACTATGTCAAGAGGGTAGAGGGTAAGTATGGGGGCCTGAAAGATAAGCTTATCACTGCGAGAGACTACCAGAATGAGGACAATGTCGTCTTGGAAGCACTCGAAGAAAGTATTGTCAATGATATGAAGAAAGTAGAACTGAGCAACTTTTTCTCCTATCATCGGGCAGTCATCCTCATCTTCCTGCTTATCGTCACAGTGAGTGCCTCTCTCTATATCGCAAGCCAGAATGTGAAGATCATCGATATCAATGATGTGCTGGATGCTGCGGTGAAACGATTCACAGTGGATGAAAGCAACGAGACAGAGCAGGGCCAATACACTACAACTGAAGAGTCCATCATGCAGGTAGGGGATGAGAAGATCGAGGTGGAGATCAATCCAGTCGGTATGGATATTGATTTCAGCGATGTTGAGGAGATTGGCGACTATACTTTCCAGAGCTCCTTCCCCAGGGAAGTCTTCATCAGCTCTGGAGCTGCCTATGAGACTGAATTCACAGAAGAGCAACAACTACTCATACAAAGATATTTCGAACGAAAAAAAACTTGAGGTGCCAAAATGAGGAATTATAAAAATGCATTCGATAGCCTGTTTAAAGAGATCAACAAAGTAGTCATCGGTCAAGATGAGATACTGAGGCAGATCATGATCTGCATACTCAGCGATGCTAATGCATTGCTTGAGGGTTTTCCAGGACTGGCCAAGACCCTGGCGGTGAAGACCCTGGCAGAGCTCATGGACCTTAAGTTCAATAGGATCCAGAGCACTCCTGATCTGATGCCCTCGGATATCACGGGAACGTATATCATCGAGGAGAAGGGGGGCAAGAGGGACTTCAAGTTCCAGCAAGGACCTGTGTTCACAAACATCCTGCTGGCTGATGAGATCAATAGGGCAACCCCTAAAACACAGTCTGCTCTGCTTGAGGCGATGCAGGAGAAGCAGGTGAGTGTAGGAAACTCTACTTTCCAGCTGGATATGCCGTTCTTTGTCCTCGCAACTCAGAACCCTATCGAACAGGAGGGGACATATCCATTACCAGAAGCACAGCAGGATAGATTTTTGCTCAAGATCATGGTGGACTATCCAAATTATGAAGATGAGCTGAAGATCGTCAATATCTACACAGAGAGCAAGAAGGTCGCTAAGCTGAAGCCGATGCTCAATAAGACACATATACTCTCTCTGCAGAACCTGTCGAAGCAGATGCCTATCGCGAACGATTTAAGGAAGAAAGCAGTGTCTATTGTGCAGGCGACAAGGAAGAATAAGGAATTGATCCTTTTTGGAGCCTCTCCAAGGGCCTCTATCGGTCTGGTGCTGGCAGCTAAAGCATCAGCACTCCTGGATGGCAGGACACACGTCAATACCAAGGATATAGAGACCATGGCCTATCCTGTTCTCAGACATAGGATCATCCTTAATTTCGAGGCAGAGAGGAAAGGAATGACACCAGATGATGCAATCAAAGAGATCATGAAGAAGGTGCGTTGATGCATATATGAGGGCTTTTTCAAAAGTGAAAGGGTAGGGCATTGCTTCGCAAGCCCCACGAACTAAAATGATAGACACCACGTTTTTAGAAGGATTGAACAGATTCAATCTTATTGTCCGTAAGAGGGTTACCTCCAGCTATTCTGGGCCAAGAAGATCTATTGCTCAGGGAAGGGGCATCATCTTCAAGGATCATAGGATCTATGCGCCAGGGGATGATTTCAGAGGCATAGACTGGAGAGTGTTTGCCCGGACCGATAATCTTATGATCAAGAACTATGAGGAAGAGAAGAACCTTGTGGCGCATATCATTGTGGACAAATCTGCTTCTATGGGATTCGGAAAGAAGTTTGATTATGCAAGCATGCTGGGAGTGGGCTTTGCCTATCTGGCCCTGAAAAACAACGATAAATTCCAGTTTTCCACCTTTGCTGAGGATCTGGAGGTCTACCAGCCAAAGAGGGGCATGAGCCAGCTCGTCTCTATGATAGACTATCTCAATAAGATCAAACAGGAAGGTAAGACCAGGATACTGGATATAGCCCAGAAATATAAGAGATTCATAGGATCTAGGGCTTTAATCATCATAATCTCTGATTTTTTGATGCCTATTGAAGAGATCAGAGAAGCTCTCTATTATTTCAGCGGGCATGAGGTAAGGCTTATCCAGGTGCTGGATGCTATGGAGAAGCGGCCTGAGATGGAAGGAGACTTCAAGCTTCAGGATGCGGAGTCAAAGGAGAACCTAAGAGTGTACTTTTCCCTTAAATCAAGGAGCGATTACACACAGAGGATGGACAGCCATTTTACCACCCTCAAGCATGAAGCAGAGGTCCTTGGTATGGATTTCTTCCAGATAAGCACTGATATGTCCATATTTGATGCTTTTTACTCTGTTTTGAGGTGATATGTCAGGAATACTTCCTATCCTCTCTTGGCTAGGGGAAGTATTCCTGATCATGAATCAAGAACCACTGGTCAATATCTGACTGTTGTTCTTGACACAATTAAGCTTTATAAAGCTTAATTCATGGAAATTCTTAGGATATAAAGTATCAGGTATGGTATAAAGGGTTTATTGACAAGCATACTTATAAACTACATATAAGGAAGAGAGTATAATGAGCGGTATTGGTACAATACCGACTACTCAAATAACATCCACACAAGAGGTGTATGAATGAAAAAAACAATAAAAAAAATAGTTGCCCTGGGGATGGGCGCTTCCATGTTGGGAGCCACTCTACTCGGAGCAACAGCAGCGGGACTCAACGAGTACCCAGCGCCATTTATCCAAGGCGGCAAGTTCTCCGGAACTTTAGTTGT
>JAAOYF010000025.1 GCA_018221205.1 Candidatus Woesearchaeota archaeon | reverse complement strand
TATTTCTAAGAAGTCGACCTAAAGGTCGGGGAATTAAACCCCTGTGCTCGCTACGCTCGCATTAAAATTAGGTCCAAGTATTGATATTGACTTTCCTGGACCATACCTGATTCTATGGGTACCCGGTGATTGTAGGGTAAAAGTTCCGCTAGAAGCTTTGATGTGTGTCATTTTATCATGAAAGCCCATTTGATTTATAAAAATAAAGATAATAGAATATATCTATTTCAGAATATCAAATCCTGGATAGAGTGGAAATTCTTTGGTCAGCGCAAGAATATCCTTCTTCACTCCTGCAATGACCAGTTTGTCTTCTGGAGACTTGATCACTTTTGCGATGCCGCTGGCAATGACTTTCATCTCAGATTCTTTCATTCCTCGTGTCGTGACAGCAGGAGTCCCTAATCTGACTCCAGATGGATTAAAAGGAGAGCTGGGTTCATAAGGCACAGTGTTCTTATTCACCGTGATGCCTGCTTCATCAAGAGCATTCTGTACTAATTTTCCCTTACCCATCAGTCCATTAGGCTGAAGATCAATCAAGATAAGGTGATTATCAGTACCTCCCGTAACCAATCTAATGCCTTGGCCCATAAGATCGTCAGCCATGGCTTTTGCATTCTTCACAATCTGTTGAGCATAATCCTTAAAATCAGGCTGCAACGCTTCTTTGAACGCGACTGCTTTAGCGGCATTCGTATGATCATGCGGTCCTCCTTGCAGTCCAGGAAAGACAGCAGCGTCAATAAGCTGAGAAAGTTTTTTCGCCGAGCCATCTTTTGTTTTCTTATCAGAATGATATTTTTCATGCAGTCTATCTTCTTCTTTACAGAGAATCATCGCACCACGTGGTCCACGTAAAGATTTATGGGTGGTGGTGGTCACGACATCAGTGAAAGGAAAAGGGCTTGCATGTGCACCACCAGCGATCAATCCAGAGATATGGGAGATATCAGCCAGATGATAGGCATCGACTTCCTCGCATATCTCTTGAAATGCCTTGAAATCAATCTTTCTGGGATATGCAGTCAATCCAGAGATGATCATCTTAGGCTTTTCCTTGATAGCAAGCTTCTTGATGATATCCATATCCAATAGTTCAGTCTCTTTATCGACATCATAAGGGACGCAGGTATAGTTCTTTCCTGAAAAATTCACAGGACTGCCATGCGTCAGATGCCCGCCAGAAGTAAGATCAAAACCAAGAAACTTGTCTTTGAGATTCAATAAAGCAAAGAACACTGCTTGGTTGGCAGGACTGCCTGAATATGGCTGTACATTTACATGCTCAGCACCGAATAATTTCTTGGCTCGATCGATCGCGATCTCTTCCATAGGATCCACGAATTCCTGGCCGCCGTAATATCGTTTGCGGGGATACCCTTCAGAATACTTATTGGTAAAGATACTGCCCATAGCCTGCAGGACAGCTTTAGTAACATTGTTCTCAGAGGGGATCAGCTCAACACCCTGCTCTTCTCTCTGCAATTCTTTCTTGATCAATCCAGCTATCTCTGGATCAGATGTGTTGATATCGTTCATTAAATTCATTCCCCTCACCGTCAAAAATGAACTAAAGCCAATTTAAATACTTTTCCTAATCAGAAATAACCTTATCCAGCTGCACATCCCAGTCATCTTTTGGGATCTCATCGATGATCTGGAAATCATAGGCCAATCCTATCTTCTTGCCTGCAAAGCCTCGTAAAAGCTCGTCATAGAAACCTTTGCCGAATCCGATCCTGTGCCCTTTTCTATCAAAAACAACGCCCGGAACAATGATGACATCCATATCAGCTATATCCAAAGCTTCGCAGACAGGCGGCTCTAATATGCCGACAGACGATAATTCCATATCATCGAAAGCCCGTAAGATGCAGCATTTTATGCCGGCTTTCATCTTCGGCACAAAGACCTCTTTCTCCTTCAAGGTCTCTTTGATGATATCATGGGTATATACTTCATTGTTATAAGAGACAAAGAACATGACTTTTTTTGCTTTCTGAAAATCAGGATCTTCCTGTAATCTCTTGATGATAGCGCTAGATTTTCTCTTCGCTTCTTCAGGTGAGAGAGTTGAACGTAGCTCAAGAAATTTTTTTCTCAATTCATCTTTCATAAGAAAATCAAACCCTGCCGGTATATATACTTTTTCTTCATAATCTTTATATATAACCATCTAACAGTGAAGACAAAATGGAGGTCAAGAAAAAGACAATCTTCAAGATTGTATATTTCATCGTTGTCCTGTACATATTCCTGGTCTCGATACAGCTTTTAGGGGCTTCATTTAAGATGTTCGGCACAGGTTTTGCTGAGCAGCTGATCAAGACAACATCTAACCCATTGGTTGGCCTATTCATCGGCATAGCAGCGACTTCTCTTATCCAGAGCTCATCTACTACCACTTCTATTGTCGTAGGGCTGGTCGCTGGAGACGCCCTCACTCTTCCTATAGCCATTCCCATTGTGATGGGCGCGAACATCGGCACGACCGTAACCAATACACTGGTCTCGATGGCCCATGTAAGCCGGAAACATGAATTTGAAAAAGCATTTGCCGCTGCGACAGTCCATGATTTCTTCAATGTATTGGCAGTAGTGGTCCTCTTCCCCCTTGAGATGCTCTTCCATCCCATAGAGAAGGTAGCCATCTGGCTCGGCACAATCTTTACCTGTCCCAGCTGCATCGCTGTAGCCTCTCCCTTGAAATTGATAACCAATCCTATTGTCCACATCATATCAGAAGGCATTTCTCATCCGATCATACTGACGATCCTTTCGTTGTTCCTCCTCTTTTTCTCACTCATCTATATGGTCAAGATCATGAAAGTGGCTGTCATCCCTAAAATAGGGAAATTTTTCGATACCTTCCTGTTCAAGGATGATTACTCAGCGTTCATCTTTGGGACGATCCTTACAGCGATTGTCCAGAGCTCCTCAGTGACGACATCTGTTGTTATCCCGCTTGTCGGAGCAGGACTGCTGACAGTAAGAAAAGTCTTCCCCTATATGCTGGGATCAAACATCGGCACGACCATAACATCGATGCTGGCAGCGTTCGCGACATTGAACGTCGTTGCCATAACAGTGGCCTTTTCCCATTTAGTCTTTAATATATTCGGCATACTTATCTTTTATCCGCTCAAGAATATCCCCATCAAGCTCGCAGAGTGGTTTGCAAAGATAACAGCAGTATCAAAGAAGCGATCCATTGCTTTTTTTGCCTGCTATTATTTAGCATATATCATACCCTTGACGATACTGCTCGTGAGACAATAACTATTTAAACATCAAAACACAAGTGATTGATGATGGTATTCAAAGAATTAGTGGAAGTCTGGAAAAAGAAGAATCTTCTGAATCAGGCACTTGATAATATACGGTTGCTCTTCAAGAACGACACGCTGATGTTCAAAGAGGCGACTGCCGGCCTGTTTGAAGGGAAAAAGCTCACCATAGATATCTATAAGGAAGACCAGACTATAAACCAATTAGAGATGGATAACAGGAAGAAGATCATCGAGCACCTTACGATCAACCCACGGCAGGATACTCCTGCATCATTGCTTCTTTTAGAGGTAAGCAGGGATCTGGAAAGGGTCGGCGACTACTGCAAGAACATCTACGAATTGTCATATCTCAATAAAAAACCGCTTGAAGGCGGGAGTTATGTCACTCAGCTCATAAAGACCTCTCAGCAGATTGAGGAGATGTTCTCTCTCACCAACAAAGCATTCGAACAGGATGACCCGGATTCTGCCAAAAAAGTTATCGATCTGCATAGGAATGATATAGGCGAGAAGCTCAACATAATGATTGACAGGATAATCAACGATAAGAAAATAGATTCCCGAAAGGCAGTTGTCTGCGCACTTGCGTGCAGATTTCTCAAGAGGATCTCAGCCCACCTCATGGGCATCTCGAGTTCCGTAACAAATCCGTTTGATAAGATCCGACACACTGCTGAGGACAATACCATATTGGAGAAAAAGAACATTCCTGCGTGGAAACTACCCAAATAAAGCTTTCATATGATCGATTCTTTTTTGGATCAACTTTTTAGTGCCGATATCTTCCCTAAAGAATACCTTTCCAGAGACAGCACTAAGCGCAGCCTGCGCTTTTTTCTCAGCCTCATCTAAACTAGCGCCAACACCGACAAAAGCAATAGCTCTGCTCCCAGACATATACAATCCATCCTCTTTCTGGTCGACAGAAGCATAGAACACTTCAGCATCCGAAACTTCTCCCAGAGAGACTTTCTCATCCCTGACAGGATCTGTAGGATAGCCTTCAGGAACTGCATATTTGCAGACAGTGGCTTTTTTATCGAAAGAAATCTGATAGTTTTCCAGCGTACCATCAACAATAGCCTGGCATAGTTCAACATAGTCTGATGTCATGATCGGCAGGACATTCATCGCTTCAGGATCCCCTAATCGAGCATTATACTCGATAAGCTTCACACCATCTCGAGTGATGATCCAGCCACCATACATCACTCCTTTATACTGCTCGCCCGTCTCGCTCTTGATAGCTTCAGCAACAGCAATGGTTATCTCATGGGCTTTTTCTACATGTTCTTTCTTCAGAAAAGGCAAAAGATGGTCAGCATCAGTGTAAGAGCCCATCCCACCAGTATTCGGGCCTTTATCATCGACAAAAGCTCGTTTATGGTCTTGTGCAGGAGGACTATCGACAACAGTCTTGCCATCAGTAAAGCACTGTAAAGAAAACTCCTCTCCTTCCAATTTCTCTTCAACAATGACAGAAGAATGTTTCTCTAACACTTCCTTGCAATAATCAAGCGCTTCATCAATGGTCTGGAAATGGTCTCCTTGGACTTTGACACCTTTGCCGCCAGTCAATCCATCAGGCTTGACCACAACACCAGGCAGACTATCCATATAGTCTTTTATCCCTTCAATGCGGGTAAACACTTTGAAATCAGGACAGCCCTCAATATCATACTTCTTCATAAGATTTCTGGTAAACGACTTAGACGTTTCCAGTTGTGCTAATTCCTTCTTTGGACCGACACATTGTATGCCTTCTTTCTCAAGAACATCAACGACACCATTGTTCAACGGATCCTCAGGACCGATGACAACAAAATCAGCCTGCTGAGCCTTAGCATACTCAACAATGCCTGGAAGGTCAGTGTAGCTTCCGATCTTCACATCAGAAGAAAGTTCAGCAATACCAGGATTCTTGGCTTTCATATAAGAGAAAAGTGTTGGTTTTGTTTTGCTCCGGGCAATTGCCTTTGCTATGGCGTGCTCTCGTGCACCATTTCCGATAAGTAGAACATTCATGTTATCCCCTAGCTCGTTAATTTGGAAGTGTTTTAAATATGTTTTGGATTTTACTCTTTGATCAAAAAAACAAAAACACCTCTTTCGCAACTTTTATAAACATAGTTTTCAAGAAAAAAAGTAAGGGGCGTGTAATGGAACTGAATATTTTTGACTCAGTGGATTTTCTCGAGCCTAAGTGTCCACAATGCAAAGTGATCATCGACTATGGCGTCACCACAGAATTTGACGAGAAAAGAGAGAAACATATCTGCAAAGGCTGTGGCTTTGTCTTCAAGTAGATATGATGTGTAATTTCTTCATCACCCTTCTTCCATACCACAATGTGATCAAGGCTGCGCTCCAGGTGACGATAAAGACCCCCCACCATACACCCTTGATGCCGAAGATGCTTGCCAGTATCCAATAGAAGACCAAAGGCCCGAAGATCTGCCTGTACGCACCGATATACAAAGCATACATCGGCTTTTTCAGACCCTGTAAAGTGGCTATTGTCAGGAAAAGGATAGTATATGCAAAGAAGATGAGGGCTGCAATAGGCAAATACTGAGCACCGATCGCGATGACAGCCTCTTCCTTGGTGAACAATCCCATAAGTTGTCTGGCGAAAAAGAAGACTAATATGCCTCCAAAAGCAAGGATGATGAAACCATATCTCAATCCAGTTTTCCACGTCTCATAGACACGATCATATTTTTTCGCACCGTTATTCTGTCCAACCAAAGATAAAGCAGCCATGTTCAGGCCGATAGTCGGCAGCAACGCAATCTGCTCAATCCTCGTGGCAATGCCATAAGCAGCGACCGCTTCCTGGCCGAACCATGAGATGAAATAGGTGATGACAAAGATGCCCAAAGCGACGGTCATCATATTCAAGCTGGCTGGAAATCCTTGCATAGCGATTTCCTTATAGGGGCGTTTTCGAGGGATAAGATTATGCAGGCTTTTCTTGCATAATAACCCAGTCCTGAACACAGACCAGGTGATATATACCATACCTACAGCCTGGATGAGGACAGTAGCTAAGGCTATTCCCGCAATTCCCAGTTTTGGCATGCCGAACAATCCAAACATGAAGATAGGATCCAATGCTAGATTGACAAAAAAGCCGATGATCTGAAAATTCCTCAATTTGGTCGTGTCTCCCGTAGCGATCAATCCAGAATTCATCACATTAGTGAGGAGGAAAAAGATGCTTCCATAAAAGATGATGTTGATATACTCAAGCGCAACACCCAGATAGTCATTTGATGCTCCTAAAATCTTAAACAGGAATGGTGATACCGTTAACCCTATAATGGTAATGGCTATGCTGAGAAGGAATCCAAAAGAAGCAGCCTGTCCCATGTATTCCTTGGCTTTCTCTTTCTTTCCAGCTCCTAATGAATTACTTATCAGGGCAGCTGATCCCGTACCCACACCATTGCCCATGGCAATGATGATGAAAAAGATAGGAAAACTAAGTGCAAGAGCAGCCAAAGCTTCAGTGCTCCATCTGCCGGCCCAGAAAGTATCAGTGACATTATACATGGTCATGAAAAAGAAGCCTATGCTGGCAGGAATAGCGATTCGTTTGAGCATTTCTGGAATAGGTTTCTTGATGAGGTCATCATTGCTTTTCATGCGCAAAATGAAATCCTCTCCCTATTAAAAACTATCTTTTTGTGTAGTTACTTAAGAAATCCTTTTTTGTACAATAATTCAGCATTCAGTATGCCGCCGCCGGCTGCTCCCCTTATGGTATTATGGCTCAGGCCGACAAATCGATAATCAAAAACAGGACATTCTCGTAATCTGCCCAATGAGACAGCCATTCCCTTGTCTGCATCCCTATCCAATCGGGGCTGAGGCCGATTATCTTCATCATGATAGATGATAGGCTGTTTAGGGGCAAAAGGAAGGTCCATTTCCTGGGGGACTGATTTGAAATCTTTCCAAAGGGCAATAATCTCTTCTTTGCTCGGTTTTTTCTCACCAAATTCTACACTTATCGTGGCAGTATGGCCATCAATGACCGGAACCCTGTTGCAATGAGCAGAGATCTTGATAGAATCATCATGCACACATTTCCCATCTTCAATCTTTCCTAAAATTTTCGCAGGCTCATATTCTGATTTCTCTTCCTCACCGCCGATAAAAGGAATAACATTATCCTGCATATCCATATCCTCGACAGTATTGAAACCGGCTCCAGAGACAGCCTGCATTGTTGAGATGATCATCCTTTTAACTTTAAATCCTGCTTTCTCAAGAGCATAGATAGGAGTGATATAGCTCTGCACGCTGCAGTTTGGCTTGACACAGATGAATCCTTTCCAGTTCCTCTGCTTCATCTGCTCGGAGATGATAGAGACGTGATCATGATTGATCTCAGGAACCAGCATAGGAACATCTTCAGTAAAGCGATGCGCTGAATTATTAGACACAACCGAGATGCCTTCTTGTGCATAACTATTCTCTAATTCCTTTGTCCTCTCTTTATCCATCTCAACAGCTGAAAACACAAAAGAACATTTACCTTTTGCTTTGCTCACATCATTCGCATCCTCAACAGTGAGCGATTTAACCTTTGCAGGAATATCCTGAGAAAGATGCCATCTCCCTTTCACAGCCTCTTCATAGCTCTTTCCTGCAGATTTTGGCGAGGCAGCGACATACCTTACTTCAAAATAAGGATGATTCTCTAAAAGATGGATATATTTCTGTCCGACCATGCCGGTTGCTCCGATTATTCCTACTGGTATCATCTTATGAACGTACTATGCAGTATCTTGACTGCTTTTTCAGTGTCTTCATCATCCACAATAAAGCTGATATTTATTTTAGAAGCGCCTTGACAGATCATCTTCACAGGAATATTTGCGTTCCCGATTGAAGAGAACACTTTTCCGGAAAGACCGTCTCCATAGGCCATCCCCTCTCCGACAATGCAGATGATAGACTTGTTGTCTTCAATAGATACATGGGCAATCCCTTCCAGCTCTTTCACGATTGAATCCATGCCTTCTGGCTCATCTATGGTCATTGACACGCTCACTTCAGAGGTAGTGACCATATCAACGCTTTTCTTGTTCTTGGCAAAGACATCAAAGATCTTAGCCAGATAACCATGAGCATTCAGCATGCGCGTGCTGCTCAGATGCACTAAAGAAACATTTTTTCTGCAGGCAACAGCTTTTATGCCATTGCTTTCAGTTTCAGCCAATATCAGAGTCCCATCATGCTCAGGATTATGAGTATTGAGCACCCGAACAGGGATATGGTGATTTATAGCAGGTATGAGTGACTTAGGATGCAATACCTTTGCGCCGAAAAATGCCAATTCAGAGGCTTCATTGAAGCTCATCTGCTTGACTGTTATAGCGTCTGGCACAATCTTCGGGTCAGCGCTCATTATGCCGTTGACATCAGTCCATATCTGAATCTCTTCAGCATGCACAGCAGCTCCGATGATAGAAGCAGTATAGTCAGATCCTCCTCTGCTGAGAGTAGATATCTGTCCAGCTTCATTCTTCCCGATAAAACCAGTCACGATAGGGATATGATCTAGATTAGCGAGCGATGTAGCAATTTTTTCGTATGAAGAATCTAAAGGCTCAGCTTTTCCAAACTCCGAATCAGTGATCATGCCGACATCAAACGCATCATACGCCTTGGTTTTCATATGGGCAGCCACAATCCGTACAGATAATCTCTCTCCAAAACTCTGGATACTATCCATGAACTCTTTTTCACTTATTTTTTTGCCTAGAGCAGCGTTTAATTCACCGAGAAGAGCATCAAGCAAACTTGCTTCTAAGTCCAGATCCTTAAGTATATCCGAATGAATTTTTTTAACTTCAGAGGTATCGTAAGATTGACCAGCTAGAGATTTTCGACCCAAATCAATCAGTTTATTGGTTATCCCGCTGACAGCACTGCAGACAATAATAGGTTTTTTCTCGAGCCTTGTTTCTATGATGGCAGCCACATTCTTGATCCGTTCAGCACTCCCTAAAGAAGTACCACCAAATTTCATCACAATCATAGAATAAGAGAATAAATAAAGGCTTTAAAAATCTATGCCCTTCCTATAGGTCTTAGAATTCCTAAGGTACTTCCTCCTTTTTTTCTAGAGCCACCATCCAGCTCCAATTGTAAATCTGTTAGGACAGTGTCAATTTTTCGTCTTCTGGAAAGTTCAGTAAATTCGGGGGTCAAATACTTAGCATCATCTAAACTCACTGTGTCTCGATTTGATTGCGGAATGAATGAAATTCCTTCTTTCTCACTATATTCAATTCTCACTTCTTCTCCTACCATATCTGCAATTGCAGGATATATTTTGTATGTCATAATTCTCCACTTCAATATTACAGTAAAAATGATATATGCGCAAATATCATATTTCTCGAGTAAGAAGAGCAAATAGGGCTTTAAAAATGTATCTTAATCTCTTGGACGGTAAACATCACAAACATAAACTTTTCCATCATAGGATACACCCAC
Organism: Candidatus Woesearchaeota archaeon; assembly: GCA_018221205.1. Lineage (GTDB taxonomy): Archaea > Nanobdellota > Nanobdellia > Woesearchaeales > WJIZ01 > JAAOYF01. The sequence continues at coordinate 7,202 of JAAOYF010000025.1, read as the reverse complement.
AAGATGCACACCAAATTCATCAGCAAGAACTTGTGCCCTATCACTAGCTTTTCGTCTATGAAACTCCGGATCCTTTTCTCTGAATGGCCGAGCTTGATAGTGCAAATCCTCTCTACCTTCCATCTTCACAGTGAATCCCCCAACAGAATCATAAGTGATTTCCGCTCTTCCTAGACTAACCATGGAATCCAAATCAACTTGCTTTGCCATTTTACAACTCCTCCACTTCCAAAACAAGCTGCTGTAATGCCTGTTTGGCGTCTGCGAATATCATTCTGGTATTGTCATAATCGAATAATTCATTATCTATTCCTGCAAAACCAGGGCTTAGGCTTCTCTTGATGACAAAGACACTTCGTGCTTCATGAGCTTTTAAGATAGGCATACCATAAATAGGAGAATTTTTATCGTTCGTCGCAGCTGGATTGACCACATCATTCGCCCCAACGACGATGACAACATCAGTATTCTTGAAGTCAGCATTGATACTATCCAGATCCATCAATTTCTCGTGCGGAACATTGGCCTCAGCCAAAAGCACATTCATATGGCCAGGCATCCTTCCAGCAACAGGATGGATAGCAAATCTCACATTGATGCTGCGCTTCTCAAGCATCTCAGCCAATTCCTGGCACGCATGCTGGGCCTGAGCGACTGCAAGACCATAGCCAGGGATGATGATGACCGAGCTTGCGCTTTCAAGGAACAATGCAGCCTCTTCAGGAGAGCTTTCTTTGACATTCTTGTAGCCTCCCCGTTCGCTTTTTGAGACTTCCTGGCCGAATCCACCAAAGATGACATTGACGAGGCTTCTGTTCATAGCCTTGCACATGATCGTGGTCAGGATGATGCCAGAAGCACCGACTAAAGCTCCGCTGATGATCAAAACTGTATTTTTGAGGACAAATCCTGTCGCTGCAGCAGCCAATCCCGAATAAGAGTTCAGCAAAGCGATGACAACCGGCATGTCTGCTCCGCCGATAGGGATGACAAGCAATATACCGAGAAGGGCAGCCAACCCGATGAGTAAGAAGGAAAGAGATATGCCATAGGGAGTATTCTGCCCCAACATGATCACTCGAACTGCTACACCAATAATAATGAGGAACAATAATCCATTCCAGATATTGTTCCCTTTGAAGATGATGGGCCTTGAAGAGATCCATCCCTGCAATTTCAGGAATGCGATGACACTCCCCGTAAAAGTCACGCTGCCGATGAGCATGCTCAGCATCACTGTAGAGATATCAAACATATTATTGATAGCTGTAGGGATGAAATAAGCAGTAGCCACGAGAACAGAAGCCCCTCCACCAAAGCCGTTGAAGATAGCCACCATCTGAGGCATGGCAGTCATCTCTACTTTCCGTGCTGTAATCGCACCGATCAAGCCGCCGATGACAATTCCCGAGATGATATATCCCCAGCCTATGCCTGTTCCTTTGAGCTGCATATCGACGAGAGTGATGACAACAGCGATGAGCATGGCAATAGCTGCCAGCATATTCCCTCTCTTAGAGGTCTTGACTTTAGTCAATCCTTTGATACCTAGTATGAAGAGGACAGCCGCGACTAAATACGTAAAATCAATTCCTATCATTTTTTCTTGAACATGCTCAACATCCTGTCAGTGACCATGAATCCGCCGACCACATTTATGGTAGCCATTATCAACGCAAATAATCCTAAGATATTCGCGACAGTCGGCGTGCTATGGGGAATAGATAACAATGCACCCACTATGGCAATTCCCGAGATGGCATTTGTTCCGCTCATCAAAGGAGTATGCAAAGTAGGAGGTATTTTCGTGATGATCTCATACCCGACAAAGATAGCCAGGACAAACAATGCAAACAGCGAGAAAAGATCGATCATCGTATCTCACCTTTCTCTACAACTAAAGATTCTTTGAACACTTCATCTTCCTTGTTCAGGGCAATTTCGCCTTCCTTGATCAGATCAGAGACAAAATTGAGGATATTTTTAGCGTATAATTCAGATGCATGCACCGAGACAGTAGCAGGCATATTCGTCTCACCGATTATTGTCACATTGTTTTTGATAGCGATCGTTCCAGCCTCAGTCAGGGCGCAATTCCCACCCTGGCCAGCTGCCAGATCGACGATGACGCTCCCAGGCTTCATGCTCTTGACCATCTCTTCAGTCACGAGAATCGGAGCTATTTTGCCCGGAACAAGCGCGGTGGTGATGACAATGTCAGCAGCTTTGATACGTTTAGCCATTTCCTCACTCTGCCGTTTAAGAAAATCCTTGCTCACTTCTTTGGCATAGCCTCCTTCAGTCTCAGAATCCTTATCAAATTCAACATCGATGAATTTTGCTCCTAAACTCTCAACCTGCTCTTTGGCAGCAGGCCGTACATCAGATGCCTCAACAAGCGCACCTAATCTTTTTGCGGTCGCAACAGCACTCAGACCAGCAACTCCCGCTCCCAGAACAACCACTTTAGCTGGCTGGATCGTGCCAGCAGCAGTCATCATCAGCGGAAACATCTTACCAAGAGCTTCAGCAGCCACGATGACAGCTTTATACCCTGCAATATTGCTCTGAGAGCTGAGAGCATCCATCTTTTGAGCCCTCGTGATGCGAGGGATGAGATTCATCGAAAAAACAGTCATGTTGCGAGCAGCCATCTCTTTGATGATAACATCATCTACTTGAGGAATAAGGTGGCTCACCCAATATGATCCTTCTTTAAGATCATCAACAGAATCAGGAGGATTCACTCCAAGAATGATATCTGCTTTGCGTAGATCACCGATAGTTGCACCAGCTTCCACATACATTTCATCAGAAAATGAAGCATTCTCTCCAGCCCCTTTCTCAACAACAACATCAAGATTGAGCTTCTTCAGGCTTTTGACCGTAGAGGGCGTGGCCGCCACCCTAGTATCATTCTTTTCCTTAGGAATGCCAACTACAACCCCCATACACAAAGAAGTTGAGAACTCCTTAAAAAAGATTATTGTTCTATACAGCCTGATTCAATAAATCAATGACTTTCTCTTTACCTAGAGAAAGAATAAAACCAGCCAGTTTAGGCCCTCTTTTCTTGTTGATGATGATTAAATAAGCAGCTTCAAAGAAATCCTTGATCTCAACATTGGTCTCTTCCTTTATCTTATAGAATTCTTCATATAATTCCTTCTGCCCATAATCTTTGGCAGAAAGCTTCACTTTCAGAAGTGTAAGGGCCTCTTTCTGCTTCTCAGAAAGACTTTTTTTGACATCCTCACTGACTTTTGTAGCAACTTCGAACTTATACTGATCAGAAGCAAAATCCTTCACCCACCGTCGAGCAAATTCAAGTCTTTCTTTGATGGCCTCAATATCCTCCTTAGAGGCTTCTTTGTCCACCATATCAAGGCCTTTCAGGATATCAAGCGCCTTATCAACATCAAATAAAGCAATCTGGATCGTAAAAGCAGCAGTATTCAAGGGGATGTGTGGAGGACATGATGTAGGAATCTTACCCACATGGCTCAATTCATACACCCTTTTCTGCAATTCATCTTTCCCTTCAAAATAATCCTTTTCAGTCTTGTCATATCGATCATAAAGTAATAAAAGATCATTATCATTGTATGGATCAAAGTCAAGGACAGCATGGACACGAGATTTGACAATAAGATACCTGAGCATCTTCGCAGGCGCATATTCCGATATTCCTCTGAATGACATGCCTGTTCCTTTAGAAGTGCTCATTTTAGCGCCGCCTACAGTAAAAAACTCATACCCTTTTCCAGTCTTATAGCCGTCAGAAGGCACAGGAGGAGGATAGCCCAAGACATCGACTGCAATCTTATTTGCTATCGTACGTGCCCCTCCTTTGGTGAAATGATCCTTGCCTGCGATCTCATAGACAACACCCATCATAGGCCATTTCGCAGGCCATTCCACTTTCCATGGAAACTTCCCATTGCCATTGTAGGGAGATATCCATCCTTTATGACCGCAACCTTGAGCAAATTTAACAACATTTTCTTTGCATTCGAAATAGATCTCTTCTTTCTCTTTGTTCCATTCTGTCGCAATAGTGGTGGCTATCTTCCCGCATTGAGGGCATTTGACATTGAAAGGCAGTTTTTTGGCAGCAGGGGTATCCTCTCCATACAGGTCCATATAGATCTGCTTGACTTTGTCTGCATTATCAAGGATCTTCTTGATCTGAGGATTAAAACTCCCATCGATATACCGCTCTCCAGTGCTTTGCAATTCAGCCTCTATACCCCATTCAGGAAACTTCTCTGTTACCCGAGAGAAATAATAATCAGCATAGTTCTTATAGCCCTTTTGAGGAGAAGGCATATCCCTGAACGGCATTCCTAAATATTTATTCCATTCCTCTCCTAATTCCTTGCTTGGCTTGTCAAAAGGATCCATATCATCAGAACTCAGGATGAATCGTCCTTTCAGGCCGATCTTGCGCAGTGCTTTGGCTACGCAGTCAAAGATGACCCACCCCCTTCCAGAGCCCACATGGATATTTCCAGAAGGCGTCTTTTCATCATAACAGATATATCCTTTCTCCTTCACAACAGCCTGAAGAAGCTTATCTTTCTCAACTCTTTCTTTAACCAGCTGCGCTATCCGATCAGCCCAATGCATACTCTCTGACATACCAGCAAGATATAGCCTTAGTCTTTTAAAGATTATGGTAAAAACTGTTTATATAAACCAACGAAAACTATATAAAGGTCCTAGCTCATATAAATCTGGGTGAGTTTATGGAAAATGAGCGAGAATCGCACGATAAGATCCTGGAAGATCCCGATGACCAGGTAGATGATGATGGCATGTCCTCAGCAGAAGCAGGCTTCCAGAAAGGAGCAGAGCAGGACGAAAAATCCGATGAAGAAGATGAAGTAGTATAATATTTAAATTTCATATATTCCCTTTGTTCTGATGCCAGATTTCATGAAAAAGCCTCATACTGAGGCCTCTGTAAAGAAGATACTGCATCCAGCAGTGAAGAAATGGTTTTTCTCTAGATTCAAGGCTTTTTCCTTGCCTCAGCTCTATGGGGTCATGGAGATCCACTCCAGAAATAATATCCTCATCTCTGCTCCGACTGGAGCGACAAAAACACTCACCAGTTTCCTCTCTATCATCAATGAATTAGTGGACTCAGCTGAGAAAGACATCTTGGAAGATAAAATCTACTGTGTCTATGTCTCTCCCTTGAAAGCATTGAATAATGATATTGAAAAGAACCTTAAAGAGCCGTTGGCAGGTATTGAAGAGGCAGCCGGAAAAGACCATAAGATAAGGGTAGCAGTCCGGACAGGTGATACTCCTACTTATGAACGGTCAAAGATGACCAAAAAGCCGCCCCATATCCTCATCACCACACCAGAGTCATTGGCGATCCTTCTCTCGACCATCAAATTCAAGGAGCATCTGAAGGATGTACAATGGCTCATTATCGACGAAATCCACGCATTAGCTGAGAACAAGAGAGGTGTTCATTTAAGCCTGAGCATAGAACGTTTGCAGATGCTCAGTCCAGCACTCACGAGGATAGGGTTATCAGCGACCATTTCTCCTTTAGAAGAGATCTCAAAATTCCTTGTCGGCTACGATAATGGCAAAGTAAGGCCTTGTAAGGTCGTCGATGTGCAGTTTATCAAGGATATGGACTTGAAAGTGATAAGTCCTGTCTCAGATTTAATAGACAACACCCATGAGGTGATGCATAATGCAATGTACATGCTCATCGACAAATTAATCCAGGATCATAAGACAACACTCATATTCACGAATACTCGGGCAGCTACTGAAAGGGTTGTCCATCATCTTAAAGACAAGTTTCCGAAGAACTATTCAGAGAATATCGGTGCTCATCATGGCTCGCTCTCTAAAGAGCTGCGCTTTGGTATAGAAGAACGGCTGAGAAAAGGAAAGCTCAAGGCTGTTGTCTCCAGTACTTCTTTAGAGTTGGGCATAGACATCGGCTTTATCGATCTGGTCCTGCTGCTGGGCAGTCCAAAGTCTGTCGCAAGAGCGTTGCAGAGGATAGGCAGATCAGGCCACCAGCTGCATGCCACAACAAAAGGAAGGCTTATTGTCTTGGATAGGGATGATCTGGTCGAATGCGCAGTCATCTTGAAATCAGCGATTGAAAAGAAGATAGATAAGATACATATTCCGACAAATGCTCTAGATGTCCTTTCGCAGCATATTTATGGGATAGCGATAGCAGACAAGATCCATTATGATGATCTGTTTACGTTAATAAAAAGAAGCTATTGCTACAACACACTTTCAAAAAAAGATTTCCAGGACGTCATCGATTATCTCACAGGAAAATTCATCTCATTGGAAGACCGCCATGTCTACGCAAAGATCTGGCATGACGAAGAGACGGGGATGATAGGCAGAAGGGGTAAATTAGCAAGACTGATCTATATGACCAATATCGGCACGATCCCTGATGAAGCGCAGGTGCAGGTGAAAGTAGGCGCTCAATTTGTCGGGACAATAGACGAGGCGTTCTTAGAGCGTTTGCGCCCAAGAGATATCTTTGTTCTGGGCGGGCAGGTCTACGAGTTCAAATTTTCAAGAGGTATGGTCGCACAGGTAGGTGCCTCTCCGAATCGTCCTCCGACAGTGCCGAGCTGGTTCTCCGAACAATTGCCCTTAAGCTTTGATCTTGCGATGGAGATCGGAAAATTCCGGAGATTGATGAACGAGAAATTCTGCGCACATAAGAAAAAACCAGAAATCATGAAGTTTATCTTAAAATATCTCTATGTCGATAAAAAAGCAGCTGAATCGATCTATAATTACTTTTTTGAGCAGTTTTCCTATGCTAAAATACCTTCAAGCACTATGATAGTGATAGAGCATTACAAAGAAGACAAGATGAAATATACTGTCTTCCATACGTTGTTCGGCAGAAGGGTAAATGATTGCTTAAGCAGGGCAGTCGCATTTGCAGTCGGCAAGACCCAGCATAAGGATGTGGAGATAGGAGTAACCGATAATGGCTTCTATGTTGCTTCTGAAAAGCAAGTTAATGTGAAAAAAGCATTCGATATGATCAAAGCAGAGGATTTCGCTAAAATTGTCCACCACGCCATAGACAAATCAGAAGTGCTCAAAAGGCGCTTTAGGCATTGTGCAACCCGTTCATTGATGATTCTAAGAAAATACAAAGGAAAAGAGAAAAGAGTAGGCAG
>JAAOYF010000024.1 GCA_018221205.1 Candidatus Woesearchaeota archaeon | reverse complement strand
GCTTCTTCAGCTGGCTCTTCGGTCTCTTCAGCAGGAGCTTCCTCAGCATCCTCTGCTTTGTCCTCAGTTTCAGCTTCTTCAGCAGCAGGTTCTTCTGCGTCTTCAGCAGGAGCTTCCTCAGCTGCATCTTCTGATTTCTCTTCACCGAAATCTTCGCTGTCTTCAGGAGATTCTTCAGCAGGAGCTTCTTCTTCAGCAGCTGCCTCTTCTGCAGGAGCATCTGCTTTTGGTGAGTCAGCTTTGCCGACTACTTCTGCAAATCCAACTTTACGAAGAACTTTCGATACTCGTACACGAACTTCATCGCCTGTCTTTGTTCCAGGGATAAACAAAACAAATCCCTCTTCTTTAGCTACACCATCGCCTTGACTGCCGACGGATTCTATTTTTACATCGAGCTCATCGCCCACTTTTACAGGTACTTTTCCAAACATATTTACTTCACCTTAATTTCTTTTTACAGCTACGCTGTAATACATCCCGAGAACTTTTTATAGTATTTAAATATATGCCTAGAGCATTCTTTCTTCAGCCAATTTGTTGGCCGCCAAATAGGTAGGGATATTCTCCTTTTTTGCCAATGCCAAGACTTCTCTGACAGTATTGCCGACATTTTTCGCTCTTTGGATAGAATCAGAGATCAGGAACATCCGATTAGGCAACTCCCCGATGCAATGGATAAGGCCACCACCATTGGCGACATAATCAGGGACATACAATATACCCATCTCATGGAGCATCTTGCCGTGCTTCTCCTCATCTGCAAGCTGGTTGTTCTCTGCTCCGATGATCAATTTCAATCTGGTATTCTTGATGGCTTTGATATTGGTATCATTGATCGATTTTCCCAATGCACAAGGAGCAAAGATATCGATCTTATCAGCGAGATCATGGAGGAATTTCTGGTTGCCAAGTTCCTCTTTTGTATACAGCATGAATTCGATCCTGTCAGTTTTTCCCATACGCTCGAACTGTTTCTGTACCCACTCGATCCGTTCCTTGCTCATCTCTGCACAGATGACTTTTTTCACACCGTTGAAGACAAAATTCTTGAGCAATTCATACCCTACTTGCCCCACTCCAGACAATAACACGACCTTATTGCTGAGTGTTTGATCCGGAAACGCGAATTCAGCTCCTGTCTGGGCAGCCTGATACACACCGATAGCAGTGATAGGAGAAGGGTTTCCAGTGCCCCCCATATGTAGGCTTTTGCATGCAGTCCAGGGATTGATGGCATCCATCTGATCAAAGTCAATGCAAGCAGTGTTAGAATCTTCAGCGATGACATAAGGATGCAAGCTTCTTTCCTTTCTTCTGACGTTCAGGAAATTAGCAAAGCGGGCCGTGCTCAGATTAGCTTCTTTCCGAATTCCTTTCGGATGCGTTCGGGTAGACTTTCCCCCTCCAGTCTTGCTATCTGCCATCGCCGCTTTATACGACATACCTCGTGCCAGCCTTAAGGTATCAGTAAGCATAGAATCGAAATTACTATAGTCTTTCTCCCTTAATCCCCCGACAGGAGGCCCCAGATTGCTGTTATGGATGACAATCATGTTCATCGTTCTCGACCTGCCGTCAAAGCCTATAGCGAGTTCACCATCTCCATTCTTTTCATTGAATCCAAATTTCTTCATGTACTCAAGAAGGGTCGTTCTCTGCTTATCTGCAGTGTCAGTGAAGACGATATTTTTCAATGCCTTGAAATCAGGTATAACCTTGCCTTCTTTGCCGTCTCCTTTATTGAAGACCTGATAGGCCTCTACTTTTCCGTTTACTTGAAGAGAAAGATAGAAGATATCATCTTGCTTCTCAGCGAGATCCTTGAGATAGGTGCAGACGTCATGGATTGTTGATTCTTCTTTGATTGGCATAGCCTCAAGCAACTACGAACTAGCTTTTATATTTTGCTATTAATCTACTCTCAATAACTGGCTTGGTTTGTCCTTGAAAGAAAGAGATGTTTCTAGTTTCTTGAGATCAGAACGTTCTCCAAGCATGGCCTGCATGGTCTTCATAGCGATGATAGGATGATTATTATTATGGCTCAGGTGAGATAAGACAACATGCCGCAGTCGCGGCCTGGCATGCTCCAAAATACTGATGGCAGCCTCATAATTCGACAGATGTCCTCTTGAGCTTGCTATCCTTTTCTTCAGATGGTTAGGATATTTTCCGTTCCGCAGCAATAAGGAATCATGATTGGCCTCGAGAAAGACAGCATCTGCCTGAGATATTCCATGTCCGACATTGTCGCAGCAGTAGCCCACATCAGTGATAACGCTTACGCTTTTCTGTCCGTTCCGGATAAGATAATTGACAGGCTCAGCAGCATCATGGCTCACAGAAAAAGGCAGGATCTTCAACCCATTGAATTCAAAATCTTCATCAGTCTGGATAAGGTGAAAATTTCCCATATCAAGGACAGAGTTGCACAATGTCCCCTTATTCACAAAAATAGGGATATTATATTTTCGGGAGACCATCTCAATGCCTTTGACATGATCAGTATGCTCATGGGTGACGAAGATGGCATTGATATTGGCGATATTCTTTCCGATGGCAGTCAATCTCTCGACAATCTGCTTTGCGCTGATGCCCGCATCTATCAGGATATCACCGCGAGCGCTACCAATATAGAAACAATTTCCAGAACTACTGGATGCTAAAGAACTTACTTCCAACATCAACAAGATGGGAAGAGGACTCATTATTAAATGTAATGTTTTTAGAACATCCAGACGAGCAAAGAGACAAGGATACCGATGAATACTCCTCCTAAAACTTCCAAAGGTTTATGGCCTTTGGCAAAATGAAGTCGTTTGAGCTTGAATCTTTCCTTGATGATGATCTGGTTGATGATTTGCGCTTCCTCACCCACAGTCCTTCTTACTCCAAGGGCATCGACAATAACGATGAGGAGGAGGACAAGGCCGATAGCCGCAAGGACAGAGAATCCTTGTTCTAGGATGATGCTCAAGAGCAGAGTGGTTACAAATGCAGTATGTGTGCTCGGCATTCCACCGGTGAATAAGAAGCTGCGGGCAACGAATTTTGCATGATAGATGCTATGCAGAAGCACTTTGATGCTTTGCGACACTAATCCTGCCACAACCACGCCAAAAAATACTTCACTCACCACCATAAACCCACTTAAGAAGACGGCTTATAAAAAGCTTTGTTATTGGAAATTTCGACTAACAGGAGAAATTTACAATTCCAAAAATTTGACAACTAACATGCGAGTCAGTAATACTCTGCCTAAAGGATGGAAATAGGATGAGCTAATTTGACATTGACAAATTTTTGTTATCATGGAAAAGTAGGCAGACATGCCCAAAAATGGATACCATACCAAGATAATAGTTGATCCTTACTTTTTCTCGACTCCGCTACCCTCTGAGCACCAATGGTAGAGTTTAAGGCTGCTTCATTCCTGACCTGACCTAGTTCACTTAATCATCAGTCCCAATGGACAGAGCGTCATAGTCCAAATAAGGCTATCATCTCACCATGAAACCGCTTCCTGAGCTTCAGCCCCGCCGTAAAGTCCGTTTGCGGTGACAGTGCAGGACTACCGCACCGGCCTAGTCTACCCAAGCATATAAATCACTGTTGTCTTTTAAATGTAACGAAAAGTTTATTAAATCATGAACGCTTTGCCAGATTGAGGGGTAAAAATCACATCGTCAATAACATTCTTGGGAACAGGCACCGGATCTTCTGTTGTAGGCAAAGGCCTGCGTTCTGCAGGGGGAATCATTCTCACGTTCGGAGAGAACCAATTCCATGTCGATCCAGGTATAGGGGCCGTGACAAAAGCAGCAGAGTATGGCATCAACTTACGGGCAACAACTGCCTTATTGATATCGCATTCACATATCCATCATGCGAATGACGCAAATGCTGTCATTGACGCCATGACCCTATCAGGATTAGATAAGAAAGGGGTCCTTATCGCAAATAAGACAGCGATCCATGGCACAGATGATCATCAGCAAGCCGTCTCTCCTTATTATCGGAATCTCATTGAGCGATTCATCGCTGTTGATCGCAACCAGCGTATCGGAGTGAATGATATAGAGATACAGACCCTGACCGCAAGACATCACGAGCCCAACAGCATCGGCTTCAAGTTCTTTGCACCAGGCATCACCATAACCTATTCAGCTGACACTGTTTATGCAGCAGACATTGTAGAACAGTACATGGGCTCCAATATCTTAATACTTAACGTGCCCTACAAGAAGAAAGTAGAAGGCAATCTGTGCATCGAAGATGCCATAAAGATAATCCAGAAAGTCAATCCAAGATTAGCGATCTTGACTCATTTCGGTCCTGAGATTGTCAAAGCAGATCCATTATACGAGATAAGGGAGATCCAGAAGCAGACTTCTGTCCAGACCATAGCTGCAAAAGATGGAATGGTCATCAATCCAGTCTCTTATTCTGCCAGCGCAGGCCAGAAGACCCTGCAGGGATTCAAACAAGGTTCACCAGAAGCACAATCCCATACCCAATAAACGCACCCAGACTTAAGAACGGCATAGCAGGATAGAACTTATTCTTCTCACCTTTGACAAAGAGAAAGTAAAGCGCGACAGCAGTGAACACAGGGATGATCAAAGAGAGGAGAAAGCCCTGCAAGAAAGTATGCTGCAGCATCAGGTCTTTCATCACCGCTCCTGCAAACAGCAAAGGAAAGCCGATATCTCCTCCACCGAGGATAGCATTCTTGACTTTTCCACCCTTACCGCCTAATTTCTTCACCATATGCTTATGGACTTTTCCAGATTTTTTGTCATAAGGGATGCTCAAGCCTGCAAATACATTCACCTCTGTCGTGAATTTAGCTAACTTGACCATATGCTTGCTCTTCCAGACTGCATACGCATCATACGCTGAAATCAATAGCAGCAGCATGAACGCAGAGAACACATTGAGGATAGGCACAAAGATAGCTGCTAATCCTCCGTATACGAGGAGTTCAGTTAAGTTATGCACCCATACTTTTGGTTTGATGATCTTATAGTAAGCAGGGACAAGAGTGAGGAGAAACGCGATCCACCCGCTGAGCTGTATGCCCAAAAAAGGCATAAGAAAGCCGTTGATAGCCCATCCCATGGTCACGATGACGCTCAATGAATACCAGGCTTTCCACAAGTTCACTTTCCGGAATTTTATGATGATCAGCAATAATACCGTGCCGATGATGATGGCGATAAAAATCGGGATAAAAGAAGTGTTTTCATCGACATCAGGGGGCAGCATGCCGAACGGACCTGCTTCAAAAACAATCTCCCCTTCTTCTGCCAAAGTCTTATGGTCGATGTACTGGTTCACTATCAGCAATCCGATGACCTGGCTTAAGAGAAATGTCCCGATCAAGAGATAAGTGATTCGTGAATGGTGTTTCATTATACTGAATCAAGCACCGCCCTATTTATATCTTTGGGCAAAACATAAAAAGAACACAGGACTCATGAGGCAAATGAAGAAGATACACCATCTCTGGCTCACCGTCTATATCAAGCCAGAGGATGATCAGGAGGACATTATCTCGAACCTGAGAAAATTCTTTCCTTTTGACTTAGAGAAGGAAAAGCTCAAGATAGAGAGCAAGGTAGCTACCAGTTTTGAGGAAAGGAAGATAACCATTCTTCATGTCCACCTCAAGAAAGCATCGCATATCAACCAGTTCCTCAAACACCTATTGCTGATCCTCAACCAGGACCAGAAAGATCTGATGAAAAGGCAGAAAAGATCAAGATTGGACGCAGACAATCATTTCTTCATAAGGTTCGATAAAGAAAAACTCCTCAGTGAGGGGCAATTCTTCATCACTGACTCAGGAAACTGCTTCCATCTCAAGATGACGATAGCCGCTTTCCCCACAACTAGGGAGAATGCTCTCAGAATCATAGATGCTATTTTTCAGTAATCTTTTTATAACACCCTTCTTTCTTTCATCCAATGAAAATAAAGATAGCACCATCAATATTATCCGCAAAAAGAGAAGAGCTGCAGGATGAGGTCAAGGAGATAGAGAAGATAGCAGATATGGTCCATGTTGATATCATGGACGGCAAATTCGTCCCCCCAAAGACCTTTCTGCCGAATGAGATCGAGGCAGTAAAATCAAAGCTGCCGAAAGATGTCCATCTGATGGTCAATTACCCCATAAAAGACGGCTTTATCGATGCTTATGTCGATGCAGGCGCATCCATCATCACTGTCCATCAGGAATCCCTTGATGATGTGGGAAAATGCATTGCCCACATCAAGCAAAGAGGCATCAAAGCAGGAATTACCATCAATCCCCCCACTCCTGTGCAGAAGATCTTTCCGTATCTCGACCAGGTGGATATGGTCCTCATCATGTCAGTCAATCCTGGCTATGCAGGCCAGAAGTTCATTCCCGAAGTTCTTGAGAAGATCAAGGTTCTGAGAAGTATGAAGCCTGAGCTCGATATAGAGATAGATGGGGGCATCAGCAAAACGACCATAAAGAAGGCAGCCGCAGCTGGAGCCAATGTTTTTGTCGCAGGAAGCGCAATTTTTAATAAAGATGACCGCATAAAGGCTATCAGAGAGCTTCGAGATGCACTAGAATGAAAGTCACACCATGGGAAGTTTCTGGAACCATCGACTATAATAAGCTGATAAAAGAGTTCGGAGTATCAAAATTAGATGATTCTTTGTTAGAGAGAATAGGGAAGCGAGCCAAGGAAAAAGGCCTTCCGCTGCATCATCTCTTGAGAAGGAAGATTTTCTTCGCCCATAGAGATATGAAATTCATCTTGGATGAATATGATAAGGGAGATCATTTCTTTCTCTACACCGGAAGAGCGCCTTCAGGCCATACTCATATGGGCCACCTTGTTCCCTGGCTCCTCACTAAATATCTCCAGGACATTTTCGATGTCGAATTATGGTTCCAGTTCCCGGATGAGGAGAAATTCCTCTTTAAGGAGAATCTTACCTTAGAAGATACTGAAAAATATACAAGAGAGAACATGCTTGATATCATCGCTTTAGGATTTGATCCTAAGAAGACCCATTTCATCGTGGATACCTTACATGCCGGCCTGATGTATAAGGAAGCCATCAAAGTGGCGAAGAAGATAACCTTCTCGACAGCAAAAGCAGCTTTCGGCTTCAATAGCGACCAAAACATAGGCGCAATTTTCTACACAGCCATGCAGGCCGTTCCCTCTTTCCTGCCTTCAATCCTGAAGAAGAGAAAGATTCCCTGCTTGATTCCTCACGCCATCGATCAAGACCCCCATTTTCGCGTCTCAAGAGATGTCATCCCAAAATTAGGCCATTACAAGCCCGCTTCTATCCAATGCAGATTCCTGCCAGACCTTTCTTCAAGAGGGGGTAAGATGTCGACCAGCGTGGCAGAGCACGCAACCATCTATACAACAGATTCTCCGCAGGAAGTCAAGAAAAAGATCAACAAATATGCGTTCTCTGGAGGAAAAGACTCTTTAGAAGAGCATAGGAAGCACGGCGGCAATCCTGATATCGATATCAGCTATCAATGGCTCACTTTCTTCGAGGAAGATGACAAGAAACTGGAAAAGATCTACCACGATTACAAGTCTGGAAAGCTCACTTCTGGAGAGCTAAAGGCAATCCTGATAGAGAAACTCAACATATTCCTTAAGGATCATCAGAAAAAGCGAGAACAGGCCAAAAAGCTAATAGATAAATTTATATTCAAGACTCACTAGAATAGTCAAAAAGAGGTGTTATGATGTATTATAATGTTGTCCCATTATCAGCAGGATTCATGCTTACGAGTATTCTAGGAGCGATTATCTCAGCCATCTATGTCTATCCACGATCGCCAAGCTTTGGCTTCACCTTTTTCCTGTTCTTCGTGTTGATGTTCATCGCAGCTTTGGTATCGATGACCTTGGCACCTATAGATGCACATTTTGATGTCAAACACGAGAAAAAGTAGACTTGAGTATAGAAGTTCTTTTAAATTTAAACATATTTTAATCTAGTAGAAGCAATATGGGGTTACTTCCAGGAAGAAAAAAGCAAGTAAAACAAGGATTTACCCTATTTAATCGTTATCGTATTCTAGGTATAAACAAAGCTGTTAGTTATAGTCCCGATCAGAAAGAATATGACCTCCGACTAGAATCTTTCTCTGCACCTCCCGATACAGGACGGATAGCATTGAGAGAGCTATCTGAAAGAGATATTACATCTCGGTTTGGAGACTCTTCAGCTATTGAAGTCTTAGGCAAAGAAATCGAGCTTGTCATGGTTTCTTACCCTGGAATAGAAGAGATCGCAGAGAAAGCAGGATTCGACGGCGGAATGTATCAGATGGAAGGATTTAGACAAGCCAAGGTCACCTATCCTTCACCAACTCAGTTCACGGAAGTCAAATTCGAGCCAAAAGGTGAAAGCAGCCCTTCACAGAATCAAATAACAATGTACTTTGATGGTCCAAGGCATGAGGAGATAGAAACGTATACTCAGTCTCCAGATTCATCAAATCCATTTGCCCTAGCAGAGATAAATGTCCTTGGGGCAAATAGATATCGGGCAAGAGTCGATGAGGTAAGAAACGCCAAAGGTGTGATAGTTATTCGGGTAGGCGATGTAGAAGCACAAACGACACTTCCTGTCCAAACCCTAAATCAATTAGGCATTTCAGAAGCAGGGACGCAATTCGATTGGTGGAGTTCTGATGGGAAGATATGGGATACAGGCGGCAATAAAATAAGTAGAATCAATCGAACTAACTAAATTTCTTATCAAATTTTTCTTTTGCTTTATTCTCTTTCCAATACACAACATGAGATGCTCTTTTCTCAAATAAGGCAAGTGCAATATTTACCATATCAGTCTGAAAATCCTTGAGGTCTTTGCCCTTCATAACCTTTTTAGCATCTTCAAGACATTCATCCATCAGATCGATATTTTTCTTTCTAGCTTTCTCTTCTTCCTCTCTTTCCTCATCTTCTTGCAGGAATATCTCTTCCCAGACAGGATACGACGTTCCTTTGATGGTCCGTGGGAATGATTTTGAAAATACCATGAAGAAAGGTAGCCTAAAATTCTTTATATAAGTTCGCCTTCAGAACTCAAAAACTTTCTTTTTTTTACTCATCGCCACCGGACTGCTTCCGCCGTGCCAGGTGATGCGCGGCCTTACTCTCATAGGAAACAATTTCTCATTGTTATCGTCAAAGACAATAGCAGCCCCTTTGTCATCAGGCAGATTGTTCAATTGCTTATCCAACCCTTCCCTCATATAGCTCTGCATCAGCATGCCCAAAGCCTTGATGTCATAATTCGCAGTAAGGCGATGCGCAATGACCACATCTGCTTGAGTAAGGACATCAGTATGGATCTTCCCAGGCTGCTGCGAAGCTAAAATCAAAGATATTCCAGGCTGCCGGCCTTCTCGTAAAATGGTCACTAAAGGCTTAGTAGCAACAGTCTTTCCTTCATTGGGCAGGAATTCATGTGCTTCATCGATGACCAACCATACTAAAGGATCTCGTTTTCCCTGGATGCCTCGATCGATAAGAGAAGTATCTTGCCTGACAGAATTATACTCTTCTTTCTTCCGCGCAACCATCCTATCCAAGAATAATTTATCAGAAACAAGGCCGATAACAAGTGCCCTTATGCTCGAAGCGCCGGCAATAGAGGCATAACAGCTTACATCGAGAATCGTAACCTGTCCACCTTTCACCAGATCTCTGATAGGCGTTCCTTCTTTGTCGAACAATCCCCATTTATCAGCAGAGATGAATCTATTGACGATGGCCTCTTTGATCTCACTCTTCACCTCTTGCATCTGGCGTGCTGCACCAACAATATCCTTGATAGAGTAATTCTTCCCGCCTTCTTTGAGTTCATTGACGATCCGCTCAATGACAACTCCAATTTCCGAGTTGATGTCAAGGTCAAAACTCAGGCACCAATCCGAAGCAGCTAACTCCGAAGGCTTCAAGGAGAAAGGAAAATCTGTCGGTATGCCTTCTTCTTTGAATTTGGTATGGAATCCCTTAGGAGTATAGATCTGGACAGCCAATCCTTCACTCTCCAACCCCCATTCTCTCAGCAGCAATTCCTCTTTCTTATTGGGGTGCTTCATGGTCCAATAGATGCCCATCGTATCAAGCATCACAACCGCAATATTCTGCTTCACTTCAGCTGGAAGGTGGCTCATCCCTTCAGCAATCACTCCCATAGTATAGCTTTTTCCGCTTCCTCGCTTGCCGCAGATAAAGACGACATGGCTTGTCGACACATCCATGAATATCTTATTTGATAAAGAAGTGGTCTGGCCCATCTTCACATATTGCTTGCCTATGAAGATCGTTCCCTCATTCCCGAATTTCTTCTTATCCTCTTCATTTCTCCCGATAATAATATCATACATAGTCCATTTAACCCCACCTATCTATAAATAACTTTAGAAACCATTATAGAGTAGTACATCATAGAAAACTTTATTAATACACCCTCACTAAATTCGCGCAAGGTGGTATAATGGTAAAAAAGAAATCTAAGGGTAAACAGAAGGCTAAATCTGCAGCCTATACAATAATTCTTGCAATAATAGTGATTGGTGTCTTTTCCTATCTCCTGATCAATGAGCTGGACCGCCAGCCAGTTACGCAAGCACTTGTCATGGTGAATGACGAGGCCATTTCTCAGGCCGATTTGGATGGGGAATATGATAGTCTACCCGTCACCCTACAGGCCCAGATAACCAAGGAAGATTTCCTTGAGCAGATGATAGATCGTGCATTATTGTTCCAGGAAGCAGACACCCTGGGCATAACAGTCAATGAAGGGGAGATTGCAGAGGAGATCAGCCAGATCAAGCTGCAGTTCCCGACAGATGATGCATTCGAGGAAGCATTGGACAACCAAGGAGTCACGATAGACGCTTTAGAAGGGCAGGTGGCAGACCAATTGACCATCAACAAGCTTCTGAATCAGACCATCTTGCCGCAGATTGAAGTGACAGAGAGGGAGATTGAGGAATACTACGAGCTTAACAAAGGACAGATGATCGATGCAGAAGGCAATCAGATCTCAGTGGAAGAAGTGTCAGAAGGAATCCGTTCAGTGCTCTACAGGCAGAAGTCAGCAGACTCCGTAGAAGTATTCTTGCAGCAGCTCAGGGTAAACGCAGACATTGTCTATGATCGCGGAGAGAGAAACGAGTTCCTCATGCTCGAGGACGAGCTTTGCCTAGAGGACGGCAAGCCCATAATCCGAGTATATACCTCTACAACATGTGAAAAATGCAACCTGGATGTTTTTGAGCAGGTAGCAGCAGAATACGATGTTGCAGTCTATGAATGGCAGCTTGATACCGGAGATAATCTTGTAACAAGAGAGATTGAAGAGACCCTGTCTCAGGAAGAGTTCCAGGTACTCATGGAATATAATCCAGATGTGGCTGTTCCATCATATGTCTTCGGCTGCAAGTATATCCGATATGGAAATGCATTCCCTGATGGTAATGCTAAAGAAGAAGGGAGGGCATTCCGAGAGATCCTGGATCAGCTAGTATGACTGAATCAGAAAAATTACGAAGGGAACTGAAATTTATCGAAGATAGCTACAAGTCCGGCATCATAACACAAGAGGAATATGAGGCTGCCCGGCAAAGGGTTGAAGAGAAGCTGACAGCTCTTCCGAAGGAAGAGAAAAAGCCAGAACCTCAGCCAAAAGTAGAGGAATACTACGGGCCGAAGGAGCCAGAGCAGAAGAAAGAGGAAGTGAAGGAGAAGGTCATGGAGACCTACGGCAAGAAATTCACCTTGCCGAAAAAACACCTCTATCTTGGCTTTGCAGCGTTGATCCTTCTTGTCATTATCATCATGTTCTCGATGAACGTCGAACTGCCGGCAGAAGAGGAGTTCATACCAGCGTGTTCAGCAGACCTCAACTGCCAGCGCTCGGGCTTTACTGGTCAGTGCCTTAATCCAGGAACAGAACAGGCAGAGTGCGTCTTTGAAGAATCCATTCCAGTCGCTGTAACGGTCATAACAGCCGAGGATTGTGTTCTATGCGACACCCAGAGGATGAAGAATACTCTGACGCAGATCTATCCGGGCGCACGTTTCACGACTATAGATGAATCAGAGGCACTGTCATTGATCAACGAGTTTGACATCGAAGTCTTGCCTGCATTTGTAGTGGACAATGATGTGCAAGGGACAAAAAGATTCGACTCGACCAAGACCATGTTCATTGAAGGAATTGATTTTTATTATGTCAAGCCGACCGCATCAGGCTCTTCTTATTTCTACAAGAACAGCAAGGATTCTGAGAAAGTGGAGTTGTTCTGGAATCCTTCTTCTTTAGTATCTCAAAAAGCATTAGAGAATATCCAGGAGTTGGCGTTGACAAAAGATTTTGATCTTACCATAAGATACGTCGTCGATGAAGGGAGTGATGAGATTCTGAGGCAGATCTGCCTGAGAAGAGACGATATGCTCCTTCCCTATCTTAATTGCATGAAAGATAATGATAAAGAGGCATGCTTTGACAATTCCATCAGTGTAAGGAACTGCATCGAAGATGAGGCAGAAGACTTATTGGAAGCAGATTTGGAACGAGCAGATGAATTCGCCATCAACACCGTGCCCGTTTTCATCTTCAACAATCAATACAAGAAAGGCGGTTCATTATCAGTTGATATCTTAGATGAAGTCTATTGTTCTATCAATGAATGCTAAATTTTTTATACACCCACTCCAAAAATGCTTCTATGGGAATATTCTTCGACGTCTCAGAAGCAAGGGAGCTAGAGAAAGACTATACCGTCTATAAGGCCCGGCCAAAGATGCATTATTTCTTCATCGTTGTCATGGTCATTATGGTTCTTCCTATGCTCTATTATCAAGTAACCGACACGTTTCTTCCCTTCTTCTCTTTAGAGGTGATGTGGGCAACCATGGCCCTGTTTACCATCCTTCTCTTCATACGCTTGGTAGAAGGGAGAAAGATCATGTATGCAGGCTACCAGCATAGACAGGTGATTAAGAAAGGGAAAAACACTACTTCTTTCAAGCATCCTGCAGAGATGTGGATAGAAAAGAAATAAATTCAGTCGGGCTACCGACCGAAGGGAGTGTAGTCCTGTTTTGGTTAAGCTTTTTTTCAAGGAAAAAAAGATTAATTAGAGCTGGCCTACTGTTACCAAGCCGACTTTTGTTTCGTTAGGACGAACCTTAGAATCCATACCCACCAAAAACTTGATATCAGCCCTCTCTGCTGTCTTGACGAGATCTCTCTCAATAGCACCGTCAAACACAACAGCATACACACCTTTGCCGAGACTTTTGATTGTAGCTTCAAGTTCAGTGATAGGCACTTTACCCAGGACCTTAAGCTTTGGATCTAACACTTGAGCTCCTCTTGTTCCGATCAGATTCTCGAGCATGCCCGAGAAGATCTTCTTCTCATTGTCCTGTATCTCAACCTTTTTGAAAGTCTTGGCTGGCGCTGGTCGAGGTGCGGGTCTCTGGAACTTCTGGAACATCGGCCTTCTCTCTTTATGGACTGGCTTATGTTCTGGCTTTCCGTTCGGTTTTCCTGCAACCTCGAATTTAGCCTGCTCTCCGGATATCTTTGCTCGAAGGGCATTATGGAGCTCTTTCTTTGTTATTTCCTCAACTTCCTTGCCGTCAGGAGCTTTGGTGACAAAGTCAATCTCAGCTCTCTCAGTCACTTCCTTGATGATCAGGTTGCCGCCTCTGTCACCGTCAACAAAGAGCGTAACGACTTTCTTCCTGCTCAGTTCAGCAATCGTTTCAGGCATATTGGTGCCGTTCATCGCGATTGCATTTTTGAAACCGTGCTTCAAGAGGTTGACAACATCAGCTCTTCCTTCCACTACGATGATTTCTTCAGCATCCTCGATCTGTGGACCTGCAGGCAGTCGTTCCTTGCCATAACTGGTTATCTCCATTACCCTGACAGAATACGCAACTTCATCAGCCAGTTCCTGGCTGTCTGGAATAGAAGTATCCATGAGGTGTTTCAATAGTTCCTTTGCTCTGTCGATGACGAATCTTCTCTTGCTTATCCTGACATCCTCGATCCTCTCTGTCTTGATCACAGCGTTGCAAGGTCCGATTCTTTGGATGATTTCTAGAGCAGCTGCGATGATTGCAGTCTCAGCCTTGTCCAAGGAGCTCGGGATAAGGATCCTTCCACCTGTCTTGCCTCCTTTCGTCTCTGTGTTGACTTCAATCCTTCCTATTCTTCCTCCTCGTTGCAATTCTCTTAGTTCGAGATCTGCTCCAAGAAGTCCTTCTGTCTGTCCAAAGATGGCTCCGATGACATCTGGTCTGTCTACAACACCATCAATCGAGATGCCAGCATGAACTATATATTTTGCCGATACGGGGCTTACTTTACCCATTTTAATCCTCCGAGCGTAGAATAAGCTTAAATAAAACTGAGACCCGCATCACTAACTCCCAAATTCATTGCGTTGCCATTTAATCGATTATTAAATGTCCCATTTTAGGATTTTAGCGTGGCTCCGTTGAGTACTCTCGTGACGGGCCTTGTTTTATGAATATAAATGAATTATATTTAAGCTTAAACTCACTCTAATTGTTTTTTTAACTGTAATTGTGAATAGCAGGAGGAAGTATCTTCAAATTTAAAAACCTATTGTTTTTGATATATTTTCTATATAGAAAATAATAAAATCTGGAAGAAAAATCAGCTGATTATCAAAGATTTAGATCACTCCGACTTTCTTCCCGCACACCTTGAATTTCTCGATGCACTCCTCCAGATCAATGTGGGTATGGGCAGCAGAGATCTGCACCCGTATCTCATCCTTGCCTTTCGGAACAACAGGGTAGCTGATATTCGTAACGATGATACCTTCAGAGAAGAGCTCATCTACTAATTCTCTTGTCTTCACAGGATCTCCGATAAGGATAGGCTGTATGCCGTGTTCAGAGTCAGCAGCAAACGTAAAGCCGTTATTCTTCATGGCTTCCTTGAAATAGACGATGTTATTGTTCAGTTGATCCAGCAGTGCCTTGCCTTCAGAAGAGCCCATGATCTTGACACTGGATAATGCAGCCCCAGCAGTTCCTGGCGAGATAGGATTAGAATAGATATACGTAGCAGCACTCTCCCGAAGATAATCGATATACACTTTATCTCCGGCGACATAGCCGCCATCAGCCCCAAATCCTTTACCCATCGTAGCGATGAGTATATCGACTTTAGCTGAACAATGCTCCTCGGTACCCCTGCCAGTTTTTCCAAATCCAGCAACACCATGGGCATCATCCACAAACGTAAGAACGCCTTCTTCATAATCATCAGCAAATTCATCACAGACCGATTGCATCTTTTTCAGATCTTGATATTCTCCGAGCATACTGAACACACCATCAGTAACAACAAGGACTCGAGAGAACTTTCCTTTGTTCTCATCCAGCACTCTTCGCAGATCATCCAAGTCAAGATGTTTGAAGATCGCTTTATGCTCCTTGCTCAATCCTGCAACCCTGATACCGTCGATGATGCTCCGATGGTTCAATGCATCAGAGATAACTAAAGTATTGCTTTCCACAAGAGAATCCTTGCTCTGCCCTTTGATGAAGCAATGCAGAACTGCCAGATTGACAGCAAATGACGAAGAAAAGATCATCGCATCTTCCTTGCCATGGAATGATGCAAGTTCTTTCTCTAGCGCTCGATGGATATCCATCGTCCCAGAGATGAATCTGACAGCCCCGGGCCCTGTACCATATTTTTGGGAAGCAGCATGCTCAGCTTCTTTTACTTGAGGATGGTGCCTCAGTCCAAGGTAATCATTTGAGTTGAAGACAGCATGCTTTTTTCCATGGACAAGAGCCACAGGCGCCCTTCCTTTTTCATGGACAAATCCTTCGATGACCAGTTCATTCCTTTTCGTCGTCTTGACAGAATCGATACGGTCAACTTCTTTCTTCAGAACATCGCTAAGATTTTTCTTTGGCAAACTTTTCACCCAATTTCTCGAGCATGACTTTCGTCAGTTTGGGCAGGTCAAATTCATGTTTCCAGTCCCAATCTTTTCGTGCTCGGGAATCATCAATCACCTGCGGCCAGGAATCAGCGATTTTTTGCCTCTCGTCAGGTTCATAAGTAACCTTAAGGTCAGGGACGTGCTTCTGGATTTCCTTTGTCAGGTCCTCTGCGCTGAAGCTCAATGCAGACATATTGTAGCTGGTCTTAACAGAGAGTTTACTTTTATCTGCTTCCATCAATTCCAATGTTCCCCTGATAGCATCATCCATATACATCATAGGCAGCACAGTGTCTTTGGAGACAAAACAGGAATAGTTCTTGCTTTTCAACGCTTCATAAAAAACAGCGACAGCATAGTCAGTCGTACCCCCACCCGGAGGAGCTTTGTAGCTGATCAATCCAGGATAACGCAGGCTGCGTATATCCATCCCATATTTATGGAAATAATAATTGCATAATCCTTCTCCAGCCATCTTCGTGACTCCATACATGGTGGTAGGCTCGATGATCGTCTTCTGAGGGGTATTATTTCGTGGAGAAGTCGGCCCGAATACTGCGATTGAGCTCGGCCAGAATATCTTTTTGATGTCCATGTCAACGGCTAGTGCCAAAACATTTCTCATAGAATCCATATTGACGTGCCAGGCCTGCCACGGCCTCAATTCTCCTTTCGCACTCAGTATGCTGCAGAGATGATAGATCTGCGTGATATCATTATCCTTAAGGACAGCCTTCAATCCTTCCCGCTCAGTCGTATTCTGGTTGACAAAAGGACCGATATCCTCTTTAGGCTCCCGGATATCAAGCCCGACGACATTATCCTTGCCTACTTTCTTCTGCAAGGCAGGAACCAATTCACTTCCTATCTGGCCTAATGACCCAGTAACAAGTATCTTGCTCATTACCGCCAGATGACCTGAAGTAATTTATAAAACTTCCGAGAACCAGTTATGAGTATAAACCCCAGGGACTTCCGAGGAAATCCGCTGAGGAAAAAGAGGTGATGACTACAGAGTAGTAAAAGAATATATAAACCTTTCGATTTTATTACTATTATAGGGTAGTCAATCGATAGCTTTATAAATTATATATTTTTCCCATAATAGATGGAAAGTTTACTACCGACAACAAGGCTGACTGTTCTTGATCCTACAGGATCTTCTGAAATCGGACCTCAATTGGTCGAAAGGCTTCGAAAGAGTCCAGCATGGGTTCTCGATTATGCATCAGGAAATGGAGGAGTAGGGGAAGTTGTCAGGGCAGGAGCTACATACGGCAACCTACGCGATGGACAGATTACCATGAAACTAAGAGAAGGGATGGTAACCGGAGACAATGTAGGTACGCTTACTGAAATTGAATTTGATCAATTTGGTGAAGAGGGGGAAGGAACACCTCAGCCAGTTATTGATGTAACCAGAGACCTGGGTTTTGCACCAGATTATTGATAAAGATTTTTAAGCTGAATACTATATTCTTATTATATGCCAAAGATTTCAAAGGAAAAATTCAAAGTGATGCATAACGTATTTGACGACTTTACGAATCGAACTATCTTTCGATTGATAGGACAAGGCCATTTCCAAGGTCTCCAATCCCCTATCTTCATAGGAAAAGAGGCGAATATCTTCTCAGCAATAACAAAGGAAGGGAAACTCATAGTCAAGATCTACAGATTAGAGACATGCGACTTCAATAGGATGTATGATTACATCAAAGACGATCCCCGGTACATAAATTTGAGGGGAAAGAAGAGAAAGATCATCATGGCCTGGGTGCAGAGAGAATTCCGGAACTTGATGAAAGCCAGAGAGGCAGGCGTAAGAGTCCCCAAACCAATAACGTTCATGAACAACATCATCGTCATGGAGTTCATCGGTGATGCCCAGGTAGCACTTCAATTGAAAGACCATACGCCGAAAGCAAAAAGGAAATTCCTCGATGATATCATCGACAATATGAGAAAGCTCCATAAGGCTGGTTTGGTGCATGCTGATCTATCACCTTTCAACATCCTTAACTACAAGGATCGTCCAGTTTTCATCGATTTTTCACAATGCGGTCCGATAAAAGCATCACAGGCAGAGGAATATCTGCAAAGAGACGTCAATAACGTCACAAATTATTTCAAGAAGATCGGCCTGAAAGTGGATCCGGAAAAGATATTGGCCAAAATCAGTAAGCTATAAATACCCCTCACAATTTTCATAATAAAATGAATGACCTCCACTTTGAGTTGAAGATTCCAAAAGAACGGGTTGCTGTTCTTATTGGGCAGAAGGGCGCGACGAAGAAAGAGGTAGAGACAGCCACCCACACACAGATTGAGGTCGATTCAAAAGAAGGCGATATCTTCATCAAGGGCAAGGATGGCCTTGACATTTTCACAGCAAAAGAGGTCTGCACCGCTGTAGGAAGAGGTTTCAATCCAGAGATTGCCTTGCTGCTTCTCAAAGTCGACTATTGCTTTGAGATGGTCAATTTATTAGATAAATCAAAAGAGTCTCAAAAAAGGGTGAAAGGAAGGGTCATCGGCGCCGAAGGACGTACAAGAAGGCATATAGAAGAGCTGACCGAGACCTATATCTCTGTGTTCGGGAAGACTATCTCGATCATCGGCACCATAGAATCAGTCCAATTGGCCCATAAGGCCGTCGAGATGCTGGTAGAAGGCTCAACACATTCATCTGTCTACAAGTGGCTTGAGAAGAAGAAGAGAGAGATGAAAAGGAGATCGATTGTAGAATGGAAGAGATAAAGACAAAAGCGCATGAGATGGCTGCGAAGCAGCGGGATATCGGGATAGCAGAGTTCTTTGCCCGAAATAGGCATCTCTTAGGCTTTGATAACAAAAGAAAATCACTCATGACCACGATTAAAGAAGCTGTTGATAACAGCTTAGATGCTTGCGAAGAAGCAGACATCCTTCCAGAGATCTCCGTGGATATCATCGATATGGGCAATGATCGTTTTCGCGTGACCGTAGAAGACAACGGTCCTGGCATTGTCAAGAAGCAGATTCCAAAGATTTTCGCTAAACTCCTCTACGGCTCCAAGTTCTTCAAGCTCTCACAGACAAGAGGCCAGCAAGGTATAGGCATCTCTGCTGCAGTCATGTATGCGCAGCTGACAACAGGAAAGCCATCAAAGATAACATCAAAGATCCATCCGGATCAACCAGCACATTATTATGAATTGCATATCGATACCCAGAAGAACAAGCCAGACATCATCAAAGATGATACAGTCGAATGGAAAAAAGACCATGGAACAAAGATCATCCTTGAATTAGAAGGTTCTTATCTTGGCGGCTCTCAATCTATAGACGAATACCTCAAACAGACAGCAATAGTCAATCCCCATGTGACCATTACCTATACCAATCCAAAAGCAGAACAGTTCATCTTCGCAAGAGCGACAGACGATCACCCAAAAAAACCAGTAGAGATCAAACCCCATCCTTATGGAGTCGAATTAGGCGTTCTCCAGAAGATGCTCAAGTTCACTGAATGCCGTACATTACAATCATTCCTGACACAAGAATTCTCAAGAGTCGGTTCTGGAACAGCAAAGCAGATCTGCGAGCATGCAGCCTTATTGCCGAATACCAAGCCAAAAAATATGACCAGAGAGATGGTGGAAAAATTAGCAGAAGGCATAAAGAAGACCAAGATCATCTCACCTCCGACAGATTGCATCTCTCCTATCGGATCAGAATTATTGGAAAAAGGATTGAGAAAAGAGATCAATGCTGAGTTCTATGCAGCCGCAACCAGGCCCCCTTCAGTATACAGAGGAAATCCCTTTGTTGTAGAGGCAGGAGTCGCATATGGAGGCGAGCAGGGAGCAGACTCAGCTGTAAGGTTGATGCGTTACGCAAACAGAGTCCCTCTGCTATACCAGCAAGGTGCATGTGCCGTGACAAAGTCAGCATTGCAGACGACCTGGAGAAACTATGGCCTCAGCCAGAGCAGAGGCGCTCTGCCTGTAGGTCCAGCAACCATTGTCATAAGCATTGCTTCTGTCTGGGTCCCTTTTACTTCTGAAAGCAAGGAAGCCATTGCCCATTATCCAGAGATCATCAAAGAGATTAAGCTAGCTCTTCAGGAAGTTGGAAGAAAGCTGATGTCTTATGTCGGCAAAAAGAAGAGGATACTCGCAGAATCAAAGAAAAGAGATTATATTCAAGTCTATATCCCTCATGTCGCTGATGCGTTGAAAGAGATTTTAGGGATCAAGGATGAAGAGAAAGTGAAATCGATATTAGTGGAGCTTCTCGAGTCCCAGAGGGGAAAATTAGATAAGATCGGTGTTGATAACCCGGAATATGATGAAGATCTAGCAAAATTCGGTAAAGAAAATGAAACCAGTGATAAAGAAGATCAAGGAAACAGCTGAAGATGTCTATAAGGACATCCTGAAGAAGAAGCAGCCTACGTTGCATATGCCTCTTCGTTCGTTGTCTAATGTGAAGTATGATTCGAAAGACGGTTATTTTGAGATCATCGATAAGAAGAAGGAAAGGACATTGACTGCTTCTAGTGTAAAGACCTTTGCCCAGACCTTGAGGATGATGGCACTTTCTAAAGAATTAGTGGAGAGCGAAGACATCGCCACAAAGAGAGAAGCCTATTACGTCTCCAAAAATTGGGAAGAGGCACGTTTTGTCTCCCAGCCAGAATCCGATACAGTCATGGATGATGTCGAAGCCATGATGATGGTCAACAGAGAGCAGATTGGCTTTATTCCAGAAGAGAAAGGCGGCGATATTGCAGGAAAACTGATTGTCATAGACAAAGATCCGGATACAGGGAAAGAAGTCAAAATAGATTGCACAAAATTCGGCTCTGGTGCTTATTCTATTCCAAGCCAGGTCGAGGAACTTAAATTCCAGACAACAGCAAAGTTCATCCTCGCCATAGAGACAGCAGGTATGTTTCAGCGATTGGTGAAGCATAATTACTGGAAAAAAGCGAATTGCATCCTCATCAGTCTGGGAGGAGTTCCCACAAGAGCATGCCGAAGATTCATCAGAAGATTGAGCGATGATAAGAAATTACCAGTCTTTGTCTTCACAGATGGCGATCCTTATGGATTTGCTAATATCTACAGGACATTAAAGGTAGGCTCAGGAAATGCAGCACACATAAACAAGTATTTCTGCGTTCCCAGCGCAAAATTCATCGGCATAACTCCACAAGACATTATCGATTACAAGCTTCCTTCTCATCCATTGAAAGATGTCGACATCAAAAGAATAAAAGACGCGATCAAGAACGATCCATTCATCAAGCACCATAAGCCATGGCAGAAGGCCTTTAAGCAGATGGCACAGATGAAAGTGAGAGCAGAACAGCAAGCTTTAGCAAAATGGGGACTTAATTACGTCATCGAGAAATACCTGCCAGAAAAGCTCAAGGACCAGAAGACCTGGCTGCCCTGATTATTCTTAAAGGAATATTTTACGCAGGAGTTTATTTAAAACACTCTGGAAAGTAGGTATCATGCTTATCTATACAAGCTCAGCCTATAGACCAACACGAGAAATGAGGCACGGCCTAGACGATAGGCAAGCGCTGTTAACAGAGCCTGGCAGAGCGATAGTTGCCGAAATGATTGACTATTTTCTCTCTCTCCAGACTGGCGTTCTCATCACCGATTCCTATGGGTGCTGCCGCAGGCATCTGGGAGCAGATTCAGACAAAGGCACAGTCCAGTCCGTAAGGATTGCCAGAGAGGGAATCCGACGCAGCGGAAGAGATGATGTTGTTCTCTGGGGCACCACCGGCGGAGCAAAAGATGCAGCCATTAAAGGAACATGGATAGTGACTCCAGAGCAAGCTAAAATATATCATAGATCCAAGGTCAAAGCATTTCACGATGAAGGGGTTGATGCACTGCTCGCAGAAACGATTGAGAACGTCCCTGAAGCTGTTGGCTTAGTGCAATTGGCAGCAGAATACAGAATGCCAATATATCTCAGTGCAAAGCTGGAAAGAAATGGAATGCTCTACGATCGAGATGAGCCAATAGAAAAACTCGTCGAAGAAATATATTCTGTCCCTGGTCATACTCTTCAGGGATGGGGAACGAATTGCAGCACAAATGATTCAGTAGGCATCATGCTGGATCGGGCAGCAGAAAGAGGCTTGCTCACGAATTTCCGTATTCTCTACAACAACGCAAGCGACGAGGACTACGCTGTGTTGGATCAAGCCACAGAAGTCATAAAGAACGGAGGTGTCGATGCGTATGTTACCTGGCTGATAGCTTTGTTTGAAAGACACCCTGAACTCTTAGAGAGAGACTTGTTCGTCTCAGGCTGCTGCGGCTATGAGCCACCCGACCTTAAATCACTTATATCAGCAGTAGAGGAAAGAATCGTCACACCCCATGAATAATTCTGATAAGAATATTCTAACCAATAGGATTTATAAAGCGACATGTAAGAAGGTCAGGAATGTCTGACCTAACCATAAAAAAAGCCATTCAGCTCAGTGGACGCTTTCCTTCAACACTGAGTAAAATAGGCTTTAACAATGGAAGAAATCTTTATTTTAGCGCTGAGAATCTCGGAGAAGAAGAAGAACCAGAATTTGTCCTAACTACTAATGATCTAGCAATAACGTTTGCCGTAACTGGAGATATGACTGGTATGTATAGGGTAAATCCAGATTCTATCGAAACTGTTGTAAGTCAAGATCCTCAACATACATATACCTTAAAGAGGAAGTCCCTTCCCTTAGGGTGTGTTGCTGATCAGGCAAATGCAACACCAGAACAGTTACTGGAACAGCTAGTAGGTTTTGCTTATGATGAAGCGAAGACCGTTTCTGAAGGAGAGCTGAAAGGCATTGGAAAAGATTTTTCAGTCTTAACATATGAAGCAATTGTTGCAAGATTTCTTTTGCTTAAATCTCTGCAATCCTCAACAGACATCATTCCAGATCAGACTCACAGGACGATTTTTGTTAAAGCAGGTGACGGGTGTGGAAAAGCATGCACATTTTGCCCCGAATCGACAGTACCGTTCAAACCGTACACCATAGATCAATTTATTGCCGAGCTGGAAAGGACTGAAGAAGCCATGGGCAACATTCTTGGAGACAAGATGAGAAGAATGAATGAAGGATTCATTAATATATCAGATGTACTAAGACTAGATCAAGACAAACGAACAGATTTGACTGCAGCAAAAGCAGTCGAACTTATGCGAGAGTACTTTCCTTGGCTCGAAAAAATTGGCTCTTTCGTCAGTTCAGAATCAGCACTAGCGTATTCAAGAACTGGTCGAGGATACACAAGAGAGAATCTCTCTAGATTATGGGAAACAGGATTGAATAGGCTGTATCTGGGTGTGGAGACTGCTCACGATGAAGGTTCAAGGCTCCTCGGAAAGAATATTTCATATGATCAAAAATTGGAGGCTGCTCGGCTAGTTCAAGCTGCTAATATTAAGTTGAAAGCAATATTCCAAGTGGGCATACTTGGACAAGGATTCTATAGAAAGAACACTCCTCGGACGAGAGAAAATTTCGTCACCTGGGAACAGGTAGCTGAAAGAAACGCTGATTGGGTTAACGCAGCACAGCCATATAGAGTGTATGAATCAATACACCAAGAACTACCTGGGTTGGCGATTTCAGATGACAGGGAAACACTCAGAATCATTCCTTATGCATTTCCAGGGCAATATGAACGAGAAAGCCAATTCTTCAGATCACAGATCAGATTGATGAGAAGAGGAAAAGACCCGATCGAGAACGGCTATCATATTTATCTCCCAAAAGAAAGGGCAATAGTCATTGCAGCATAAAATGGCCCTGATGGGATTCGAAAATCTTCCGGAATCCGTAAGTAAATCTATTAATTCTGAATAAGATTATACACTGGACAAAAAAGGTATGTACGTGAGATTTATATAATTTAATTTCATAAAAATCACTTAAGCTAAGTTCAACTTTAAATTATGATTTTCGCTTCACTAAAAATCAATTAGGAAGTTTCACCACAAGAATTGATGTGATTTGATATGAAATCAGAAATTAATGAAAAAATCTCCGAACTGGCAGGAATTTTTGCAGCAGATGGTTCTATGCAGGAAAACCACATTTGTTTCTGGGGAAATCCCACTGCTGATCGTAAGTACTACGATTCAATTCTTACGAATATATTCTCATCAGAGTTTAAAATTAAGATTAGGCCTCACGAAAAACCAAGTAATTCTGTCTACGGGTTCTATGTGTGCAATAAATCAATAATCAGCTTTTTTCATCATGAACTAGGATTTCCTTATGGCAAAAAAACATATTCGCTAAGGATTCCCTTTGTAATTCAAAAGTCCAAAAACAAAAAAGTACATGCAGCATTTATTAGGGGTTTCTGTGCAGGTGATGGTTGCCTTAATTTTGATAAGAGATACGCAAATGACAGAAAAATCCTGAAGATTATTCATACGTATCCAAGAATTCAAATAAAATCAGTATGCAAGGAATTCATTCTCCAACTCTCACAAATGATACGCAACTTAAATATCCGACATTTCATAGCAAGACAGAAGAAGAATATCCGAAATGAGGCCGATAGCTATATGATTCAAGTAAGCGGAAAATCTAGACTAGAGAATTGGAAGGAAGTCATAGAGTTCTCTAATCCAAATCACTTAACCAGGTATCTCATTTATAAAAAATTTGGCTTCGTCCCACCTAAAACAACTTATCAAGAGAGAATAGATATCCTTGAAGGAAACCTTAATCCTTGGAACTTTTACAAAGAAGTGGCCCAGGAGGGATTCGAACCCCCGACCTACAGCTTAGAAGGCTCTGGCGAGAAAATCTTATGATTTTCCTGTCGCCCTATCCAGGCTAGGCTACTGGGCCATATAGCTCTGAGATTAAACCCCTTTTTTAAAAGTTTCCTCATTTTGAGGAATCCAATAGAATATCAAGGATGTTTTCTTTCAATAGCACTTGTCTCACTTTGCCATGAGAGACGACATCGACAATCTGCTTGTCTTGCATTTTTTTTACAGATCGGAAGGCCTTGACCTTATTCATTCCTTCAATTCGGGCGATATGCGCTTGGGTGGTCTTCCCATCTTTCTCCACCAAAAAATTCAAAATTTTCCTCTCTTCTGTACCTAAGAAAAGAAGCACAACGTCCATGATCTTCCGCGAAGTCTTCTCCCTGCTCCTGATCTCAGAATAGAGTGCATGGGACCAAAAAAAACCAAAAGCAACTGAGACGACGATGAGGACCATCATGATGACGACATGATACTGGACCGCAAAGGCAAGAAATGGACTGACCGTTGCCAGATCCTTTACACCGTATATGATGACAGCAAGAAAGCTTACACTCACCAATAAGATGACAAGTATGAAGAATCCAAGATTCCTGTGCTTGATAAGAAAATGGTTTCTCATTATGAAATATTCCTCAAATGGGTTACACCACCCTTTATATATGGTTTCAACATATGAAACTTAATAAGTTTATGCTTTGAGGTGCATTATGAAACATATACAATGGATTGCAGTATTGGCTATATTCGCATTAGGATGCTCACAGGTAAGCAATGAGCCGCAGATGCAGGCGGAAACAATGCAGGATATGCATGAGGCAATGGTTGCCCAGGAAGGGACACCCTGTCAACAGATGCCTAATGGAGAATCTATGGGTGATTGCGGAGATAATGTCAAAGAAGACTTATCATCACTTTCTACAGCAAAATCTTCTTCAATACTCACGGTCAACGATGGTGACCACATAACTATCACAGCTGATATAGTGAAGAAGAGAATAAATGGCAAAGAAGTGAAGATGTATGCCTATAATGGCATGATACCAGGTGTTGCCTTGAGGACAAGACAAGGGTCAACGATAGAGATCGATTTCATCAACAATCTTGATCAGGAGACGACTATCCATTGGCATGGCCTGAGGCATGATATCAATAATGATGGGGTGCCGGATATCTCTCAGGAAACCGTGAAGCCAGGAGAGAAATATCAATATACTGTTACGTTTCCCGACGCAGGAATCTATTGGTACCACCCCCATGTCCGAGAGGATCTCCAGCAGGATCTTGGCCTGGCTGGAAATATGCTTGTCGACTCTCCAGAGTCTGATTACTATAATCCAATAAACAAGGAAGAGCTTCTTGTCCTTGATGATATCTTGATGAATGATCATGGAGTAGTTCCCTTTGGCAAGGAACACGCTAATTTTGCACTTATGGGAAGGTTTGGTAATGTTATGTTGCTGAACGGCGAGACAGACTATAGGCTATCAGTCAATAAAGGAGACATTGTGAGGTTTTTTGTGACTAATGTTGCAAATGTCCGTCCCTTCAATCTGGATTTTGATGGGGCAAGAATAAAGCTAGTAGCATCAGATTTGAGTAGATATGAAGAAGAGGAGTTTATTGATTCTGTTCTCATCACCCCTGCAGAGAGATATGTGATAGAAGTGTATTTCGATGAAAGCCGGAAATACAATATCAGGCATATCACGCCGGACAAGGAATACGTGCTGGGCTCGGTGATAGCTGCATCAACAGCCGGAAGAGCAGACCATTCAGCTGATTTTCTAAAGCCGAGGAAGAATGAAGAAGAGAGCAAAGAGATGTTCAGGTTCAAGAAGCTCATGGAAAAAGATCCAGATTATGAAATAGACCTTACAGTAGAGGTGAACATGATGATGGGCAGCATGGAAGACATGCCCTGCCATGTCATGGGAGGGGTGCAGATGGGCGACTGCGACGGCGAAGAGCATGAAGAGGAGATTGAATGGGAGGATACCATGGGCATGATGAATGCCATGTCGACGAGCGAGACTGTTGACTGGATATTGAAGGATCGAAAGACAGGAAGAACGAACATGGAGATCGGCATGGAAGCTAAGGTCGGAGACATCATAAAGATTCGGCTGTTCAATGATCCAGAATCTGATCATCCTATGCAGCACCCTATCCATCTGCATGGACAGAGGTTTTTAGTCACTTCTATTGACGGCGAGCAGCAAGACAATCTCGCCTGGAAAGATACAGTCCTCGTACCTGCTGGTAAGACAATAGATATTCTTGTTGATGTTACTAATCCTGGAGAATGGATGATGCATTGCCATATTGCCGAGCACCTAGAAGCAGGAATGATGACTTCATTCAATGTTGAAACATAGGGGTGACACCATGAAACAAACAATAGCAGTGGTTATTCTGGTCTTCGGCATTCTTGTCCTAGTCGGTTGCACAACGAATACTCAACCAGCACTGGTCAACAATGTTGTAGCACAAACAACGGGAGAAGTAAAGGAAATGAGCATAGATGCTTGGAGCTGGGGCTTCACACCAGAACCTGTAACTATCAATAAAGGAGACAGAGTTCGGTTAAAGGTAACCAGCAGCCAAGGCACTCACGGCGTGACCATTCCGGCTTTAGGGGTCTCGACAGGCCCCGTAAGTCAAGGTCAGGAGGAAATCATTGAGTTCACTGCTACAGAATCAGGAACATTTGAATATTTTTGTAATGTTCCCTGTGGTCAAGGCCATCGTGGCATGAGGGGCCAACTAGTCGTCAAAGAATGATTTCTCTAAGTAATGCAATTATTTTATTTTTTTCAATGATTATTCAGGTAATTTTGCCCCCATTACCGGCTGAGTTTATTGTGATAGGCGCAGGAAAACTGTATGGGGTGCTCTTTACCACAGTGGTAGCAGGCACTGGATTGTGGATCGGAAGCCTGATTGTCTACTACATTGGCAGGAATCTTCACGATAAGTTTGACCGCTTTTTCAACCGGCAAAAAGTTGCTGCTATCCTGAAAAAGGTCCGAGCATATAAGTCAGTTCTTTTGTGGATAAGAATTCTCCCATACAATCCTTCAGACATCATCTCTTATACTGCTGGAATTGCGAAAATAGAGAGAAAGCACTTCTTCGGTATAACATTGGTTACTTCATATATCCGCTGCTTTGTGCTTGCACTGCTCGGAAGTTTTATCATTTCTCTTAAGAGCATATTTATTGTTGGAGGTTTACTCGTATTCTCGGCGGTTGGTGCCCATTTCTTTTTGCAGCATAATTCTCCAAAAGCACACTACCCCAGGCCGTAAGAATCAACAAATCCTTTGATCACAGTATAATCTCTCAGATAGTCATAGCCCTTATCAGTCAGTGAATAAACTTTCTTTCCCTTCTTGTCGCCCTCTTCGATAATGAAACCTTTGGCGATCAGCTCCTGGAGATACTCCATGAGCATCTGGTGCGAAAGATTTGATTTGTACAATATATGGGTTGGTTTTACCTGGCTTCCCTTTTCCCGTATGGCAAGAAGAATGTCATGGATAATTTGGAGACGGTCACGTTTCTTATTCATTTTTTCCGCACCAGATAAAAATTCCAGAGTATAAGGATGTAGGCGAACAATTCCAGAATGTGGCCTATCGGATAAAAGAGATTATGGTTGAGGATAAAGATAAAGTGAGTATTTCCAAAAAGCAGAAGCAAAAAAGCTAGTGCAATAAGGAGAGTTTTGGGCTGCCTGTTTCTCCGGTAATTCCCGATGAAGTGGAAGGAGATAAAGAAAAGATACACACTAACTATCAAGTAGAATATATTGGGAGCATCCCTTGACAAAAAGAGTAGAAGCAGAGAGACAACGATTAGTAGCCAAAATAATTTTCGGTTTTCTGTTTTGAAAGTCGTGTAAAGCAGGATAGATAATCCAATAATCATAAAGAACATATGAATAAGAAACCCTAAGGTGTTGAGATGGACTATTGACTGAAGTTTAATCATCTTACTGACGTTCTCATTCAGTTTTGATATAATCATAAAATTAAGAATTGACTGAATGATATAAGAGATAGATATCAGAAGAAATGAAAGGCCAAAAAGATGTACTTGCTTAATTGCACTCGACTTATAGATCTTGAAAGCGAAAAGTGCTATGATAAGGGAAACAACTGCAAATGAAATCTCTAGAAGAACATCATATCCGAAAAACCAAGCAGGAGAAAGATGAGTATAAACCATTGTATTTCTAAGTTTGCAATTATGTATTTAAAAGTTATGAAAGATGCCTCAGATTTATCCTTAACATCATATATAAACATGTATTCTTGAAAGCATAGTGGGTGATAACATGAAAACAATCGATGAAATAAAACACGATCTCGAAGCAAAAGAAGAAAGGGTGCAGTACTGGGAGCGATTTGGAAAGGTACCTTCAATGAATGAATTGCATTCTCAATCAGAATTTTTTGGTGGTGGACATTGAGATACAAAACCCACCACTACAATCGACTATTAGTAGGCGATTTGTACTATTGGGATATGGAATACTCTCAATTTCCAGTGTTCTTTGAAGAGGATGATAATATTCATCAAGAGGTGGTAAAATGGAATTTGAAGTAACGAGCACAAGCAATGATATTATGGAAGATTTTCAGGATAAGTGAGGGGGATTAATATGCCGAATGAGTGGATAAAAACAATCTATGGG
Source organism: Candidatus Woesearchaeota archaeon (assembly GCA_018221205.1). Classification (GTDB taxonomy): domain Archaea; phylum Nanobdellota; class Nanobdellia; order Woesearchaeales; family WJIZ01; genus JAAOYF01. The sequence continues at coordinate 517 of JAAOYF010000024.1, read as the reverse complement.
CCAAATGGAGAAATGAGTGTTGATATGCGTGCTATGATTGATGCATGTAAACCAGGTGACTGATTAGCTAAGCAAGAACTTCAGCGATCATGCTCCAAAAGCAAATGCTGTAAATGGTCTTTAAGCGCTATCTTCCGTATTTTTCCATGTATGGAAATATCAATAATTTCTTTTTCCTTCATTTTTTGCAGCGATCGAAAAGCTTTGACACTATTCATTCCCGGTAGACGTGCGATTTCAGACTGCTTGCAATTTCCTTTATTCTCCACTAGACACCTTATGATCACTTTTTCTTCTTTGTGCAGAAAGAGAAAATCAAGTATTTTCTTAGCGTCCTTTTGGCTTTTCCGAAGTTCATGAGATATACTTGCAGATAATGCATAACCTGCTATGATTGAAGCAAACAGCACAATAATGGTAATTGGTAGGTGATAATTAATGCGAGCGTAGCGAGCACAGGGGTTTAATTCCCCGACCTTTAGGTCGACTTCTTAGAAATACTTTTACGCGGCTACGC
>JAAOYF010000023.1 GCA_018221205.1 Candidatus Woesearchaeota archaeon | reverse complement strand
TGACATCTTGACTGCCTATAGGTCATCACCATGGCAAAAAAAACTGTACAAAAGGAAGATTTCACAGTAGAGAAAGGAGCATTTCAAGGCCCATTCAACTGCCACGGAAAGACTGCTCTGCTGAGAAGAGAAATGCATATTGATGGCAATACCTTCAGCTACATGGTCTGGAGCTGCAGGAAATGCAAGAAAGATTATCTTGACTCTTCGCAGGCGAAACGCATGGAACTGCTCTGGGCAGTAGAAAAGCTCCTCAAGAATGAAGAAGGCATCAAGCGATCAATCAATCATGATGGGAAGATGTTCTTTCTTCGTTTTCCTAAAGAATTCACCAGGGGATGGAAGAAAGGGAATGAAGCTGAGATCATCCCTGTGGACAGCACCACATTTATTGTAGAGATTGGATAATATCTGTTTTTAAGGGTTTCTGAAGGTTTTTAAAGCGGAAATCGTTCTTCTCTGTATGCCAGAAGATAGAATCATTCCAGTCAAGTATGAAGGAAAAACGATCGGTCAAGTCTGGGTAGCTCCGCATGTTACGAAGACAAGACCTGATGAATCCATTAGCACTGGTGAACTTTCTGATATCATTAGGGGCATAGCTGAAGATGATCCTGCCAGTGTTGTGCTCCTCGCGGAAAGAGAACCTGGATTGGCTCTTTTAGCCAAAGGATATGACATTCCAATAGATGATTATGTTTCTCAAGATACTCTTGCGCAGGCAGTAGGTCAGTCTGGTGCTCTTACATTCAAAGAATTGCAGAGTATAAATCGGCCACTCTCCAAAAGGGTAAGGTACTTTGTCAGCCAAAATCCTGAATGGGATGAGGGGTTGTTTCCTGATGACCCCCATAGCCCAACCGAGAGAAAGATAATTGAAGGTATCAGGATTGGATTGAAAAGGGCTGATATCAATCATATGTCTGAACTTGAAGGACAGTATGGTGCCCTAGCACGAGCTATAAAGGACTATGGTTGGGAGAATGGGCTTTTTCCTCGAGATAACAAAGCACATTAATTACTGCATTCTTTGAGAAGTCCTATCGAAAATACCTTCACAATGCTGGCATGGTTCGCCGTCTTTTGAACATCTTCTTGTACAGCAGCCGAAGTGGATGAAGCCGTCCCAGTGGTCGCACAATACTAAAGAATCAGGTCCTTTGAAATCCTGATGGCAAATCTTGCATGTCTCCATTCTTCCCCTCTTTTTTAGTAGACTTTGTTTTTAGTCTATAAATAATTATCTACTTTGGCAATGTATATAAAGAGCAAAGCAATTAGATAGTTTTAAATGGTTTATGTACAAGTATTGGATAAAGATTATCGTAATGGTTCTCTTATGGGTGATGAAGTTAACCTCAAGGCCGAAGTACGTGCCATGCGTCGTCTTAGACATCAGGTTATAGCTTTCGATGATATCGCTAGACTTACCACAGGTGCTGATGTCTATTTCTTCAATCCTGCTTTAGGAGAATCTGCGAAGATACTCGCATTCATAGAACAAGCAAGAGAAGCAACTCCCACAGCAAAATTCGTGATCTATGGTGGGCAGCATCCTAACGGAGAACATGCATTATTTCGTGATACTGAATATGATGTGAGGGTGATGACAGAAAGGAGCCTTGATGAGTTTATTGCAGACTTTCGAGAGATTACTTCTTAAAACATTTCTTGCAGATGCCTTTATCAATCAATCCGCCATTCATGAAGTCTATAATGACTATTAATCCGAAGATGATCCAAAGCCACATGAAAATTTTCGGGGTGTTTGATGAGACCCAGTAGATGAAGTCTAAGATAGCCAACAATGCTGCTACTTCTCCGACTGCTGAAATCTTCATCATCCTTGCTTTTGCTTCATGGTATAAATAATTTACCAGTCTGCATCTGTCATCAGATGGTATCCTTGGCGGTGGAGCATGCACTCGGGGCAAAATGCCCTGAGTGCTGGTTGTCCACAATCTGTACATTCCATCTTGATCACCCCCCTTTTAGTATAGGTAATCCAGCAAATTATAAAGAAGGTCTGTTAGTGAGTTAAAATAAAGATTAAGGAGGAATGTCAAAAGCTTTTCAAGGTCAATTGCTTTCCTTTTCTTGAAAGATTGCTCACTCTAACTCCTATTAATCTGATTTTCTTCTTTGTCTTTATGTTGTTGAAGATTTCCAATGCTGTTTTTTCCAAATCAGGATTTTCTTTTGTTTTTGCTCTGGTTATAGTCGAGAAATCTTCAAAGCGTACTTTTAGAGAAACGGTCTTGAACTCATAGTTAATGTATTTTTTTAGTCTTTTGCAGAGTTTTTTGAGATCGTCTAGACAATCTTTCTGTTTTTTATCGTCTTGATATGTTCTTTCAACAGATTGAGATTTTCTAGGACCATGATGCAATAATCCTGTACGGTCTTTTCCTGTTGCTATATTATAGATGTGTTCTCCCCACTTGCCCATGAGTTTTAATGTTCGGTATTTGTCTTTTGCTAAATCTGCTATGGTCTTGATTCCTTTTTCGTTAAGGTATTTCTCTGTTTTTTTCCCTATGCCTGGGATTTTTCTTATACTCATTGGTGCTAAGAATTTTCTTGGCTGCTTTACGACTATAATTCCGCCTGGTTTCTTGTAATCAGAAGCAATCTTGGCGATGTATCTTGAGTTTGCTAATCCTATGGAGCAGGAGAGGTTTATTTTCTTTACTTCTTTCTTTATTTTAAGTGTGTCTTTTGGATCTATCTCCAGATATGCTTCGTCTATAGATACTTGCTCTATCTCTGAGAATTTTCTTAAGATAGACATGACGTTTCTTGATTCTTTTATGTATAATCTGAAATTTGGCCTTAAGTAGATTCCTTTAGGGCATCTTTTGTAGGCATGAGAAATGGGCATGGCGCTATGGATGCCGAATTTTCTTGCTTCATAGTTGCACGTTGAGACAATCCCTCGTTTTTGTGTTGGCAATGCTCCTACTATGACTGGTTTGCCCTTCAGTTTAGGATTGTACTTCTCTTCAACTGCTGCAAAGAAAGCGTCCATATCAACGTGGGCGATCATTTCAGGAATGGAGATGGTGGAGTTTTTAAATATGGATGTTTTTGGAAAATTTCCGGATTATTGAGCAATGAACATATTAATCTCGTTTCTTTTCTGTCTTTATCACCATAAAGTATTTAAGTAAGCTATGCTTACTCCCTTACTGGTGATATCATGAGCGAAATCATAACCATGTCTTCAAAAGGGCAAGTAGTCATACCTAAAGATATCAGGGAGGAAATGGGATTCGAGAAAGGCACCTCTTTTGTTGCGTTCGGTAAAGATGGTACTTTAGTATTGAAAAGAGTAGATATCCCCTCTGCGAAAGAGACGTTCGAAAGAATTCACCAATGGGGTAAACAGTTCGCAAAGAGAAAAGGAATCAGGCAAAAAGATGTTGGGAGGATCATCCATAAAAGGCGTTAGGATAGTCGTAGATACCAATGTCATTATCTCTGCGCTTTTCTGGAGCGGTGACCCTTACCGCATTATCCTGAAAGGTATAGCTCAAGAGTTCCTTATTTTCATTTCTCCTGCTATTCTAAGAGAATTCGAGACGGTCCTCAAAAGGGATTTCCATGTCAGTGAACAGGAAGTCGAGGATATCCTTAGTGCCTATACACTGTTTCTGCATCTGATCGAGCCATCTCGGCGAATACGGGTGGTGAAAGATGATCCTAACGATGATAAGATCATCGAATGTGCGCTGGCATGTGATGCTCGATATATCGTCAGTCAGGACAAGCATCTTCTTAACTTAAAAGAATTTAATGGGATCAAGATCGTAAGGCCTGAAGAGCTGCTTTGAAATAGCTAATTTTAAATATGGGGAGATTTAAGAAGGACTATGGCAAAAAAGAGGGTACATGAGTCTAAAGAGCATCGGAATTTCATGATATCTGTTGTTGTCGGCGTTTTTGCGTTGATCGTCTCGCCTTTCGTGTATTTTGTTTCTTCTAATCTGGGAGCATATTTCTATGCGATGGGCATACTGGGCATCGCACTAAGTATATTCTACAGTATGCTGGCACACAAGAAATATCAAAAATGAATGTCTTTAGTTCAAAGTCGTTTTGGATACCTTTCATTATCTTCTTGGTATTTCTGTTTCTACTTGGCTATTTATTTAAACCGTTCTTTGTGGAGTGTGTGTGTCCTGCGGATGTTGAATGCGGGCCTTGCGTGCAGCATGAAGGTCGTGTACAAGGAGGGTGGGAGTTTCTGGCTTTTGGCTTTTTTCCTGCTTTCTTTTTGAGCATTATTTTTCATTTTATCGAGAATAAGATCTCTCATAAATGATCAGTATCCTAATCTTTTTAGGTGCTTTTTCAGATCATTATATTCTTTATCCCTATCTAGGATACATAATATGTTCACATAGGGCCTTTCTACTAAATAGATAATCCTCTTCTCCTTTCTTTTATCCTGGAACCGTATCCTGAATAAGAATAAGTTATATCCATATATTCTTCTGTTCCTAAATGGATTATCTTTCACTAAATCTAGCTTTTTTTCTATCAAAGAAATTGCCTTATCTGAAAGCTCGTCAAGCTGCTCCAGGAAGAATCTTGTGGGTCTTAGTATCATTTCCGCTTTAATTTCGCGTATAATTCCTTCTCTGACCCGTACAAGCCATGCTTGTCTGATGCTGCAATGAGCTTTTTTACTAATATTAATTCTTTCTTTGATATCGGCTCAAACAGCTCCTGCCTTAATGTTTCCTTAATGAAATCCTGGACATTGGTGAATCCTCTTTGTGTGGCTCTTACTTTCGCTGATTTCAGTAAGGTAGTAGGCAACCTCAGATTAATCTGCTTGTTCATAATACCAATAGATACCGACTGGTATTTAAGGTTTTTGGTCATATCATCACTAACGTAAAGAAATTAAAATAGGTTTCTTGTTCATTTCCGGAGGATTTTCGAGAAATTTTATATAGGATTGCGATATGGGAAGAATATGAAAGCGTTGATTGTTGTTGTTTTGTTTTTGGTTGCTTGTGCTGCTGAGCCTGTTCAAGAGCCTTTGTTGCCTGTAAATGAGCATCCTGGTATTCCTCTAGATGAGATGCCTTTGCAGATAGAGGAGCAGGATAGAGAATGTTCTCGTGATTCAGATTGTACATTCATTGAGGTTACTTGTTCTGGATGCAATCCTCCAGATGCAGCCCATAAGGATTATTTAGTGAAATATAATGAACTTCTTACAGATTTCTGTCAGGAATATACGGGAGTTATGTGTGATCGGGATTTTGGTGGAGTTGCTTCTTGTGTCGACGGAGAATGTCGGTATGTTCCTTAAGATTTTTCTGCAATCATAAATCCAAAACAGACTGCTAAGTAGATCAAAAGAATAGTGAGGACAAATGCTCCTGCGTCCCAGAAGAAGAGCTCTTGGGCACTGATTGAGCTGAAAAACTCAGCTGCTTGTTCTTCAAACTTAAGAAATTCATCTATCTTATCCAAGCCTATCCTAAAGAACATGAACATGCCTGCAATCATATCAGCAAACTGGTAGGCTCCATAGGCGAAGATGGTTGTCCATACTTTGCCTTTTGTGGGCTTGAGGAAATTCATAATTGTTTTTTGTCTTTTAGGTATATAAAATTAGCTATAATCATAAGTTATGCAATTACAATCCATATACTTCCTTAATCGCTCCGATGAATGTGTCTAAGGTAGCATTCATATATCCGATCTCTTCAGGCAATGTCCAGAATTCTCCTTTTGCTCCTCTTTGTGCATTCCATTGCCTTTTGCAAAACCCTTCAACTATATCCTCATATCCTTGAGCAGCCAATACTTCATCACCAATGACGCCTTGTAATGATAATGAGATTCCTATGATTGCATGAACTCGTGCTTTCATTTGTTGATTCTGCTCTCTGAATTGAAGTCTTAGGAATCTATAGTCTGGATGTGTCTCTGGAACATCTGGCTCTGGAAGCTCATCTGAATATCCAAAACGATAGTGAGTCAAATCATCTAGATAGAATTTCGGTAAGGTCCCATCTAAATTAGCCTGAAAATACTCCCTTAGTTTTCAGGCATATCTGGATTTTCTTTTAACGCTCTTGTTACTTGTTCTTCAGTGTACTTCATATTAGACGAGAATACTCTTGTTCTTTTAAATGCTAAGGTATTGTATTTATAAATTAGAAAGTGTTCTTCTCTGGTATGCAAAATGCAAAGCGGATGGTTAAGGAAGCCTCTGATTATGTCAGTGGGTTTTTCGGAGTTAGTCCTTTGGAATTTGAGATCGAGCATGTAGGAAAATCTGTTGCTAATGGGAGTTTTTCTTCGGGTGGTGATACTTACAGTTGGGAAAGACAGGATATTGCCAGTATTGCACTCAGGGGCAATAGAAATATCATCAAAACCTCAGATGACGGACTTACTCCCTTACTGCATGAAGTCTTTCATGCCTATCACTTCCGTAACAATCCTCCAGTCTTAGAAATGTATGAATGGTTGAGGGGAAATGGACATCCTCGTTTGCCTTATACTGAGGAGACTTTTGAATTCCATAAGAGAAATCGTATCTTTGAGATTGTTATTGAAGCAGTCCAGCAGGCTTTCTTCACTTACTATACTTGTGCACATTATGGACAAGTCGTTTTGGATGCAATGATATGTGGTGATAAGCATGCTGAGCATCCTGCTCAGGTTCTTCGAAGTGCGTTGAAAATTATTGGTAAGTTGCAGATTCCGGTAATGGCAGAGTGGGATGGGCACTTAAGTGTGGAAGAGCAGCAGCTCGCATGGGCACGTGATAGAACTGCAACAGAGTATGTCGGAGAACGCATCGGAGAAAATTATGATGCTAGGCCTCATGTGGCAATGAGAATTGATATGGGAGAAAGAAATATTACTGTTTATGTTGACAGGCCTGCAGTGACTTTAACTGAGATGGAAAAACGTGTCAAAGATTGGTTCAAGAGAGAGCCTATTGCTTTTGCCGGTGAAATCATTGCCTCTTATAATGGGGATATTGATCTTATGAAGCAGGCCTTAACCTACGGGCTCAAGGCTATGATCAAGGTTAATCCAGAAACCAGATAATGAGTTTTATCGCTAATCCTAAAGAAATAAAGCCGAGGATATATTGTCAAAATGTTTAAATAACTGCAGATTATAGACACTATATGGGCTTTGTGGAGATTGATCGGGCAGAGAAGAGGATAGGGAGTAAGCCTGAGACTAAAAGAAACATGAAGATGATTGTGTTGGGCTTTTTAGCTTTCTTCTTAGCCTTCCCTCTTGGTAGGATCGAACAAGTATTGGGCGTATTGCTATTTGCTACAGGAATAATACTTATCATGGTCCCCATTATCATGCAGGCTAAGATCACTAAGAAATATTTTGATTAGTTATTCTTCAAGAACCAGATAATGAGTTTAATTGCCAGGCCTAAAGAGATAATGCCGATGATGAGCAAGATTATCCTTTGATTCTTCTTTAACTTGAATCTTTTTGAGATCTTTTTATTGAAGATAATGCCTCCTATGGCTATAAGCTCTAGGAGAATCAATAAAACCCTGCCGAAGACTTCGATCTTCCAGTCCATGATTCCTTATTCTCTCACTTGTTTAAAGATGATTTTATTCTGATGTTTCTTAAATGTTATATCAAATGCATCGAATATCCCATTAATGCCCAGAGTCACTTCATCAGTATCCTCTTTTCCTTTCTTCAGATTGATCAAGATAGGTACATGGGACAGTTTTACTGATTGTCTTTCAGCTTTTCCAAGGAATGTTATTGCGGCATGGCTTTGGATGACATCTGATTTTTCCCTGTGGCCATATAAAATATCTTTTTCGCCCCTCATATCCAATCCTATCGCTTCTGCAATGGCTTCAGGAATGACGGTTATATCGCATCCGCTGTCAATCAATGCGGGCACTTCAATAGGGATTTTCCCCCCTAAGATTACGTGGATGCGGGGCCGGCTCATATATGCTCCGCTCGCTAATTTCTCTTTCTTAAAACGATATATTAATGACATCAGAGAATTGATAGTTTGTCCCTAATTTTTGTTATGAAAGGTCGCTTGTTAGGGTATTTTTTCTTGGCTTCTGCAATGATTTTTTTCGCGTCTTTGCCAGAAGCAACAACTTCCTTATCGATAATAGCGAGCCATTTTCCGCTGTATTTGCTCAAGTCGGTCTTCACAAACCAGTCATAATTGGAACTTATCATAGCTAGAACTAATCCTCGAGAATATATAAAGATTTCGTAGAAAAATCATGCATTTTTCCGGGGCTATGTCTCAATGCCTAGAATCTTTCTTGATATATACTCGGCCACCTATAATCATCTACTTCAGCTTAGCTATGATCTCCCCGAGCCTATCTAAATTATCCCCTATGCCTACCCAATCCTGACCCTTCATAGAATCAAGTATGGAATCATAGTATTCCTGAGCATCTTCTATAAGCTCTTTATCGGTCCGTTCAGCAGTTATTGTTTCACTCTTTCCGAAAAGTGCTCTCAGGCCTGTTGCCAAGTCTTTTTCCATCACTACTCTCTCGCCATCAGAAACTAAGACTCTCTTCAATTCTGGCAATTGGCCTGTCTCTGCCTGTATGTACAACGGCTCAATATAGAGAAGACTCTCGCCTATCGGGATGACCAATAGATTACCTCTGGTGACTCTGCTGCCCTGCTGTCCCCATAATGTCAATTGCTGGGATATCTCAGAGTCCTGGTCTATCTTAGCTTCAATCTGCAAAGGACCGTATACTAATTCATCTTTGGGGAATTTAAACAATAATAATTTGCCATAATTCTCTCCATCACTTCTTGCGGCAAGCCAGCTTACCATATTGTCTTTTCTCAATGGAGTAAAGCTGGTCATGAGGACAAACTCTTCTTTGCTTTCTCC
>JAAOYF010000022.1 GCA_018221205.1 Candidatus Woesearchaeota archaeon | reverse complement strand
GGCCATGGCCAGGAAGGAGATAATTGGCTGTATGCTTTTGATGTTGATACGTTAACGTGGGAAGCTCTTGATGGTAGTGATCCTATAACGATTGATGTCGTCTATCAGGATGATGGAAAGCCCTCTGCATATCATACGTATAATACCCTTGCGCATATCTATGATGAAGCCAATAATTTTGATCACTTTTATGGCTTTGGTATGCCGGGCATCTATGATCGAAGCTTGAGTGCTCCTTACACGAATGCGTTTGACATGAGGACGAAAACGTGGAGTCAAAAAGCTGATTCTTTAGTCGGTGTTGAGGCTGCCTGTGATGTGCGCTGGAGTGATTCTATGGTCTTTTGTATTGCATTCCAGGCACGAGCTGGATTGCACTCATACAATCCAATCACTGATGTCTGGGCAGAGCATAACGCTGGTGGTTGGGAGGATCTTGGCAAGAATGGTGTCATAGACCAAGCGAATAACTGGTTTGTCGAGACTGGTGATAGTGAAGGCACCAAAATCTATGATTTGAGCAATCCTGGCACGCCTATACAATTGCAGACTTCAGGTGATACTGAAATCGAAGCAACGAGCAATCCTGGAATGACGTATGATTCCTTGCGGCAACAAGTGATTGCATGGACAGGTGGTCTTGATGTATATGTACTTGATGTGAATGAACAAGATTGGACAGCTACCTGGACTAAATACACTGGAGTGGGTACGGATCCAGGATTCTATCGATCAATTCATGGTAATTTCAGATATGTGGAGGATTATGATGCTTATGTATTATTTGACGACCCCTCTAAGGGAGTGTTCATCTGGAAACCCAATTTAGGGGCAGCCTGTACTGAAGGTGCAACAGAGATCTGTGGAAGTGGTGTGGGCATGTGTCAGACTGGTGTGCGCACTTGTACTGATGGACAATGGGGAGTTTGTGAAGGAGAGATAAGGCCAACATATGAAAAAAATAATGGTGCAGATGATGATTGTGATAATCAGGTTGATGAGGATGATTTACTCAATGGTTTGATTTTTTATTCTCCTCTTGAAAGTGTCAATCCTGCTGACCAAAGCAGCAATCAGCAAACCATAACTGCTAATGGGCCTACTGCTATTGCTGGGCAGTTCGGCAATGCTCTGCATTTTGATGGTGTTGATGACTACCTTTCATTACCGGAGCAGTTGACCAATACTCAGGGAAGCATCTCACTTTGGACTAAAGCAGATTTTCCTGAGAAAGAAGGCTGTAAGACATATCCATTACTCTATCAGCATCAAACCTCTAATCTAGTCCAAACAGGATATAATGGTTGCCAATCAATTGATGCATATGGATTAGAAATAAGGTTTGGTCATGGAGACATTAATACTATAAGAAATTATGATTATTATAATGATGATGAAAGCATATATCCTCGATTGCCGAAGTGGACTCACCTTGTCTTTACGTGGGATGTCAATGGAGAGATGAAAGTATATACGAATGGAGTCATCAATCAATTCAGATCTGTAGCTACAGGAACACCAAGCGGTGCAACTGAGCAGATATTCATCGGTGCTGACAATGCGCTTACTGGCTTCTGGTTTGGCTCTATAGATGATGTTGCGATGTGGAATAGGGTGTTGGATGAGCAGGAAATTAAGGATCTGCATGATTATGAGCTATCATCATTGCTCTTTAATTAAAGAGTAAGCTTTTTAAATAGGCAAAATTTCTCAGATGCTATGGAAGGAACCATAGTTAATTTCAGAGGTGGAAAGCATAGAAAGAGCCCTAATCAGATGATTGTCTCTGTTTCGGGTGTTGATGATATGAAGAAAGCTGCTGGTTTAGTTGGAAAGAAGGTTTCTTGGACCAATACCAAAGGAAATTCGATTTCTGGTAAGATCTCTGGTGCACACGGCAATAGTGGTGCAGTCAAAGCTATCTTTGAGAAAGGCATGCCTGGGCAGTGCTTAGGCAATAAAGTCAAGATTGAGTGAATTCTTGGGTAGTCGAAAAATTTTTCCGTTAGCTTTATATACATTTATATATTTAAATATATAAATATGTATAATATTAGGCTTTTGAAGGCACTGGCTGATTCCACTAGGTTGCAGATAGTGCTTTTGCTTCTTGAGAGAGAGTATACTGTTTCTGATCTTGTTTCTCAAGTAAAGAAATCGCAGCCGAACGTTTCTTTGGCGCTTCGTAAATTGGAGAACGCTGAATTGGTGAGTTTTCGAAAAGTGGGCAAATCTGTCTATTATAAGATTGAGAATAGGGTAAAGGTTCAGACTATTGTGAGGGTGATCCAAAATGAATAAGCTCTTACGATTAATAGGAATGATCTTTGCGTTACCTTTTGCACTAGGTGCATCTCCGATTGTTCCAGAGAGTGTCAAGAATGTCTTGGCCATTTTGTTTGGTGCTTTGCCGAGTGTGCAGAATGAGATTGTTCTGGTGTATTACTTCAAAGCATTGCTCTGGATTGTTGTCTATGCACTATTTTATACTGGTCTGAAAAAATCTTTCCATGGGAACAATAGATCCGCGAGCATGATCGCCTTTGTCTCTTCTCTTATCGGAGTTATTTTCATCCCGAATGATGTCCTGCTCATCTTATTGCAGGCCTATAGCTGGCTGACTATCTTAGTATTGCTGTTATTGCCTATCTTAGTCATTTGGATGGCACGGAAGTCAAAAATCAAGAACAAATGCGTTGTTCTGTTGATTGCGACCATCATTGTTTCCCTTCTGTCAGCTTTATTTTTGTATCTAGGAGAGGCTGGACCTAATATCTATAGCCGAGTTGGTGAATGGGGGATTGTTCTGGCAGTCGTCCTCCTTATTTTGACTTTGATCTGCTTCTTCAGCAAATGGAAGCCACCAAAGTCTGCTGAGCCTGATGAACCGGGGCCAAAACCTGGACCGGGGCCAGGGCCGACACCTCCACCGGGTCCGACTCCGCCTACTCCTCCCCCTGGACCGACGCCGCCTGTCACTCCTCCAGTCACTCCTCCAGGTCCTCCTGGTCCGCCTGGCCCTCCTGGTCCGACTCCAACTCCGGTCACTCCTCCGGGTCCGGGTCCTGATACACCTGATACACCAGATACACCAGATACTCCAGATACACCAGATACTCCAGATACTCCAGATACACCAGATACTCCTGGTCCGGGTCCAACTCCTGGTCCGAGACCTCCTCCAGATTTCGATGGTTTTGAGATTACGGTTGAACCTACAGGAAGATATGTTGATCATGTTCAGAATGAAGTCTATGGATCCAAAGTAAGAAGATATGCAGTTGTAGACTTGATTAAAGGAGAAGAGATTAAATCTATGTCATTCTCTGTTAAAATAAATAAAAGTGCCTACAATGGTATGAGTTATTCCTATAAATTCTTCCTGCAATACTATGATGGAAGGAATTTCCGACCCTGTCCTAAGGAGATACTAGAAAAATGGGGTATTGAGGCATATGGAGCAGAAAAGAATGATGATCATGGAAATGCATCTCGAGTAGGTTTCATTCGGAATTTTGATGAAGAATCAAAAAAAGTTAATTTTCCTCGAGCTAGCACTCAGGCAAAGGCTGCTTTTGTCAATTTTAAACCTGTTGAAGGTCCTGGTATTGTAATCCTTGGTATGTTCACTTCTTTGAGAAGTCCAAAAAAATACGGTCAAAAGATACTTGCTACTGCTTATGGTTATTATCGAATTCAGTTCAGAACAGGATCAGGACCTCAAAAAGGCGAAATAGTTATTTATGGAGAGGGGGAGGGTGATCTTGGATTGCTCTCAGACGAAGAGCAGAAACTTCGTATTGCGGGCTTTACACCCGATCTTCCAATCAATGATAATAGGATGATAGAAGAATATCTGAATCGCCAATCTGATTCTTATAGGACGTTTTTAGCACAGTTTGCTCAACAAGTTGAACCCATGGATAATGAGATTAAGGCTGTAATCGCTATACCTGCTTATCAAGAACAGGACACTATCTATAAGACTTTAGGGGCGTTCAATAAATGCAGTCATAAAAATCTATTTGAGATTGTAATCTTCGAGAATCATCCCCAATCAGGTGCACGTGATCTTACTGGAGAGCGTGTTAAGCAGTTTAAGAGTGACCACCCAGGATTGAAAGTTAGGCATATGTATATGAATTTCCCGCAGAAACTTCCGATTGGAGCATATCGAAAATATCTCGTAGATGCAATATTATACCGCAAACTTGTTGCCGGGCATGATAAGCATATTATCCTCATCAGTAATGATGCTGATTTAGAAGATGTCAGTCGTAACTATGTCACAGCCACCATCGAGGCTTTTGAAAGGGAACCTCAATTAGATGCAGTAGCTACCAAATGGGACATGCCGAAGGAAGCGCTTGAGAAATCTCCTCTGCTTCGATATTCGCAAAGATTATGGCAGTATGTGGATATTCTTCTTAGAAGACTGTATCATGGAAAAGTACCTGAACTTATAGGTAGATCGAGTGCCTTCAAATCAAGTGTCTATGTTGCTATTGGTGGCTATAATTCGAATGCGACAGTAGCTGAAGATTTAGAGATTGGGTGGCTTATCAAGCGAGCAAGAAGTCAAAACTATAAATATTGTGACAAGCTTTCTGAACGTATAAAGTACCTTAACAGTGTTAAGATTGTTAGCAACCCAAGACGGGCTTTGGGTTCATTGCTTTCTGAAACGCCCCTCATTGCCCAGTATGGGGATTTCCATGAAAATGAAGATATTAGAACAAAACAATGGAAAGACTTGCTCACTCATCAAAGAGTAACTTACCTTTCTCTCGCTCGGCTTCGACTAGAGTGTCAAGCCATATATGAACATTATTTGCGTATGTCTGATGTAAAAGGTGGTTGGATTCCCATGAGAGTATTCCTAAATGTATTTCAAAGGGCTATGGGATTTGCAGGTATAAGGAATTATGAAATAAGAAATGATCTTATTATTCTTAACGAGCTTCCAGAGCGTATGACTGAAAAAGAAATTTTAGATTTGGCGCAAGCTGTCCAGAAACTTGAACGTTTCGACGTAACTACATCCATACGGTGGGATCACCAAGAAAAATATGGTCCTTTGAACAAAATCTATCATTTTCTCTTACGAGCTGAAGCTGAGCCAGGCTTGTCAGAAGGATTTCGGAATGAAGTGAGAATCTATACTAAAGAAGCTCTTAAGATGGTTGATGCCATCAGAACTAATGATGAAGGTATTATGAATGCTAGTACCCCTGAACAACTGATACGATACATCAAGGAGAGACTTATTCCCTTATTGCAGGCACGTTAAATTGAATGCGCTTCTGAGCTTATAGTAGAGCCAAATTGGTCCATGATTTGCTGAAATTTCCTCAGAAATGTTTCGAGTTTTGCTATATCTTGTTCCACTTCGGGATTTATCTTTCCAGCTTGCTTTTCTTCCTGGATGACTTTTGCCAATCTAGTTATGAGATGTCCAAAGAATGCTGCTTCGACAGTGAAGAGATCCTTGGATGTACCCACTAATTTAATCAGATCTTGGATTGCAGCTTTGTCTCCTGCCCTTAGTTTTTCCAGTGCACGAGAGTGTAGTGCTGTTTCGATCTGGTCTTCGCTTTTTTCTAGAATAACTTCTTCATGAAACAGATCTCTGCTATCTTTATACATCTTTTTGACCATCGTGAGAGGTCGTTCGCCCATCGTTTTCAGACGGGCTGCTGCAGCTCCAGCTGCACCTTGCATATTTGCTACTTGCATTTATATCATCCTCCTGGGCAAATCGGTAATGCTAATGGTATGACTCCTCTCGCCATAAGCCATGCGACAGCAAATCCTAGAACAAACGCACCTAAAATCCAGACGCCTGGATGTAAAATGAACCCTTTTTTATTCATTAGTATCACCTTTTGTATTCTTTAGAAAGTGGTTATATAAAGTTTTCTATGCAGCGCCTTTCAGTCCATATAACAGTCCAATGGCCCCTACTATTATGATGATTCCTGCATACAAGACCCCTGTTCTGGGCAAAGTAGAGAATAAAGCAGGGAAGAATGGTAAGAGTGCTAGTCCTAAGACAATAATGCCCTGCAAAACAAGGAAGAATTTCTCAAAGGCCATCAATAATTTATTCTGGATGCCCATGATGATGACTACTAATCCGACGATGGCCAGGGCGATGTAATAGGCATTCCCTACTAGGGGAAAAGGAGAATTCTCTCCAAGAATCGGAAAAAGGCCAGCTATGATGATTATTGCTGACAATAGGGTAACCATGATTTTCATTATTCTGTCTCTAGGAGGTAGCATATATAAATCTTTCTCAGAGAAACATTTAAATATCTCGCAACAGAAGAAGGACTTAAGATAGTTTGACGAATAATGAAGAAAAAAATCATGCCCTATGGCTTTTTTATGGTCCTTTTAAGTCCGTTCCTGTATGCTGCATCCTTCATTCCCGATCCTATCGAGAATTTTTTTGAGTATCTCTTTCATCAGCTGCCTGACGGCGTGAAGAATCAAGACATCATGGCACTGGTCTTTGTCAAATTTCTCTTGTGGATTGTTGTTTTTGCCTTATTTTACGCTTCGCTGAAGAAGGTGCTCCATGATAATAATCGACTAGTTGGTGTAATCGCTTTCATCATGGCTTTAATCGGTGTGGCGTTGATGCCTAACAGCATTGTTTTGATCATCTTTAAGCTGTATGGGTGGTTGGTTGCTGCTTTATTGATACTTTTACCTGTTGCATTCATCTGGTTTTTTAACAAAAAAGTGTTCGGCGGCAAAAAGTGGGAAGGTTGGCTGAAGGGAATTGTGTACGTTTTTTTGGCGATGCTGCTCCTGTTCTTTGCCGCTGCTATTGATAATAGCTCAGGAAGCTTATTGCAGGATATTGAGGCTGGTTATTGGATCAAGATTGCGGCTGTTGTTCTTTTGTTCCTTGGTTTGATCGCGTTCTTTGAAGGCACTGGAAGCTTGGTGAAAGGTCATGGTGCTGATAAGGCTCCGCTTTGGGTGAGTAAAAAGAAAGCAGATAGTGAATCCGAAAAAGAGTCTGCTAAGGCTCGTGACTTGGCTTGGAGCCAAAAAGAGTACTTAAAGTGGTTGATGGCATTGGAACAAAATGCTCTAGAGAACATAGGAGGTACAGTAAAGGACTTAAAGAAATTAAAAGAGATTATTGAGGGAAAGAGAAAAATAACTACTGCTGGATTGAGGCAAAAGAATCTTACTAAAGAACAAATAAAAGAAGAAATAATTAAAGCCATAAAAAAAGTAGGGAAAAAAGAAGGAAGAATTCAAATAATCGATAATAGGCTTCAGGAGGCGATAAAAAAGATTGAGAAATTAATTGTAGGTGAATCAAAACATTTGAGTACTGGATTTAATTTACAGAGGAAATTTACAACTGCACTGGAGAACTTGAGAAATCGTAGTCATACCTTTGCTGATGAAGCAAATATTGATCATAAGATTACAGAATTTTGTACATCGTTGTTGAATGCTGTTAATAGAACAAAAGCTGAAATAGATACTGAACTTATCCCCCTTGCCAACGCTCTAAAAACCAAAGAGAATGAGTTCTTAAATTCTTTAGAGTCGTGCGCTCAAGCTGTTGAGGGTGGAGATAATACAAAAGCTATTGGTTTTATTGATTTAGCAATTAGGGCAAAGAACAATCAAGAAGTAGATTTTAGGAGGTTAATAGAATTGGAAACGCAATTAAGTAGATACTTAAGCAAAGAAATAAGCAAACTTGATGATATTTCTAAGTTCGAAGAGAGACTGATACGTTTAGATTCACAAACTCTTGAACAGATTCGAGACGAATATTAATTCACTGCCTATGTCTAATATATGTGCCTCGACCATGCTTTTTATTGATGAGATCTTTAATCTATTTGGATTCTTTGCCACCACTTGATAATTATTTTAAGAAGATAGTTGTTTTCTATATAATAAATAGGAAAGGTTTATAATTTAGAAAGTATTCTTAAAGATGTAATTTGAGGGGTAAGTTTATTTAGGTT
>JAAOYF010000021.1 GCA_018221205.1 Candidatus Woesearchaeota archaeon | reverse complement strand
GGGGGATTATATTATCTTATCTCACGCAGTCTGGGGAGTGAATTCGGAGGCAGCCTTGGAGTACAGCTCTATCTTGCCCAGACCGTTGCTTTGAGCTTCTATGCCATTGCTTTTGCCAGGGGCATGCTTTCGGTCTTTGCCATGTTCAATATTGTGGTTGATGAGATCATCATAGCTGCCTTTGCCCTTATCGCTTTTGCGATCATCGCCTTTATCGGCGCCCGTTTTGTTGTGAAGCTACAATATCTTATCTTCGGTGTCATCATCCTCTCTTTGGTGAGCATCTTTTTAGGACAAGGCACGGTCGTCAACCAAGAACTTATGGCTCCAGCGACAATCACTTTCTGGGTCGCGTTCGCCTTATTCTTTCCGGCTGTAACAGGTATAGATGCCGGTGTGGGCATGAGCGGCAATCTGAAGAATGCACAACGCAGTCTGGTGAGGGGAACCTTCACTGCAATCATCATCACTATGATCGTCTATGTCACTTTGGCGATGAAATTAACATCAGTAGCACCTTTGAGTCTACTCTTCTCGAATCCGCATGTTGCACAAGAGATCGCATTGTTTCCTGGACTGGTCATTCTAGGCATATTGCTTGCTACTTCCTCAAGCGCCTTGAGTTATTTCATGTCTTCTCCTAGAACGTTGAGAGCGCTGAGCGATGACGGCATCCTGCCGACAAGGTCAAAGTTCCTCTCAAAATCCATCGGCCAGAGTTCTGAGCCACGTGTCGCATTGATAGTCAGCACTGTTATAGCATTGATCGTTGTCTGGTATGGAAGCCTTGATTTTGTCTCTATACTGGTCACGATATTTTTCCTCAATGTATACGGATGGATCAATGGTGCTGCCTTTTTTGAGAAGCTTTCGAGCAACCCCAGCTATAGACCAGCCTTCAACAGTCCCCTTATCATCTCTTTCTACGGTTTTATCATCTGCTACGGGATCATGTGGCTATTCAATCCCTGGGTGATGATCATCAGCGTGCTGTTCCAGGCATTCGTGTTCTTCCTGCTGTATCGGACTAAGACGAGCATTAAATTAGAGAGCGTGTGGGATGGAGTGCTGTTCCAGTTCTTGCGAGGAGTGCTGAACAAGATCGAGAAGACCGAGAAGAGCAAGAAGAATTGGCGGCCGACCATCGTCGCTTTCGGTGTGAAGGATGTCAACAGGACGACCATGTTCTCTTTATTGGATTGGATAGGCGCCAACAGGGGAATCATGAAATATTACTACCTTATGGGTGGCAAAGTGGAGAAGAATGTCAGATTGCGGGAGCATGTCGAGGAGGATATGAAGCGTTATATCAAGGAGAATGATCTTGATCTCTTCCCGAGAGTCATCGAATCCAGCAATTTCACTGAGACAGTAGAGACGATGCTGCAATCTGAAACTATCGGCAACTTACCTGTCAATACTGCATTGATCGACTATGACACCTGCTATGATACTGAGAGATTGACCAGCCTGGCTGCTCGATTGAAGAAGAATGTTATCATTCTGCGTAATGTCTCAGGATTCTCTGATTTCAAGTATGTGGATGTATGGTGGGACAATCCTGATGACGGCAACCTCATGATGCTCATTGCATATCTGATAACCCATTCCAAAGTATGGAAGGCGCATGATGCTGCAATCAGACTGTTCAAGGTTGTCAGGGATGAAAAAGAGTATGCAACGTATTGGAACAAGCTGCATAAACTCACTGCAGATTCACGTATCGATAATATCAGCATCAATGTCATTGTCGAGAAGCGGAAGAAGATTCCTCAGCTGATCAAAGAGAAATCACATTATGCTGACCTGGTGATGATGGGCATGCCCCATATCAAGACCAAGGGATTTGTGAACATGAGCAAGGAGATAGAGAAATATACTGAAGGATTGACAACAAGTATGATTGTTTTGGCAAATGATAAGATTGATTTTAGGATAAATTGATTTAATTTTAACTATTAAGTAGTAACAATTAGAAAGCTTTATATATCCTTTATTCTTCTCTTCTCTTATGGCTATAGAGGTTATGGTAATGGATTTAGGCCAGGATAATCCTTTAAATGAGGGCGCTCCACGTTTCATTACACGTCTGTACGACCATTTCAAGGATGCAGGAAGCCCATATTCTGTTGCTGTTTTTGATGGTGGAGACTTTAGACAGGAAATGGAAGGATCTCTCTCCAGGTGGCAGAAGGATGCACCATCTCATGTAGTCCTCACACGTTCTTCTCAACATCAGGACATTGCAGAACAAATAGGCATGGTAGTAGTTCCTTTTACTGATTACAAGACACTTATTTCTGGATTAGCAGAATACCTTGGAAAAGAGTATCCAACTGCACTTTTCCCCACTGTTCTTCTTGATGATGCAGCAGGTCATGATTTACATAGATTAGCCCCAAATCTGGGGGCTAGATTGGCAGCGAAAGAGCGCTTAGGTTCAACTGGTGATGCTAATGATTATTTAAATGAATTAAGAGACAAGCAATTGTCACTGCTACTCCCTGGAGAGATTGTATATATTGGACGCGATGTCGCTGAACCAACTGGGGGTACAGACATTAATTATCTTGCTGCACAATTGGATTTGGACGCTCGGGGAATACCTGGAGAAATGCTTGGAGCAATTCAGAGTCCAAGACAACCGTTTGCTACTACACGCTGGCTATTTCCAGCAGCAGTTAATGTAGAAGAAGGATGGCGTAGTGTAGTAGCTTTGACTCCCATACCCATTACGCCAGCGTTCATGCAGCTTGAAAGAAATCCGCTACATGATCCTGGCATGGAATTTAGATTGGATTCTGAATATGAACATATGCATGTTTTCCAAGAAACAGTGGAGAGAATAGTCCAATCTTTATAGTGATCACCATCTCGCTATCTTGATGTATTCTTCGCAGACCGGGGTCATGTATTCAGAATCAGGAGTGGTATTGATGAAGTATTCATTGCTATAGTCATAACGATGGTATGCAGGCATCTGGTTGAAGCGTGCTCTCAGGATATAGCTCTTATTGAAGTCAAGCCTGAAATCCCAATCCCGGGCAGGACAGTCTTCACAGATGGCGATGTAGATATATTTCTCATACACACCTTTCCGGTCTATATAGGTCTCATATTTCTTTCCTGCCTCTTTCACTTGTATGAGGATATCTTCAGGAACAGTCTCCACTTTGAAATGCAGTTCAACACCATGCTCACCATACTTGCAGATCGGTTCGAGATCAAAGATCTCAATAGTGGTATTCACTTCGTTGTCTTTCTGCAATGTTATCTCTGGCAGTCTTGGTTTCTCTACAACGGGCTCAGGAGGAGCAGGAGCAGGAGGCGGCAGCGCTACTTTTTTTTCTGGAAAGAGGATCTGGCAGGCTGAAAGCAGGACCATGCTGGCAATAAGGAGCACTATCACCTTCTTCATAAAGGCATCTTGGAACAAGTAGTATTTATATTTTTTCGATATCTTTCAAAATTTGAAAAATTTTGAAGATACGAATCACTTCGTATTTCGATATCTTTAAAAGATTGCAGGATTTTCTGGTTGTTACTGGGGACTAGTCTCAGATGAAAGCTTTTATTGAACGGGAAAACAAGCTGTTAGAGCTTGAAGCCAAGACAGGCAAAGAACTTCTTGATAGTTTGCAGATAAATCCAGCCACTGTTCTTTTAGTGAAGAACAATGAAGTCATCCTCCCTGAAGAAAAGCTCTCTGAGACTGATGAAGTTAAGATTCTATCGGTGGTTTCAGGAGGATGAACTGTCTAAAGTGCGAACAGAAAGCTGTGTATGATCATCTTGGATTACGGCTGTGCAAGGATCATTTTCTTAGATATTTTGAGAAGAAAGTAGCTGATACTATCAAGAAATATGATCTTATCTCGGAAGGAGACAAGATCTGTGTTGCAGCTTCTGGGGGAAAGGATTCTTTGGCTGTTCTATACTGTACGATGCTATACTGCAGGAAGTATAAGATAGAATTCTTTGCTCTGGCCATAGACGAAGGCATCAAAGGCTATCGGGACCATACTCTTGATGATCTACGGGCATTCTGTAAAGAGCACGATATTAGGCTGCATATCACCTCATTCAAAGAGAATCATGGCTCTACTCTTGATGATATCAGAGAGAAAGCGATGAAGAAATTGAACAAAAAGCCCTGCACTGTCTGCGGAATATTGCGAAGGACTGATCTGAACAGAGCAGCCCGGAAGCTTGAGGCGACTAAACTTGTTACTGGGCATAATCTTGATGATGAGAGCCAAAGTTTCATGATGAACTCTTTATTGGGGAATATGGGGCACAATGCTTCTCTGGGACCGATAACTGGGTTGAATCTGAATGAGAAATTTGTTCCTAGAGTAAAGCCATTGTATTTTGTGTCTGAGAAAGAGACCCGGTTGTATACTTTCCTGAAAGGATTCAAGGTTAATTTTGCAGAATGCCCTAATATCCATTTGTCTTATCGGTCTGTTATTAGAGATAAATTGAATGAACTAGAGGAGAGATATCCTGGCACAAAAAACGGGATGGTGAATGGTTTTTTAGAGATTCTTCCTTTGCTTAAAGAGAAATATAAGGGGAAAAAGGCTTTTTCTTATTGTGAGAAGTGCGGTGATGCCTGTTCTGGGAAGATATGCAATGCATGCAGGCTTGAATCAGAATTGATACAGTAATCTATTTTTTCTTGCTAAATGTGGTATAGATCACTATGTAGAGGATTATCGGTACAAGGAGAGCGAGCCAGCCGGCTATACTGCTAGTGGTGATTGCCGGATACAATAAATGGATGTCAAGAATATTGAAATAATTAAGGCTTGTGAGGCTTCTTTCCTTTATTGCGGATATTATGAGTATGATAATGTGGACGATGGCTGAGACCACTATCACTTTCAGTATGGTGTCTAGATGACGGTTCTTTACCATGGGCCCTTAATTTTTTT
>JAAOYF010000020.1 GCA_018221205.1 Candidatus Woesearchaeota archaeon | reverse complement strand
TTCAAGTACATAGTAAATCAAGAACAACACCACGCAGAAGCTTAAGCGGATACCCCGACTTTCAAGTCGGGGAGGAGGTCATCACTACACCTTGCTGGGATCATGTTTATCCTCGGTTATAATGATACTGCAGTAAGAGATTTTGGACTTATGGTAGCTACTTTCTCTATTTATTTTCAGGGGCCAGATCATTTTAGTATGGATAGAAAAAGACACGCTCACCAGAAATGAACTTCTATTTACTATAAAGCTCATATAACTTAATTCGATTGAACAATACTATCACATATGCTACTAAAATAGCGATTGAAAGAGAAAAGATTCGAATATAGGATAATTGAAGAAGAATAAGGGCTAAGCCACCAATGCCTACAACCAGTGCCCCACAAAAAACCAACTGGATATTCAGCCAGTATAAGCTCCAGCTTCTAAGCGGCATAATCCAAGATAGCCGGAGTATCTTCTTCACGCTTGTTTCCTTTAAGGAGAGGAACTGGGCAATATTGATTGTCAAATATACATAAATAGCAATTCCCGCTGCTACGGCAATTGACACAATAAATTGAAATATCGTTTTGAATGGTGCATCTGTTGCCGTTGGTATGAGCCTCTCAAAGTAGACAGAAGTCAGGAAGACAAAGAGGGAAATGACTGCTCCAGTTGATAATAACATAACAAGAGTGATGATAAAAAATCTAATGAACCTCTTTACAGTATATCTCTTTTTTGTAAACATGCTTTGCACAATGTCCACAACAATATACTTGAAAAATGCATAGATTAGAATTAGAAGCCCTATTTCAAACAATAAAAGAAGGAAGGATATAATATTCTGGATTGCCCCATTAAACAGTAGGATAGATGAATACAGGGAGCTATTAAAGCGGGAGATAAGAGACGTAATCACCCACACGGATACAAAGAAGAGGGCATCAATTCCGATAATTAAAAGGAGTTTATCCCATTTCTTTACCATTGTTTGAAATGTGCTATTTATGGTCATTTTTTCGTGTGATGCCTTGTTTTGATCTTTGTAGTTTACAGATAACATACTTGAAGATATCATTGGATGTGAGATTCTCCTCGTGGAGAATGGTAAGGCCCGATCTCTGTATATTCGAGATTGTATCTCTATTAACATTAAATCCGAAAATAAACCTTGTAAAAGGATTATGAAGGTGCTGATATATTTTGATAAGAATATTCTTACTTAATACGTGTTCTATCATCACAATCTTTCCTTTAGGCTTGCATACCCTTTTCATTTCCTTCAATGCTTTTATCGGATCCGGAACTGAACATAGCACAAACGTACAAAGCACTGTATCGAAGCTGTTATCCTTAAAGCTCATTTTCTGGGCATCCATTTGCAACAGATTATCCTTTAAAGCAAATCTGTTTGCTATCCCCTTAGCTTTCCGTAGCATTCTTTTACTAAGATCAATACCGGTAATACGTACAGGATTTACATAATACTGAAGATTTTTCCCTGTGCCAACACCAACCTCGAGTATCCTTCCTCTTAAAGGAGGCAGTATTTTTCTGCGCCATTTTCGGAAGAGCAGCAATTCAAATGGACGCTCTAGAAAATTATAAAAAAAAGAATATCTGTCATATCTCTTTCTCGTAATTTCGGTTTCTTTGTTCATTTGTCTGTTAGCTTTTACGTTTCCATGATGTCCATACTACTCTGCCAATGAAGAGTAAAAAAAACATAAAGATAAGAACCCCGAAGAGAGAGGCATATTCCCACTGCATCAGTGCATTTTGGACTGAATAAAAATATTGTTTAGTGCCAAAGATATCCCAGGTATTGACAATTCCAGTGCCTTGGAAGATAAACATCACGCTTCCAACCAATATGAACAATAATCCTGAAATCAGGTTTGTAGAATGAACAGAGAACTTTTTCCCTGCCACAGCAAAATCAAACATTTTTCCTTTAATGAACTTGCTATCTGAAAGATTGAATTTGTCATAAAAAATGGATAGAATGAACAATGGAACAAGGTTTCCAAGAGAGTAAAAGAAGAGCAACAATCCTGAATACAAAACATTACCCAGTACAGCACCTATTCCCAATATGCCAGCCAGTATAGGGCCTAAGCAAGCTGTCCACCCGATTGCAAAAAATACTCCAAGAAGAAAAGTCCCTGGGGCATCATTTCTGGTTTTGTGTTTAATCCTGATGAACGAGGAGAATCCTTTACCCATAAGCGTCATAATTCCTAAGCCCACAATAACTATCCCTGCTATGGATATTAACCAGCCTTTCTGAACAACGCTTAAAACCTGAGCTCCAATAAATCCTGCGATGATCCCCATGGCTATAAAAGCTGATGAAAAACCAAGAAAAAATACAAAAGTCATCATAGTTATGTTCTTCTTCTCTTTAAAAGTGTAAGAAAAATATGCTGGTACCAAAGGAAGAATACACGGAGAAAGTATTGCTAATATACCTGCTAAAAATGCTATAAAAAAAGAAATTTGTACAGAAAATTCTATGGTGCTCTTTTTGTTGTAATCATTAATTTTTTGCAGGTTTAGTGGTAGGTGAGACTCGGCTACTACACCTACAGTAAGCACAATCAAGATAAACAGAGAAAAAAGCAGAAATACTTTTCCCCGATTATTGATGTACTTTCCCTTTCCTTTATTACACCTCATGGCTCAATAATCTCGTTAGTGTCTAGATTTCTGTATGGCTGACGACCTATCTCAACATTTCTGAATACAAACGTTCCGTCTGATTCCTCAGTGCCAACTTCCTTCCACGCATTCATTAACACTGGATACTCATTTACATCTCCGGTAAGGATTATCGTGGGTACTTTCTCTATATTGTAAGCTGAAATAAGCGACTTACCTTCACTGCTTGAAATATCTATAGTCTGCTCTTCTCCTAAGACAACACCGAGGCGCTCTAATATGGGTTTATTGAACAAACCGGCATCAAAACACTGATCGCACTCGATATCGGAGAGTATTGTTAGTGAAACCAGGCCCGTTATGGCATTATTTGATATATTCAAGAAAGGGGGATTGACACGCGTCAGGATATAGCTCCCATCTTTAGCTATTTTGCCGACAAGTGGCCATTTTTTCACAATATCAGATTCATATACACCCATGTCGTTAGAGAGAACTACTGTAGGCAAAATTTCGATGCCGTATTTCTCAATGAGTTGCTGTCCTTTTATGTTGCTTCTCTCTACTATGACTTCTGAGGCAATGAAAATTCCTGATTGTTGCAGAGCCTGTATTGTGCTTGAAATATCTGAACATTGTGTACATGAAGAATCCTCAATAATCTGAGCAGAAACTCTTCCTCTAATTTGTTTTGTTGCAGTATCTGTATAGGGAGGATTTTCTGGCATAAATACCAATGCATCGTCTTTTTTCTCCATGTCCACAATTGCTACTCTATCAATTTCTCCAAATAGCAATAATGCTGGGGCTTTGTCCAGGGAATATTCTCGGATAAGTTCTTTAGCATCGTTTGAGGAGTATTCCAACGAATCTTCCCTTTGCAGTTCTACATTTGCATTCTTGATTGAATCTATAAGGGGTTTCATATCCATACATCCTTCACATCGAGAATCAACTATAGCAACAAGTTCCAATTTTGCGGGTCGTGCAGCTTCTTTTGCTTCTTCAAGTTTCCCCTGCAATATCTTGCTGAATGAGGAGGTCTGAAATACATTGAGAAGGGCGATTACTATTAGTGCTATACCTAGCAAAAGGTAAAGTGTCGTAAATTTCTTTTTAGCATTACTTTTTTTCTTCATTTGAACCACCTTTTTAGTCAGGAGTATGAGTGTTAGATTGTACAGTCACTTATGTGTTGTTGGAAATAAAAAATAATGATTGGAGGTTAACACCCTCCGACCATCTTTGGTAAATTCTTTATGCTGCTGGGTAAAGCACCTGCTGACTTTCCACTTCCTCCCGTAGCTACTTGGGCGGATTTGCTTGCAGATCCTACGCTCAGTTGCCCCTCACTAATTGTTTCTTTCAATCCGTTTAGCTGAAATGCTTGGGCAACTGAGATCAGTAACAGAATTCCAAGCACAAAAGCCACAATTGTTGTTTGCTTCATTTTATACCTCCTAACATCCACCTACCATACCAGGTAGATCCTTTAATGCTGATGTGTCTCCACCAGCAAGACTTGTCCCCAATTCTATCATATCCTTTGGGAAGAATAGCGTTTTCCATTTCATTACTTCCTGCAAAATTTCTCCATCAGTGTAATCAGTGTAAGCAGAGAGATAAAGGGCAGTAGTGAGCAAGGCTGGATTATGTTGGCAGCCGCATGCAGAATTCCCGTTCTTATCTATACCAATAGCCTGCAGACCACAACAATACTCGCAGGAAATACCAACTGGTTTTGAAGCTAGGTTCATAAACCGCTGCCAACCTTCTGGATTGTTCTCTTGAACTTCTGCTTTTAGTCCTCGATACATTTTCGCAAGTGTTGCTAGAGACTCTATAGGGGTATCAAAACTGACTCCGAGCTCTGCTCCGTAATCTGGAGTACCTGTTGGAAATAACATTGCCATAGCATCCTCAGCAGTTTGTATATTTTCCACAGGAAAGACTGCTGCTATGGTATGTGCTGTTGATTTTAGTTCCACCACATTAATATCATCCAGGTTTTTTAATCCTAGACGGATTGAGTTACTTGTAGATCCCCCCATAGAACTCATCATAGCTGTAACTGAATTTATCTGCAGCTGATTAAACAGCATAAGAATAGCAACAGCCACCACTAAGGTTATGAGTGGTTTTGACAACAAATTTTTCTTTTTTCTTTTTTTTACCGTTTTTTTGACTTGTTCCATTTTTTGTCCTCCATCATACAAACCATACCAATATGATTATTCCGAGTGCTATCATGATTATCCCGGTGATAAGCTTCAGCATTCTTTTATGTTCTCCCATCTTGACAAGAAGTGTTCCTACTGTCTTCTTGTTCGATAGGAAAAAGAGAGTGATAACAAGTGGCAGGACAAACATGAAATTATAATAGAAAAGATAATATAATCCCTGAGTATACGTTGTTTTTGCAGATAAGAGTCCAAGTATAGCCACGTAGATTCCACCTGAACAGGGAAAGGTACATAATCCAACTAGAAATCCTACAAAAAAGACTGAAGGAATCGTTAATTTCTGGAGCCATTTTTTATAAAATCCCATGCGTATGTTAGGGCTTAACGTAATTCCTTTCCCGTACCAAAAATAGTCCTTGATGTTGATGAGTCCCAGGAGAATCACTAAATATGAACTGATCTTCGCCATAAGGTGCTCCTGCCCAGTAAAAATAAAAGCCTGCACAATGCCTAACCCTATAAGGACATAAGCTATGTAAATTGCCAGTATATACACAAAGCCAATCTTTAAAATATCTTTTTTTAATCTGTTTAAGGTAAAGAGGAATGCCACAAAGAAAAGGAGTACGGCAAAGGCGCAAGGATTTAATCCATCAAGAAACCCGCCTATGGTCACCATAGGAAAAAGCTTGGCAAAGTTCCAGTAATCTTCATAATTTTCCGGAACAATTAAGCTGTCTTTATTTTCCTCATACCAATCAATATAATTTTGTATCGGTGCATCGATTTCGTATTCCTGTGCTTCTCCTTTAAAACCCCATGCAAAATAGGATTCTGCATTCTGCATCTCATCCTGAAGAACAAGGATCTTGTCTACTTCAATTTCTTTTGAAAGTAAATCGACTATAACATGTTTTGGAACATGTCCTCCTAGCACTATTTTATCGTCGATAAACACAACAAAATGACCCTGTAAAGCAGGAGGTACATTATATTTCTCATTCAGCTTGTTGAGTTCTACACGATTTTCTTTTTCATTTACGTAATCCTTTTTTATAATATTCTGGATGCCATTCTCCTCTAGCGTAGGTATCAATTCTTGCTTGATATACATGGCACACATGGTGCATGCTTCATTATAGTAAATAGTAGCAGTTTCATAAGAATGCTCTTGGGCTGATATCTGGATGCTTGACAAAATGGTCAGGAAAAAGACTGACATAAGTATGCATGCTATCTTCATGGATTTCTTGCTCCTAGCAATCATCAGGGCATCCCCCTCACAACAGAATATCCTTCTTCCATCCAATGAAGAATTCCTCCTTGCAAACTTTTTACATTAGAGTAGCCCAATGCAGTGAGTAATTCATATGCTTTGGCACTTCTTCTACCAGAACGGCAATAGACGACAATTTCATCATCTTTTTTGAGCCCAAGTTTATCTAACTCTTCCTGGGTTATTTTATTGACTGAAAGAAGGCTCGTATCCTTAAGATGATTTTCCTCATATTCAAAATCTTCACGTACATCCAACAGCTTGAAAGATTCTTTATTATGTATCTTTTCATTCAGTTCAAATGGTGATATTTCAAAATTCATTTTAGCATCCTCATCATGATCTTTTTCCTGAGTAATAACTGGATTAGCTGAAGGCAATGAATTTCCAACAAGTTCCAACTCAACTTCCTTTTGTAATGGATCATTGCTCTTGATGTATACAACCCGCTCCATCTCCCCAACAAGGCCAGGATGCACAGAGGGGTCATAGGTAACAGTGAGAGTTGCTTCTTCTCCTGGTTGGACAGTGTCCGGGTGGACTTCTGCTTCAGTACATCCACAAGAAGTGCTGACTGAGGTGATTAATAATGGTGCGTTGCCAACATTCTTGACAGAAAATATCTCTATTCTACTACCTTCGTCAGGATTTATATCCCCTAAATCAAACGATGTGGCGCTTAATTCAATTTTTGGTATGCCCCTCTGTGAGGTGCATCCACTAACAAGGCCTATGAACATAACAATGAAAATGATAAGCAATTCCTTTCTCATTCTAACCACTCAATCTGTCTGCAGTACATTAATTCTCACTTCCTTATTTCGACTTCTTGGATCATTTGAGGTGATGGACACTGATCTTGTGACAGCTCCACGAAGTTCGGGATGAGCATTTGGATCATAGCTTATCTTAAGCTTACTAGACTCTCCCGGAGGAATTACATGCTTCCAATTTTTTGGATTTGTCCCATGAGAAGCCATTCCAAAAGCAGGCCCTTCTTCTCCATTGCTTACTATTGAGGCGCTTGTGCACATGCATGATGTCCCCATATTTGTAAGCACAAGATCCCCTGTGCCTGTGTTCCGAACATCTAATTCAGTACTCACTACTCCTCCCAATTGGCTTACAGAGCCAAAATTATACACTGCAGGAGTAATTTCAATAATCGGAGCATTCTTTGGAGGAATAGACCGCATGTAGATGAATCCTGCCAAAGCGATAATTATAAGCAGCACTACTCCATAATTTCTCAATTTTCGTCTTCGACTTCGTCTTTCTTTGTTTATCCTATGCTGCTCCTTTTCCTGTTGCTTACGTTCCTTCTTCAGTTTCTTCCGTTGAGCTTTACTCAATTGAGAAAAATCCTCTTGTTCTTGGGTCTCTGTCATCATCGTACCTGTGTTAGTTCTATCCTTACCCCTTTCTGAAAGTCAACAGGGTCATTTGAGGTTATAGTCACTTCTCTTACTATCCTCATTTCTGGCTTTTTCTGCTTCCCATGCGCCATAGGATCGTAGAAGACTTTAAGTTCTGTAGAATCTCCGGGAGGTATTCGCAACTCAAAATTCTTAGGATTAGTACCATGCATACTCATACCGAATTCGGGGCTCTCCTCCCCTTTGTACACTAGTTTTGCTGTTGTGCACATACAACTTGTATCAAGACTATCGATGATCAGATCACTTTCACCTGTATTGGTAATCTTAAAGGAAGTTGAGACAATGCCCTGGCTCTGAGAGATGGTTCCAAAATCATAGCGAGGACTCTCAACTGCTATTTTAGGAGGATTATCAGGTGCCTTACTTACAAGATATTCTTTAATCTCTTTTTCTTGAGCCGGGTCCATGAGTGTCCCGAAACCAAATTTTTTTACCATTTGAACGGCAACTTCTGTATCCTGTACACCCTCCAATAAAAGCCCGTCAAGGTGTTCCTTGCGTTGCTTGGCCATTCCACAACAACCAGTATCGACAGGTTGGCCGCAACAGGGACATTGAAACATATCATAGTATTCCCTTGGGGACTTAGAATCTAAGCCAAGCGTTTTGCTCTGGCTTATGCTCTGGGTTACCATTTCTTTCTCACCCATAGCATGGCGAAGGAAGGGATAAGCAAAAAAAGCGCTTACTATCAGTAAAGCACTTAAGGCACCTAAGAGAAGATACCTATTCGGTTTTTTGATCGTCTGCTTTTTTTTATTCATAGTATCCACCTGTCAATCGGGTTGCCCCATTAAGATAGTAGTCTTTAACCTCATATTTAAAGGCAGAGAAATGTTAGTGAAAAAATAGGGAAAATTTATATACCCTTCATTTTTCTCCAGATGTATGAGGGAAAAGTTAGTGAAAGGTAATGGACCTTTCCTTATTGCATTCATTTCTTTAGTCGTCATAGGGGTTGTAATACTCACTAACTTTATCTCATTCTCAAATATTGAACGTGTCATAACCGATCAAATCAAGGAGAATCAGTTGACCGAAACAGAACATGCAGCTGGGAGAATGGAGAATCATATTATCCAAGTAAAGGATGAATTGGTAACATTGAGCAAATTTCCCCTTACAGATTCGTCAGCAAGAAGTGAGTGTAGTGATGAAGTAAGAATTGGAGAAGAAAAGGTTGCCGGAAAAATCGGTTCTCTTTTCAGAGTAGATATGTATGGAAATGTGGTAGAATGTTCCCCTACCGAATTTGCTGATATCCTTGGGCTAAATATTAGAAGTAAAGATTATTTTGCTGTTCCCAAAGAGACAAATGAGCCCCATGTTACTGGTGCGAGGCAGGGTAGCAATACTCAGATCATAATTTCTGCTCCGCTATTTGAGACCTTAAGTTACACTCCCTACCCTAATTTTGTTGGAGATTTTCAAGGAATCCTTATGAGTATTATTGAAATGAACAATCTGTATAATCTCTATATCCACCCCATCCTTAACAGTGGAAGAAATTTTTATCTGCTTTTTGATTTGGAAACTGAAGAAACGATTATCAAGAGTGAAGAGTTGAATGACTATTCTGAAATAAAAAATTTATTTCCTGCAGCAGATGCCAATCTTAATATCATAACAGACTTTAATGGTTATGGGAAGACCATTATAACATCCGCTGATTTAGTATTTGATTCCGAGACTTGGAGGCTTGTGGTGCTGGCTCCTATGGAGAGTATGGGAACTGAAATCAAATCAGTTCAGAACAGGCATTTATTCAGTCTGATTTTTATCTCAATTGTCGCTATAGTCATATTCATTTCCTTTGTAACCATATACAAATCAAAAGAGGAAACTACCTTTAGGCTAAAAAAAGCTCATCTCACTTTAGAGAAATTGGGCATCCAGGTGGGTGTAGAGAGCGAGAAATATAATAGAGCTGAAATAGTGCTTGAGTCGAGCAAAATGTATTTGGTCCCTGAGGACGAAGAAAACCATGCCCACGAATTATTCATTGGTACACTTAACAAAGGATTTGCAGGATTAGGCATTGTAAGAGAGAACCCTGGGAGTTTTAAAAAGAGATACAATTTGGAAAAGACATCGTTTATATGGATGTCACGAGAAAATATTGAAGATGTTCCTTCTGAAACGAATGTCCATAATCTATATGATTTGATATCTCAATTCATCAAAAAATGCAATAAAGGAGTTGTCTTAATTGACCGACTTGATTATCTCATTCGTGAAAACAAACTTGAGGCAGTGATTGAAAAGATTCAGGCACTTCGAGATCTTATACAGTCCAGTGGGAGTATCATCATTCTTTCTCTCAATCCCTCACTTGTTACCGATAACGCACTGAAAGCTATAGAGGCTGAGGCCATTGATGTGTATGGTAAACAGCTCAAAAAAGGAATTGATCTGCCAGATAGCGAAATGAACATATTACATTATATCAACGATAAAAACATTAAAAACCAACTGGCCTCTTACTCAGATATTACTTCTCAGTTCAAAATTACCAAGCCCACAACCCGAGTTAAAATCAATAAGCTTCAAGGATTGGGCCTTGTACAAGTTGAAAGAAGGGGACGTTATAAGTCATTAAGAATAACCTCTGCAGGTAGAAGGATAATAGGATAGAATGCTTGAAATAATAACAGTTATTGGCGCTGGCGTTATTCTTGGGCTGCAACATTCACTCGAGCCCGACCATATAACTGCATTAGTTACTCTTTCAAAACGCGATACTTCTTTTATGGAGTTTGTCCAGAATGGGATTAGGTGGGGCCTAGGCCATAGTATGACTTTGCTTTTTGTGGGAGTTTTTTTGCTGGCCTTTAAGATAAGACTATCTGCTATTACTATCACATTCTTTGAGATGGTTGTGGGAGTAATGCTAGTAGCGCTTGGATTAAGGTCAATTTTCCTTATAAAAAGGAAACGGATTCATATTCATCGGCACGGTCATGAAGGACTGGTTCATACGCACTTTCATTCGCATGTGACAGGTAGTCATCATGAGCACAATCATTATCCTTTCTATATCGGCTTAGTTCATGGTTTGGCAGGAAGCGGACCATTAATTATACTCATTCTAGCCACTGTTTCTAAGCTTACCTATGGAATATTATTCATTCTTTTATTTGGAGCAAGTTCAATTATAGGTATGGCCTTTGTTTCTGGATTGATTTCTATTCCGCTTGCAAAGCTCAGAAAATATAATCTGGAATATACTGCCGGATCAATATGTGTTCTCATTGGGATAAAAATCGTTATTGACGGATTATTAGTGGCATAAGGACTATTTTCACTATTTTTTCCCTAATTTTCAATCTTGTATTTATATGGTGTTTTGTTACGTACTTCTATGATTCCAAAAAAGAGTGGAAAAAACCAAAAACAAGTCCATGTAGGTAGGTCTTCTCCGAAATTCAAAAGCATCTTCCCTCTAGTTATCATTGTGGTTCTATTTATTTCTACACTGCTTGTAAAAAACTGGTTTGATGTTGCCAATGGTAATAAGGAAGATATATCAATCCAAAACCAAGCTATGGATTTATTACCAGAAGACCAAGCTCAGGCTTTAAAAGAAGATATGGTTGATATGAGCCTGCTCGTAACTAAAAATACGATTTTCAAAGGTGATCCAGATGCCCCGGTAACTATGATTGAATTTGCCAATTTTGAATGTGATTTTAGCAATAGATTCTATGACGAGACTTTTAGACTCATTGAAGACGAGTATATTAATACCGGAAAGGTTAGGTTTACATTTAGGCACTTCCCTCTTCTCAATATTCATCCCAACTCTCAACTAGCTGCAGAGGCAGCAGAGTGTGCACGAGAGCAAGGAAAATTTTGGGAAATGCATGATATGCTCTTTGAGAGGGGAGTAGAGGGTGGAATTGTCCAGTTTGAACAGTACGCAGTTGGCCTCAACCTAAGTGCTGAATTTAGCAATTGTTTGCATAATAAGAAATATGCCTCTTTGGTGAAAGAAGATTTGCTGAATGGAGTTCGACTTGGTGTCATGGGGACTCCGAGTTTCATTATCAATGGACGTTTTGTTTCAGGTGCGAAGTCTTTTGAGTACTTTAAGGAGATTATCGATTCCGAGCTGAATGTTATGATATATAAACAAAAATAGAAACATATAAATAGAACATATGTATTCAAAATCATATGATATGTAACACATATATACAATTTTTCCAGAATCTGTCTGATCCAACAAAGCTTGAGATTATCAAGCTGTTGAGGGAAGGAAGTAAAAGCGTGAATGAGATATGCAAACAACTCAAATTCGAGCAGAGCAGGGTAAGCCACACTCTAAAAAAATTAAAGGAGATGGGGTTTGTCACTATGACTCCTAAAGGAAAACAAAGGATATATGGACTTGATACAGCAACAATCCTTCCATTACTAAGGCTGACGGATAAACATGTCGATGCGTATTATAAGCATTATTGCAAGTGTAAAGGAATAACAAAAAAAGAACGGTGGGCAAGCACGGTATAACAATGATTAAGAATATGAATGAGAAGATAGTGGGTAGTACGGGAAGCATTTCAGGAATTGCGAGTATATTGGGCTCGTGGCAGATTTGCCATAATGTTTGTCTTGGGATTATCGCATTGCTTAGTATCATAGGAATAACTGTAGTGGGAATGCCTTTGGCCTTTCTCACCAAGATTGCAGTTCCAGTCTGGAGTGTTGCTTTTGGGCTGCTAATCCTCACTATTGCACTGTATATGAGAAAGAAGTGTATTTCGAGAAATCTTCTTATCGTAAATTCTGGATTGATCATTGCTGGGACACCTTTCCAGTCTGTTCAGCAGTTTAATGTATATTTCTGGATTGTAGGGGGCATATTAGCAATTCTTGGTATATCTCTTTTTATCAAAGATAAAATTCAAAAAAAGGTGAAGAAATGAAAGATCATTGGAACCGCGCATATGCCTCAAAGGAGATTAATGATCTAGGTTGGTATGAGAAAATACCCTCTCCTTCACTACAACTAATCTCCAAGTGCGATATTGACACGAATAGCCCCATACTAGATGTAGGTGCAGGCGCATCAACATTTATTGATTCTCTTGTTAAAAAAGGCTACAAGAATATTACTGCAGCCGATATAAGCGAAGAGGCTCTCCATAAACTTAAGGAGAGGTTAGGAAAAGAAAAAACATCTTTAATTAGGTGGATAATTGATGATGTTACAGAACCAAAGCACCTGCAAAAGCTGAAAAATATAGCAGTTTGGCATGATAGGGCATTGCTCCACTTCTTAGTAGAAAGTACTCAGCAGAATACTTATCTATCTACCCTAAACAAAGTTATCAAACATGGAGGATATGTTATTATTGCTGCTTTTTCTTTAAGCGGCGCTACAAAATGCTGTGGACTGAAAGTCAATAGGTATAATCAAAATACTCTGAAAGATTTCTTAGGGGAGGATTTTGAGCTACTCGAGTATTTTGATTATCTTTACCATACTCCCTCAGGGAATACTAGACCTTATATTTATACACTATTTCAAAAGAATCGAGGTTAAAAAAATGAAAAATGAAAAATACGTGTTGTACGGAGTTTTGATTTTGGTCGTTATTGTTTTAGCATTCTCACTAAGTGGATATGCGCCTGGCATAAATAGCGGGTCTGGTGATCGTCAACTCCCCCCTACTTCTCAAATCATTGACAGCGCATCCGATGCTGTTGTAACTGGAACAACTGGTGCAGGGGATGTTGAGATAGAGTTGATTCCACACGAAGTTGAAAATGAGGTACTTGAAGTGGACATTTCTGCAAATACGCACTCTGTTGATCTGAGCCAATTCGATTTATTGAAAATAACTACTCTTGAATTTGACGGTAAGGCAATTGCACCTGATTCAGCTCCCAAGCTAGGAGGTCATCATGCCTCAGGCACCCTCACATTTAAGGTCAATAAGCCAATTCAAGATTTCAAAATCACTATAAGGGAAATTCCTAAAATAAAGGACCGAGTCTTTGAATGGGGCTTAAATCAGGGGTGAACTATATGAAAAAGATTATTGCATCGGGAATAGTATTCATACTAACTATATTTTTTGCTTTGGCACATGGGGAAGAAACTTTTGCAACAGCAGAGAAAATCATTGAATCCAAGACTCCATGCGAAGAACTCACCAATGACCAATTGGAAGATCTAGGAGATTACTATATGGAGCAAATGCACCCGGGAGAAGCCCATGAAGCTATGGATGAAATGATGGGAGGAGAAGGAAGTGAAAGTTTAAGATTAATGCATATCAATATGGCTAAATCATTTTACTGCGGTGACCATGATGCCATGTCTACTGGTATGATGAATACAATGATGGGAGGTGGTATGATGGGCTCAGGAGGAATGATGGGTTCTAACATGATGAACACTGGATTACAGACACAAGGAGGAGGATGGAACATGATGGGATTCGGCGGGTTCGGAAGCGGATTTGGTTTTCTTTTTATGATCCTATTTTGGGGACTGATAATCTGGCTTATTGTCTGGATAGTCCAGCAATATGTAAAGCCCAAGAAGGGAAAAAGGCAATCGCCTATTGAAATTCTCAATAGTCGACTAGCACGGGGAGAGATCACAACAGCAGAGTATGATAAACTAAAGAAAAAAATCGGAAGGTGATAGTATGTATGGCTACAAGAAAAAAGTTGAAGCATCCTTCGACGATGCGGTTAAAAAAACAAGAGATGAGTTGCAGCAAGAAGGCTTCGGTGTATTAACTGAGATCGATGTACAGGCAACGTTGAAGAAGAAACTAGACGTTGACTTTGATAAGTACCTTATTTTAGGGGCATGCAATCCACCCTTTGCCCACAAAGCGCTGTTGGCAGAACAGGATATTGGCCTGATGCTTCCGTGCAACGTCATTGTCTATGAAAAAGGTGGAGAAACAGTTGTCTCAGCGATCCTACCAACAGTTGCGATGGGCATGATCAAAAATGCAGATCTTAAGCTCATTGCGGATGAGATTGAGGGTAAACTGAAGAAAGTCATTGATGGCCTATAGTCACAAGGAGGTAAAAATGGTATTTGGATTGTTCAAACGAAAGGATCCCGTCTGTGGGATGAAGGAAGAGAAGGGTAAAGGTCTTGAAAAGCATGAAAAATGGTTTTGCTCACAGGACTGTATGAGTAAATTTGATCAGGCACTCAAAAAAAGCCAAAAACACCGTGGAGGAAGTTGTTGCCATTAAAGATGGGATTTTGGAAAAGTAGCACTGAAACGTATCCAAAAGCAATATCAGTACTCATTGGTATACTCTCTGCGCTTGCTCTCTTTCTTTTCTTTGGCATTCCCACAGACTTGATTGAAAATCCTCGATATATTCGAATGGTAGAAGCCACTTATCTTGACATGTTTTTTCTTGTGATGACTTCATTACTATTTGGCATTTACATTGCTACGCTGATGTATATCCGATTTGTTAGAAATAAGAAGCCAAAAACGGAGAAATGGAGCATGGGAGGCGCAATTGCAGGCTTTTTTTCAGTATCATGTCCTACATGCATCCAGTTTCTTGTCTGGATATTTGGAGCTGCCTTTCTCTTGAAGTACTATGATCCCCTGCGCCCATATATTGGGACTCTAAGCCTCGGATTGCTTTTCTATGCGGTTCACAAAAACTCTGAGATCATAAAATTGGGAAAGGGCGTTGGGAGGAGTTGCTAAAATGTTTCAAAGGATATTCCTTTTTTTAATTGTTATCATGCTTCTACTACCCCTGGGTTTGGCACATACCGGACAGGGTGAAACAATCAACCATGAAGGGATGAGTTTTTTCCACTATGGAAGTTTATCGTTTCCTGCCTGGACCTATTACGCGGAAATTATCATACATATTGGATCTTTAATCGTTGCAATAAGTGCTGCTCTCTTAATGCAAAATAAGCTGGCAAAAAGTGATCAAAGGAAATATGCCGTCATAGGTCTTTCGATTATTGCTGTAGCAGAGCTTCTTACTGTGCTTCATCACTTTTTGATACTTCCCTTTGGCATTCTGAATGCTGTTATCAATCATATCTTACTACTCATTGGCCTTGTGTTGATAGCCTATTCAATGTTACATCATGTAAAAAGATGAGAGACATGGAAATGAAACAAAAACCAGGAAAAATCGGCAGTAGCCACCGCAAAATGATGCTTATTTGCTGTGGTATTCCATTAATCTTATTAGTTGTAGGAGTATACCTTCTTGGATGGAACGACCGTTATCTCTTCTGGTGGATATTGCTACTTTGTCCGTTAATGCATTTTATCATGATGAAAGATATGCATAAAAAAGAGGTGAAAGAAAATGATAAAGCTAGTTATTTTTGATCTTTGCGGTGTGGTTTTTTATTGTGAAGAGCCTCCTTTTTTGAAATATTTCTCAGAGAAATATAAGTTTCCTGTTGAGAAAATTGAGGAAATCTATTCTATGCATATAAAAAAAGCAGAAGCAGGTGAGATATCCACCCAAGAAGCTATGGAAGGTTTTCTCGAATATTTTGATGTCAAAGCAGACTATAAAGACATGCTAAGAAAAATGATGTCTTTTAAGGGATTGAATGAAAACACCGTTCGGTTACTTAAAGAATTGAAAGGCAAAGTTAAATTAGCCTATCTTACTAATTCCTCAGTTGAAGTGATGGATTGTAGCGAAGAGAGATTGCCCGTCAAGCAGTATTTTGATTTTGGTATTATCTCGGAAGAGATCAAAGTGAGGAAGCCAGATCCTAAAGGGTTTGAACTTCTTTTGAATCATTTTTCTGCAGCGCCAGAAGAAACAATTTTTATCGATGATGGTGAAAAGAATTTAACGAATGCAAAAAAAATGGGCATACATACAGTTCATTTTCAAGGTACTGAGCAGCTAAAAGCCCAGTTGAAAAAATTGCAGATGGAAGTCTAGATGGTTTGCAAACACACAAGGAATGAGAAGAAAACATATGAATATGAAGAATGTAATATGTTTTACGAGGAGAGCTTTTTGGCACAAAAATGCAAGGAGTGGTGCAAGAGGTATAAAAGCTGCAACACTGAGATTATTTCACATGCAATTAAGGAGGAATGAACGATGAGCGAACATGAAGGATGTGTAGCAACAAAAGGGAAGGATAGTAAAAGGATGAGTGTAAAGCTTTGCAATATGCTTGACTCGTGCAACTGTGGGAGCCCTGACTGCTGCTCAAAAAAGTAAGGAGAGCTAAATCATTGATTAGATAATAATATAATTCAAAATGGACCACCGCAAACACAATACAGGTATAGGACATCATGCCATGCCATCAATGGATAAAGGGGATATGAAAGCCCTCAAAATTACAAGCTGGCTGACAGGCATATATTTTATTGTTGAATTAGGTTTGGGGCTATACTCCGGTTCTGTTGCTGTGATCTCAGATGCATTCCACACGTTCTCTGCAGTAGGGGGGGTCTTATTGGCGTTGATAGCAGGACGTATCGCCCTTCGACCAGCTGATAAATTCAAGTCCTTTGGCAGGTTGAGGGCGGAAATCATAGGTGCATTGCTTAACGGGTTCTTCCTTCTTATAATGGCCATACTTGTGCTTGTTATGGGATACATGAGATTAAAGCAGCCTATCGAATTGCCAACAACACCCATGTTTATTGCAGCCGCTGGAGGCTTAATTACAGAAGCCATCAGTATAAAACTGCTTTTTAAAGGGCAAAAACACAGTCTCAATGTAAAAGGCGCCTATTGGCATGTCTTGCAAACGTTCGTTGGCAGTATTGTCATAATCATAGCTGCAGTGGTGATCAAGTTGACAGGATTCAATCAGATTGATCCTATCTTGGGTATGCTTTTCGGGCTTGTCCTACTATGGGCATCATGGTCTATTATCAAGGGAGCCTTTGATATCCTACTTGAATCTGCTCCGCCAAACATAGATCTTGATGAAGTTAGGAAGAAAATTGAAAGCATTCGCGGCGTACAGGATGTACATCATATCCATGCCTGGGTGCTTACCTCCGGGAAAAATATCTTTTCATCCCATGTGAGAATTTCTCCCAATGTTGACTCTGAAAAGATACTCAGTAAGGTATATAGTCTGCTGAAAGATGGATATAAGTTTTATTTTTCAACTATCCAGGCTGAGAAAAAATGTTATGATACTGACGCGGATCATATAGATATTACAAAAAAGGTGGAATGATGTTAAATGAGCAAAAATTTGACGGTATGTATTAATAGCAAAAATTATGGTAATGCCCTAATGGTACGCACGCATACAAAAAATAAAGATAAGGCTTATGAATGCGAAGAATGTAATATGTACTATAAGGATAAAACAATTGCACAAAATTGCGAGAAGTGGTGCAAAGAGCATAAAAGCTGTAACTCCAATATATCAAGGTACGAGATAAAATGGTAAAAGACCCTATATGTGGAATGGACGTAGATCCAAAGAAAGCAAAGTTCATGATTAACAAAGATGGCACAGCATATTATTTCTGCAGCAAGAACTGTTTTGAACAATTCACCAAATCTGGTTCAAAAACAAGGGAAGAAGATGCTCAGTCTGATTGCAAAAAAGCAAGCATCTCCATAAAAGGAATGAATTGTGCTTCGTGTGTTGCTAAGATCGAGAAGAGTCTGAAGAAACAAGAGGGCGTTAAAACAGCCGTAGTAAATTTAGCCACGAGTAGAGCAACCGTTGAGTTTGATCCGTATATAACAAAGCAAGAATCATTGGAGCAGGCAATCAAAGATACTGGCTATGATGTCATTGCCCCCGAGCAGAAATCTAGATTGCATCTAAAGGTGCTGGGTATGGATAACCCGCATTGCATGGGTATTGTGGGCAAAGCCTTAGGTAGACTGGAGGGGATTACCTCTAAGGAACTGCTACCGACGGAAAAAGCGATTATTGGCTATGATTCTCAACTTATAAATTCAACTAAAATCCGGCAGACGATTAAAGATGTCGGCTATGAGAATTTTCTTGATACTGATTCTAAAGATGAAGAAAAAAAAGCCAGAGATAAGGAGATAAAGGTGTTGAAATACAAAACCATAATAGCTATTCTCCTGTCTTTGCCTTTGCTTTATTTTGCCATGGCTCCCCATATAGGATTTCCTATAGGTTCTTTCATAGGAAAAAATATGGCGTTGATCCAGTTTGTCATAACCACTCCAATAATCATAGTAGGCTATGAATTCTATCATAAAGGCTTTAGGTCAGTCATCAAAACACGTACAGCCAACATGGATACCCTTGTTGCTATAGGAACAGGCACTGCATATGCCTATAGTGTGTATGCTGCGTTGGTCGGAAATCTTGATCAGTTATATTTTGAGGTTGCTGGAATCTTGATAGCATTCATTCTGCTTGGTCGGTTCCTTGAAGCAAAAGCAAAGGGAAAGACAAGCGAGGCCATAAAGAAACTCATGGGCTTATCTGCCAGAACTGCTATTGTGATTCGTAGTGGTGAGGAAAAAGAGATCCCTATTGAAGAAGTAGCAGTCGATGATATTGTTGTGGTCAAGCCAGGACAGAAGATTCCCGTCGATGGAGTTATCACAGAAGGCCACTCGAGTGTGGATGAAAGTATGATAACCGGAGAGAGCATCCCAGTAGAGAAGACAAAAGGTTCTGAAGTGATTGGTGCGACAAT
The DNA here is from genome assembly GCA_018221205.1 of Candidatus Woesearchaeota archaeon. Lineage (GTDB taxonomy): Archaea > Nanobdellota > Nanobdellia > Woesearchaeales > WJIZ01 > JAAOYF01. The sequence goes on along the minus strand of JAAOYF010000020.1, from coordinate 3,326 downwards.
AAACAGAACAGGCAGCTTTAAGTTCAGAACCACAAAAATAGGATCCGAGACTGCTCTGGCCCAGATCGTTAAATTAGTGGAAGAAGCGCAAGGAAGCAAAGCCCCTATTCAGAAGCTTGCTGATACGATCTCAGCATATTTTGTTCCTGTGGTAGTCAGTATAGGAATCATCTCCAGCATCATCTGGTTCTTCTTCGGCGGATTGGCCTTCACGTTATCCATCTTTGTTGCAGTTCTCATAATCGCTTGTCCCTGTGCTCTTGGATTAGCGACACCCACTGCCATTATGGTCGGTACAGGGAAAGGAGCTGAGAACGGAATCCTGTTCAAGAATGCGGAAAGCCTGCAGATGGCTCAAAAGATAAACACCATTGTATTCGACAAGACCGGAACATTGACGAAAGGAAAACCCCAGGTAACTGATATATTATCCCTATCAGACTACTCCAAAAGCGATTTATTACTCTACGCAGCCATAGCAGAGAAGAATTCAGAACATCCATTAGGAGAAGCCATAGTTAATCAAGCTAAAGAGGAAAAATTACAGGTTTCTGATCCTGATAAATTCAATTCAGTAACAGGAATGGGCATTGAGGTTACTTACAAAAAATTGCTCATTGATTTAGGGAATCGTAGGCTTATGGAAGGAAAGAATATCGACTATAGTGATGCAGCTAAAGAGCTTGAACAGCTTGAAAATGAAGGAAAGACAGCCATGATGATAGCCATTGATAAAAAATTGGCCGGGATAATCGCCGTGGCAGATACCCTCAAAGAGTATTCTCAGGAGGCAGTCAACGTACTTAATGCAATGGGTGTGGAATCTATCATGATAACAGGAGATAACAAGCGAACAGCAGAGGCCATCGCCAGACAGTTGGGCATGAAGCGCGTCTTGGCTGAAGTTATGCCCAAGGATAAAGCAGATACTATCAAGGCTCTGCAGAAAGAGGGAAAAAGGGTGGCTATGGTAGGAGACGGCATCAATGACGCCCCTGCACTGACACAAGCAGATATAGGAATAGCTATCGGTTCTGGAACAGATGTCGCAATTGAATCAGGCGATATTGTCCTTATCAAAGAAGATTTGAGGGATGTCGTCACTGCAATGGACTTGTCAAGATACACGATGAAAAAGATTAAACAGAACCTCTTCTGGGCTTTCTTCTATAACGCCTTAGGGATTCCGATAGCAGCAGGAGCGTTATACCCATTTACCGGGTTCCTCCTTAGCCCCATTATCGCAGGCATCGCCATGGCGTTCAGCTCAGTATCGGTAGTGAGCAACTCACTCCTTATGAAACGATATTCTTTCACTAAGTTCAGCAAGAGCTAGCATCTGCATAATTCTTTGTTTCTTACTACCAGATAGCCTTCTCTCATCAGTAGAAGTGAAACAACCAATCCTGCTATAGGGTCTGCCTGCCAAAAGCCGAAGAGCCAGTTCAGCGCTATACCCAAGAGTACAGCAACAGAAAGTAGCATGCAGGCTATCGTCTGCTTTGAGTCTGCTATCAAGCTCCTGCTGTGCAATTGATGTCCAAGGCGGTGTTTCTTATGATAGAGGATCGGCATGATGATGAGTGAAATGATGGTGATAATGATGCCCGCTAATGATGGAGAGGATGCTTCAGCAAAATACAATCTTGTCAAAGATTCATAGAGCACATAGAGTGCCAGTACGAAAAAGGTGTATCCGACCAGTTGAAGCGCTTTCTTCTCGATTCTTTCTATGTCTTGTTTCGAATATTCCCGCTTTTTGAATCTCCAGATCATGATAGAGCCAGAAAGAGATTCAATGAAACTATCCAATCCAAAACCGACCAATGCGATGCTGCCGGAGATTGATCCAAAAAATACCGAGACAATCCCCTCTACTATATTATATCCGACAGTGAAGTAGGACAATCCTAAAGCTTTGCCCTCATCGTTCCGCTCCATAAGCAGCTTACATAGTGCCCCATATTTAACTTTTTCTAAGGTTGCGATAGCTTTTTATAGGATACCCGAATCAATAGCAGCATGTTTACCGTGAAGAATGCCGGCTACCTGAATATTGCGCTGTCTATCCTCCTGATAGTCATGCTCTCTCTTATCAAGGCAGATATCGACACCAGAGACACTTTTCTCTGCCAATCCATTGGCTCAGAAGGTATGGCCCAGTGCCCTGCACATACCTCGAACACCTCATGGTTTATCCTCATCAGTTTCACCATAGCCATCCTTATTCTTGGATCAGGCCTCTACCTTATCTTCATGCCGAAAAACATCCCTAAGAAGGCAAAACCCTCTAGATTAGATCATGAAGAGAAAAGGATCTATGATCTGCTGAAAGCCAGCCAGGGTTCTCTCTACCAGAGCGATCTCATCAAAGAGACAGGCTGGACCAAGGTGAAGATGACGAGGATCCTCGACAGATTAGAGCAGAAAGGGATCATCGACCGTAAGCGCAGAGGCATGACCAATATCGTTGTTCTTAGGTGAAACTAGTTTCACCAGTATATAGTATAAGCTGTTTCAATCTTTCTTTGAGCATGGTGAGATTCATGAAACAAGAGAAGATGATTATGGGCCTTTTGGCAGTTGCAATGATTGTTGTGATTTTCAATTCATATCAGATCGCAGCCATCAACATAGTTGAGAGTCAAGCAGCCAAATCAACGAAAGTAGAGCTGTCAGCTAAATCTGATATAATCCCGAGCGGAGTGCCGGAGATCTATGGAGAAGAGCTCCAGCTAAGCTATGATGACGTCTCCCCTTATGATCCAGCTAGGGCAGATCTCACCATAAAGAAGCTGGCTCAATTCGACAGGACCATGAATTTAGGGGGAGCAGACAAAGAACGCTATATCAATGCCCTCTACAAGCTTGAGGATGGCATCTCCTGCGAATATTGCTGCGGTGCACGATCGATAATCTTTGAGAACGGCGAATCAGCATGTGGTTGCGCCCATAGTTATGCGATGAGAGGATTAGCAAAGTACCTTATAACAGAGCATGGTGATGAATATACTGACGAGGAGATTCTTGCTGAAGTAGGAAAGTGGAAAGCACTCTTCTTCCCTACACAGATGCAGCAGAAAGCAGAGGTCCTCACTGGCCAGGGCATAGAATTATCAGGCACTAATCTCGCCAGCAACAAATACAGAGGGATAGAGAAAGGGCTTGCCGCTGGAGGCGGTATGGTCGGAGGCTGTTAAGATGAAAAAAAAGAAGTCAAACACAAATTACATCATCATGGGGATCATCATTGTTCTGTTGTCTTTTTCCCTTGTCCAAGCAGTACAGATTAACTCATTAAAAGACAAGATAAGTGAAGGCAGTGT
>JAAOYF010000019.1 GCA_018221205.1 Candidatus Woesearchaeota archaeon | reverse complement strand
TCAAGTACATAGTAAATCAAGAACAACACCACGCAGAAGCTTAAGCGGATACCCCGACTTTCAAGTCGGGGAGGAGGTCATTGGTAATGCTCTGGCCGCAATAAGAATTGTTGAGGCACTTCTTGATTTGTTCTATGGCGTTGTTCAAACTCCTGTATCATCTCACGAGACCGCTCAAAATAATCAGCCCTGTTCCTCTCCAATGCCTTGATCCGTTCATGCAGCTCGAGAAATTTTTGGACATCTGCGTCTAACTTCCATTTTGTTGCTGTAAGATCGTGCAAGGGTGTGTGGAGCCATTGGATATGGTTCACCTTCCGGTCATGATCCTGGATAAGAGGCAGCCTTTTGAGATCATTGATGAACCTATCGATCTTATTCTCCTCAGCTGAAAGTGCCCTGATAGCGTTCCTTTCAGCATTTATCGCACCCTGGATGATGTCGAGCTCGAGATGATTGTCTGTGAGGGCACTCTTCAGCAGTCCGAGCTGCTCCCTCGCATTTTGTATCCTCTCCACGATAGCCCCACCATCATCTCGGCTAGCATGCCCGAGAGCCCTCTCAAGGGCATGCAATTCCCTCTCTATATATGCGAAGCTTCGTGCTTCTGTCTTGATATCTTCATTGATAACACCTTCTCGGGTTGTATCTTCCCTCTGTGTCTGATCTATGTTCCGTCGTTCTTCATCATCTTGTTGCTGCATGCTCTGAAGAAGGGCAGTCAACTCAGCATGTCTCTGCTGCATCACCCTTCCTAACTCCACGACTCGTGGATCATCATCACCATACTGGCTTCTCATCTGCTGGAAATTCTGTAGATCAGCATTATACTCCTTGATCTGCTTGGCCAGATCTGTTTTATCTTGCTTCCTTTGATGCTCCTCTTTTTTCGTCTTTTGATCATGGGAAGACGATCTCTCAGATGGATGAGATTTATGCTTGGCCATAGTACTGAAGAAAAAGATAAGGAACAATAATATGACTGCTCCAGCAGCGATAGACATACCCTGCTCAAAAGAGGCGGCAAAAACAGTATCAGTAGATACAAATAACACCAAAAGAATCAAGAGGATCCTTCCCATTTTCATACAATTCGATATTTCCATTAATTTTATATAATTCTTTCTTTTTTCCCCAAGATATGGATTCCCTCATAAGAAAATACGCTTTACAGAACGCTATCAAGTTCAAAGGAAAGGCAAATCCCGGAGCCATTATAGGAAAAGTCTTTGGAGAGCAGCCTGAACTGAAGGAGCAGGCAAAAGAGCTCTCAAAAAAGATCCAAGAGATTCTCAAGGAGACCCATAAGCTTTCTGTAGATGAGATGAAGAAAGAGCTTGAAAGATTAGCGCCTGAATTATTGGAGAAGAAAGAGAAGAAAGAAAGGAATATCTTCGAGTTCCTTAAAGTGAAAGAAGGGGTTACCACTGCATTTCCGCCAGGCCCAGAGAAATATCCTCATATCGGCCATGCAAAAGCTTGCCTATTGAACTATCTTCTCGCAAAGCAATACAAAGGAAAGTTCATCCTGCGTTTCGAAGACACCAATCCCAAAATAGCAAAGAAAGAGTATTATGAAGCCATGGAACATGATTTCAAGTGGCTTGGCGTGAAATGGGATAAATTATTGTATGCTTCAGATTTCATGGACCTGTTCTATGAAAAGGCAGAGGTATTGATCAAGAAAGGCCTTGCATATTTAGACCTCTCGTCACAAGAAGAAGTCAAGAAAAGCAGGGACACAGGAAAACCCACATTATATAGGGACAATGCAATGGAAGAGAATCTTGCTCAATGGAAGACCATGCCTACAGCTGTTGAAGGAGCAGCTATCTTAAGGCTGAAGATTGACCTCAAGCATAAGAACAGCACCATGCGCGATCCGACAATCTTCAGGATCATCGAAACAGAGCACCCTAGAAAAGGGAAGAAATACAAGATCTGGCCGACCTATGATTTCCAGAATGCCATCATGGATGCCCATTCAGAGATCGATATCAGATTGAGAAGCAAGGAATTCGAGATGCGCGCTGAACTGCAGAGATGGATCCAGAAGAATCTCGATATGACTGTAACAGATACCTATGAGTTCGGCCGTTTCAACCTGACAGGAGTTGTCTCTTCAGGAAGGATCATAAGGGAAAAAGTCGAGAGCAAAGAACTTATGGGCTGGGACGATCCTTCATTGACAACTTTGGTTGCACTAAGAAGACGAGGTTTTTTACCAGAAGCCATAAAGAATTTCGTCATTTCAACCGGAATCTCGAAAGCAGAAGCCACCATGACATGGGATGATCTCATCCTTCACAACAAGAGATTGCTGGACAACGAAGCAAGACGCTACTCTGCAATTTTCGATCCAAAAGGGATCACTATTGAAAACGCTCCAAAAAAAGAAGTAGAGCTCCACCTGAATCCGAATGAGAAGAAAGGCGGCAGAAAGCTCAAAGTCGATGGAACATTCATCCTGTCAGAAAAAGATATCAATGCTATGGAAGAAGAGACAAGGCTGATGGACTGCATCAATATAATCAAGAAAGGAGACAGATTCGAGTGCATATCAGAGAACTATGAGGAGTTCAAAGGGAAACGAGTCATCAACTGGCTGCCTAAGGAAAAGAACATAGACATAGAGGTGCTCATGCCTGATAAGGAAGTTAAGAAAGGTGTGGCAGAACATAATATTCACTCTCTAAAAGAAGGCGACATCATCCAGTTCGAACGTTTTGGATTCTGCAGATTGGATGACAAGAATCACTGGCGATTCTGGTATACGCATAAATAGCAACTTTTATAAAAACCCATGGATAGTAAGATATGAGGTGGTATGATGGCAAAGACCTTAATAGTAGCATCACGCGTCAAAGAGCTGGCGCAGCATGAGAACAAGCAACTGAATGTAGCTTCCAATCTTTCTCAGGAGTTGACAAAGAAAGTCGAGCATATGATAACTGATGCATGCAAGAGAGCAGTAATGAATGGCCGCACAACAGTGATGCCCAAAGATCTATGAGAGAAGCTTTAATTTCTTTTTATATAATTTAAGTCTCTGCTCGACCTTATAGAGTCGGGCAGGATCCTGCGATTTATCCCGGGAAAGTTTATTGTATTGATCCTCGAGCTCATCGACTTTATCATGGAGCTCATAGAGAAGATGTGACCGATACTTCAGGTTGACCTTTCCTTCGATCTTCTTCATCCTGCTCAAGGATTTTGTTTTATGCTTCACCACTTCTTCTGTGACATCCTGCAGCCCTTCAAGATGGTTCCGCAAAACGCTATTCTCCCGGAGCAGCTTCTTCCGTTGGCCTTCAGACAACGAAAGCTCTTTCTTGAGCAGTTCCAATGCTTTCTTCATAGAAGGGGAGAGTTTCTTTCCGTTGCCAAGTTCAGCTATCTGTAATTCCTTATCAAGAAGCTTGTTGATTTTCTTATTCAGTCTGGACAAGCCATGATCCACATCACTATCCTTCATCTTTCTGACGTGTTCATTCACATCCAGCTGTGCCTGCTCACGATCATAATACTTATTCGTGATGATGCAAAGATGCTTGATGAATCTCCTCATCTTGGCAGGGCTGAGTTCACTCATTTGAAGAATCCTTTCTTCCTTTTTTGATCAAAAGGAGAGGGGCCAGGTGGAGGAGGACTGCCTAATCCTTCAGGCATACTACTTGGAGGCGGTGGGATATCAGAATCTAGATCAGGTGGAGATCCCATTCCTGGCGGCGGAGGTGCCATTCTCGAAGGCGGTGCTCCTGGAGGAGGGAATACTCCACCCGGTGGAGGCATCGCCATCCCTCCCGGCGGCTCAGGCATTCCTGGAGGAGGAGCGCTTGGAGGAGGCATGCTCGGTGCTTGCCGAGGTCGGGGAAAGACAGGTCTTTCAACTTGCTTATCAGGCAGCCGTTCCTTGACAATATCCGAGATAGCCACCATTCCTTCTGCAATGACCTTGTTCTGCTCCATGACCTCGTCTAATTTAGCGATCATAGGCTGGATCTGTCTCGAAAGGGCTTCTTCTTCCTGCTCTTCCAGTTTCATCTCATCAGCTGCAGATTTGAAGAGCTGCAGCATGCCGTCCATATTTTGTGTCAATCGATTCATCGAATCGATGAGTTCTTCAGAGTGTCCAGTATCTTTCTCTTTCAGCGTTGTAATCTGCTTTTTTAAGTCTTTAATTTCAGAAAAAGGCATTATTCCGTAGCTTTCATCAGCCATTCTATCATCCTCTCTTTTAGCATTAAACCTACTAAAGATTATATGAAGCGAAATACTTTATAAACTTTGCTACTCAAAGCTATGCTTGGATGAGTTTCGAGCAAGCTCGAATTTTTGGGAAAAACCTCCTCAGGACAGTGTTAACTAATCGACAGATTAATAAATAAGTTCATCTCAAAAAAGAATGAGGTGAACTTTAATGAAGATTTGTCCGC
>JAAOYF010000018.1 GCA_018221205.1 Candidatus Woesearchaeota archaeon | reverse complement strand
TCAAGTACATAGTAAATCAAGAACAACACCACGCAGAAGCTTAAGCGGATACCCCGACTTTCAAGTCGGGGAGGAGGTCATTTCTAAAGGCCGCGATTGTGAGTTCAATATCGATAATGCTCTGGTTTGTAAGGGCCTTCCTGCTTTATACCGAGGTAGTCTGCCTGTTCTTTCGATAGCTTTGTCAGCTTCGCCCCTAGCTTATCCAAATGGAACCTTGCCACTTCTTCATCCAACTTTTTCGGCAAGGTATAGACCCCTATCTTGTACTGGTTCTTCCATAGATTGATTTGGGCAAGAGTCTGATTAGTAAATGAGTTGCTCATCACAAAGCTCGGATGACCTGTCGCATTTCCGAGATTGACCAATCTTCCTTTTGATAGAAGAATAATGGAGTGGCCGTCTGGAAAGATGAACTTATCCACCTGAGGCTTGATATTGACCTCTTTGATTCCGGGCAGTCTTTCCAATTGCTCAACCTGAATCTCGTTATCAAAATGGCCGATGTTACAGACGATAGCATGGTCTTTCATCTTTTTCATATGTTCAAGTGTGATGATATCCTTGTTTCCAGTAGTGGTTACGAAAATATCGCCTTCTCCGGTCACGTCCTCTACTGTCTTGACTTCATAGCCTTCCATCGCTGCCTGCAAGGCACAGATAGGATCAATCTCTGTCACTATAACTCTTGCTCCGAAGCCTTTCATGGATTGGCAGCAGCCTTTTCCGACATCACCATAGCCGCATACCACTACAACTTTTCCTGCAACCATGATATCAGTCCCTCTCTTTATGCCGTCTGCCAAGCTTTCTCTGCAGCCGTAGAGATTATCAAATTTTGATTTCGTAACAGAATCATTGACGTTCATTGCTGGGAACAAAAGAGATTTCTCTTCCATCATCTGATAGAGCCTATGCACACCTGTTGTTGTCTCTTCTGAAACTCCTTTTATCTCCTTAGAGATTTTTGTCCATCTTTCTTTGTCTTCTTTATAGATCCCTTTTAATTGATCCATCAATTCCCTAAAATCCTCTCCTTCTTTGCTGTAATCTTTTTCCAAGAGAGAAGGGTCTTTTTCAACTTCAACGCCTTTATGGATCATCAATGTAGCATCCCCCCCATCATCTACTATCAAATTAGGGCCTTTTCCATCAAAATCCAATGCTTTTTTGGTGCACCACCAATATTCGGCTAGAGTTTCTCCTTTCCAGGCAAAGACAGGGACGCCTGTTTTGGCAATGGCAGCAGCAGCATGATCCTGTGTAGAATAGATATTGCAGGATGCCCATCTCACTTCAGCACCCAATTCCACCAATGTCTCGATCAAGACTGCAGTCTGGATAGTCATATGCAAGCTGCCGGTTATTCTTGAACCTTTCAACGGCTTTTCAGCAGAATACTTTTTTCTCACTGTCATCAGGCCAGGCATCTCAATCTCAGCCATCTCAATCTCTTTTCTTCCGAAATCAGCTAAAGAGATATCTTTGATCTTATAGTTTTGAGTTTCATCCATTGTATCACCAACAATAAGGTAGATTGGATATAATATATATTTTCTCTCAGAAAATATCTAATTTGTCCAATAATCTATTAAATATATAGACAAATATAATAATATTTATATATTAGTTGGACACACCATTTTGATATGCTTGATAACAAGGACAATAAGATTCTTTCTGTTCTACGAGGGAATTCGCGTATGCCCATCAGGGATATCGCGAAGAAGACACAACTTCGGCCTTCTACTGTCCATCAACGTCTTATGAAGCTGAAGAAAAATGTCATCGAAAAGTTCACAGTCAAGTTGGACAACAAACTTGTAGGAGAGGATTTTATCGTCTTCATGCTCATCAAGACCAAGCCAGGAGTCGATATCGCAGATACGTTCTTCCGGAACAAGCATCTCAAGGAAGTTTTCGGCGTGACAGGAGAATATGATCTCTTGGTCAAGATGAAATTTGCAGATGTCGGAGAGTTCAATGATTTTATCATCAAATTCCGCAAGGAACAGAGGGTGGAAACAACAACCATGATCGCAACCACCAATATCAAGGAGGAACTCTGATATGTCAATCGCGTTTTTAAGGACCGGGATTAAAAGTGCCCCCAACAACACTTTACTTCTGATCCCGGTTTCCTTTATTTTATATCCATGGAGGTGGAAACATGTTACCTACAGTTAATTGGATAGCCATTGTCGTTGTAGCTATTGTTGCGATGCTTATCGGCATGTGGTGGTACAGCCTGAAAGGATTCGGTAAGCAATGGATCAAGCTGATGGGCATCAGCCAACGAAAGATGAAGGAGATGAGCAAGAATGCAGGAAGCTCATATCTCCTTAATATCATCGCGACATTGGTCATGGCCTATGTCCTGGCACTGTTCATCGCCTATACAAGCGCAATAACATTTGTGCAGGGCATGCAGACAGGATTTTGGCTCTGGCTAGGCTTTATCGTAACAGTACAATTTGGACAGGTTTTGTGGGAGAAGAAGAAATTCCAACTGTTTTTATTGAACACAGCCTATAATTTAGTGGGTATGCTCGTCATGGGAGGAATCCTGGCTATCTGGCCTTGAACAGTCTCGTTCCGATCCTTACCATGGTCGCGCCTTCTTGTATGGCGAGCCCGTAAGAATCAGACATTCCCATCGACAAGATTGAAATGTTATATTTTTCTTTTATCTTATCAAACAGCTGCTTTGTCAGCTTGAAATAAGGCTGCACATCTTCTTCAGGACCCATGGTCATGAGGCCTTTCAATTCAAGATTCTTCATCTCAGAAATCTTTTCTGCTAATTCTTCTACGTCTTCAGGCATACAGCCTGCCTTATTCTGCTCTCGAGCGGAATTGACCTCAATCAAGACAGGTATGATTTTGCCTAGCCCTTTTGATTGTTTATTTATTTCAGCTGCGAGCTTTTCCGAATCGACGGTCTGGATCATGTCAAAGATCTTCACTGCTTTCTTGACTTTATTCATCTGGAGATGGCCGATGCAGTGTAGAGGGACCTTTTTGATTGCAGGAATCTTTTTTTCTGCATCCTGAACATAATTCTCTCCGATTACCTGGATGCCGGCTTTGATTGCTTCGTTTATCTCCTCTGGAGAACGTCCTTTCACAGCTGCCAGTACTTTGACCCCTTTACATTCTTCAAGAATTTCCTTTATGTTATCTTTGATATTCATCAAAATGATCGTAAAGACTTCATCTCTTCGAATCGCTCATCGATGTCTTTTTGGGTTATCTTTCTTAAGTTATTGAGGCCGAAATCTTCTGCATTGAAAGAAGCGAGGACAGATCCATAGACCATCGCTTTCCTTATATCTTTGGCCTTAGCATAATAGCCGATGAATGCTCCACCGAATGTATCGCCGCAGCCTGTGGGATCTTTTAATTCTTCTAAAGGATAGCCAGGACAGTTGAAGAGACCTTTTTCTTCGAATAAGAGCGAACCATGTTCTCCTTTCTTGATGATGACTGCTTTCAGGCCAAGTTTCAATGCTTCTTTGCCTGCTTTGATGAGGTTAGGAGTGTCAAAAAGCTGTTTTGCTTCTCCTTCATTGAAGATCAGGACATGTGATTTCTTTATTGCCTCCAGCAGCTTCTCTTTCTTACTCTCAATCCAAAAATTCATCGTGTCGAGAACAATAAGCTCTGGATTTTTCATCTCTTCAATGACTTTGATCTGCACATCTGGATCAGTGTTGGCTAGAAAGATATATTTGGCATCTTTATAGGAATCGGGAACAGTAGGATCGAAATCAGCAAGAGAATTGATCTCTGTCTTCAAGGTCTTTGCTTCGTTCATATCGAATTCATAGCTGCCAGACCATCGAAAATTCTTTCCTTTTGTCGAGATGCCTTCCAATGAGATCTCTTTTTTCTTCAGAAATTCAAGCTCTTCATCAGCAAGATCTGTCCCCTTTATCGAGACCATCCCCGGCTGAGCGAAAAAGGACGCTGCATACGATGCATAGACCGCACTCCCGCCTAGAATATCTTTTTTCTCACCGAAAGGAGTCTTGATGTCATCAATGCCTATACTGCCGACGATTACGAGATCCATGGGAAATCAGAACAAGAACTCATTTAAAAATATTGTCAATGGACTTCGTCATCTTCATAACTCTCTTCTTCGAAGCTGTCATAGTCAGTCTTCTCATTATCGTCATCGTCATCATCGTATTTTTCTTCGATATACTGCTCTTCAGCTGGTTCTTCCATTTTGATTTGAGCAACATATTCTAGGAAATTTAAATAGTTTTCTGTTGAATCGCTTCTCCCACCGTAGGCAAAGCCTATGAGGTTACAAGAGTATCAGCTCTTCTGTAACGATTCGAGGAGCTGGTCCCTCGGTAAGAAGGAATTAAACTCTTCTAGGTAGCGCCGGGCAAGTCTTGGACTGTGGATGATAAGGACATTTTCATCATTTTTTTTGTCACCTGCATTGGTTGGGTTATAAGAACCGGTAATAACTGTTCGGTTATCGATGATGAACACTTTATGGTGCATCATGCCTTTGTTTTCATCTCTTTTCACATCAAGGCCGAATTCTTTCAAGCGCGTGAACTGACTGTATCTGCTTCCTGCATGCAATTTCTCCATCATCCCTTTGATCGTCGCATTCGACATGAGCATAGCGTCTGCTATATTCTCGTCTGTCAAGGTGAAGAGCATAAAATAGATGGAATGTTCTGCTTTTCTGAGTTCTTCTGAGACTTTGCCTGCGCAGCCATCTTCAGGGCAGAAAAAATTCTTCAGCTCAATCCCATTATATATCACTTTAGGATATGCGACCTTTTTCCCTTCTCCAAATCTCCTCTGCCAGAGCTCAGAGAATTCACTTTCATAGTTATCGGCGAGATATCTTGATGGAATGATGATAAGATTATTGTTGTTCTTGGTGTTGCCATTCTCCGTCGGGTTGAAGCTGCCTGTTATCACCCTCTTATGATCGATGATGCAGAATTTATTATGCGAGAGCTGCTTTTTATCATCCATGACTATCGGCACTTTTGTCCTGATAGCATTATCAGAGTCGATGACAAGCTTTACTTCTATCTCTTTTGATTTTCTCTCCAGGATATTGATTATTTCTTCCAGATCCAGATCAAAAAAAGCACAATGGATGGATTTTTTCGCTTCTTGAAGATTTTGGGATAGAATCTGCCCGCAATTGTCTTCTGGACAGAAATATATCTCGATCGGTGAGCCCGTCTCTCTCGGAATCTCGACATTCTGGCAGGCAGAAAGGAGCACTAGGTACATGATGATGGAATTTTTCATCATGAACAGAGGTTTTTCTCTCAATAAAAGGCTGCCTGGAGATTTTCCGGAGAGCTTCTAAAAGATAGTATCACCGATTGGGGACTTATTAAGGATATTTTTTATCATAGAAATCTTTAAATAAAATCGTTACTCTTCAGTAAAAAGATATGTATTCTATCCTGAAGTGAGAACTTTGGGAAGGAATCTATCACCTCTTTTTTCCCAGCAGGGCTCCACGGCCTTGTTGGGTTTTTCTACTCTTCTTTTTGGGTCTTTTAGGCTTTTGAATGAAAAGACCGATAACTATCCCAATCACAATACCGATAACCACAAGCACCATCTTATCAGTATCGATATCAGGCAAGACCCTTCTTTCTTTCTCTTTGAAGTAGATATCGAGGTTTGAGAGTTCCAGCGCATATTCTGCATAGAGCAGGGCGGAAAACCGATCAGATTCTTTTAGGTTATTCGCGTATTCAAAATAACTATATCCTAAAACAGGGAAGATATCCTTCTTTCCTGCGTCAACAATGACTCTCGCCGCTACATTGAGCTTGGTGTCGACGATTGTAGGGATGAAATCAGAGGAAACACCTATTGAGTTAAGTACGATATTGGCTTCTGCTTTGGCTTTCGATGCCCTGAATAAGCAAAGTGCGTATTCATCGTTGTTGAAATCTTCATAAGCGCGCTTTAGGTCTGCTCTAGGGCCGTTAAGATTCAAAGGGATATTCAAGGCCGCGTACTGCAGGCGTTCCTCTGCTTCGGATATACGCTGCCTGCAGGATGCTCTCAATGACTCTTCATCCAATTCCAATTCACGTCCTTCATTATTAAAGAATTCAGCCCAGGAATATGCTGATCGCAGCCTTTCATTCGCAAAGGCGTAGATAGGGGCAATGGAAGCATTATCTGAAACGTTGATCAATCTTCTCGCCTCTTCCAATCGTTCTTTCACGACCATGAAACTCTCCAGATCAGTTATGGTCTTGATCTCTTTGCTTTCGATGAAACGTTCAAACTCATCGATCTTTTCTCCTAATTCTAGTATCAATTGCCTGTACTCTTTCGTTGAGAAATTCCTTTCTTCGAGGAAGACCTCATTAAAGCGTACATTAGAGCCGAAGCAATAGGAGGCTGCGGCATAATATTGCTCTTCCTTGAATGCTTCATCCCCTTTTTGAGATAAATTGACTGCAGAATCATAGGTTGAATCATTTTCAGGCGGTTTTACCCTCTTCTTCAGATCACTATTCCTTTCACAGAGGCTTACTGCCAATCCTTTCATGGTATCTTTATATGAAGAGGATATCTCGATCTCTTCATCATCCTGCCTGAATTCTTTTCCAGTGAATATCCTTAACGCATCATTCAAGTCGATGACTTCGATGACTTCCACCCCCAGCCCTTCACCGAATTCGATGATGTCGATAGAGTTATTATCGGACTTGTTGATCTTTGTGTTCTCGCCTTGAGGGATCAAGACAGTCTTCAGGCCAGTGTCTGCACTCGCCTCAATCTTCTCTTTCACACCGCCGACAAAGCCGATCAATCCTCCTGAGTTTATCGTGCCGGTCAAGCCCACATCTTCCCTATAGGATGAATCAGTCAGGACAGCTACTGTGAGCATCGTCGCGGCAGCCCCAGCACTCGGGCCGCCTATTATAGGAGTGTCAGCCCTGATGGTATAGATGAAATCTTTATCATCACAATCTTCGTCGAGAAAGTCGCAGGCTATCTCCTTGGCGAATCTTATGGAGATCTGAGTGTCTAATTCGCTCAATGGAAATGTATCGACAAAGACACGGCCCGTGCCTTCTTTTATCTCAAGGAAAAGCTCTGCAGAACTCCCTTCCAAGCCGCCATCTATCTGTCTTACTGCCAACAACGGCACTTTTCCTTCCTGGGCAGCCACCAGCGGAATGATGAGCAGACATAATGCTATAATCAGGTATTTTCTCATGAGCAAAGAATTGGGGAGAGTTTTATATTACTTATGTTTAAGACTTATTATCACCATTAACCTG
>JAAOYF010000017.1 GCA_018221205.1 Candidatus Woesearchaeota archaeon | reverse complement strand
CAGAAAAAACCCCCAAGAAGGCCATTGCCGATGCAGGGGCAGATGATGCGAAAGCCTCTCAAACCTATAGCGATGAGAAGGCCCGGTGCTGTAGCGAAAAGAAGACAGAAGAGACAGTTCAAGAGAAGCACCGCATTCGATGCTTTCGGGACGAAGGCAGATAAACCGCAAATCAAGCCTATAACGCAGCCTGTCAAGAAAGAAGAGCCGAAGACAGAACCAAAGAAAGATATGGCGGCAAAGCAGGGCGCGATAAAGAAGGGAGCGATAAAACCAGACGAGGATGTGTTCAAGAAGCTCTCTACGATCATCGACAAGGATAAGAAGCCTCAAATACGAAAGCTGCCTGTACGGAAAACGAAGAAGCCGACAGCGGCCGATGCAATCTCGAAAATCTCAAAGGTCGCTACCTCTGACATCAAAAGAGGATTAGCTGAGCATTCGGATAATCTCGATAGGAAGTTCCAGGAAATTGAGAAGAAAGTAGAAAGGATAAAGATAAAGAAGCCTGCCAAGAAAAAGGCTGCGAAGAAAAAAGCGATCAAAAAAACAACCAAAAAAAGGACCACTAAAAAAACAGTCAAAAAAAAGAGAAAAAAATAGAGGTGTTCTCTCATGAATAAGGCGCAAATCGCCGGCCAGATATTTGTCTATATTGTCGCTGTGGTTATCGTCGGGGTGCTGCTCATCTTCGGCTACCAAGCGATCAGGGATTTTCAGAACAGGACAGATTCAATCACCCTTCTTAACTTCCAGAAGGATATGGAGAGGGCTATAGATTCCATCACCAACCAATACGGAACGGTCAAGAATGTTGAGTTTCATCTCACTACAGATTATCATGAAGTGTGCTTTGTCACGTATGATGGTGTTTTCTATGGAGAGATTGAGTTCACCGGCTATCCTCTGATCTATGATACTATCGAAGATAATGCAGAACCGACGAAGAATGTCTTTTTGGTGGGGGCGAAAAACGAAGTGGTAGAAAGCTATGACATCGGCAAGATATCTCTTTCTTCAGGAGTCTTTGAATGCTATGACGTTGTGAGAGGAAAAATCAAATTGGAGATAGAGGGAAAAGGTACCTATGTCAAAATCTCGGAAAGCGGAAATTGAGATACAGTTCAATTGGATCCTGGTTCTTGTCGCGGGAGCTTTGATCTTTCTGTTCTTCTTTTCTTTGGTGAGATGGGCCCAGAGTAGCGCTGAGCAAGAGACATCTACCACACTTGTTACCTATCTTGACTCGATTTTCACAGGAGCATCGGTCACGAAAGAGACCGTCAATCTTGTCGAAATACCTTTCAAGAGCGTGGAGTTCACCTGCAATGACTATACTATCGGAAAAAGCAGCAGGAACATCAGGAATAAGATCGTCTTTGCCCCTTCGAGACTGGAGAAAGAAGACATCATCACATGGACAAAAGGATGGGATGTTCCGTTCAGGGTGACTAATTTCCTGTACGTCAGCTCTCCAAGAATACGCTATCTGTTCTTCGGTGATGAAGGAGATGAAGTCTATGCGTTCTTGCGGAGCAATTTTCCTGCTGAATTGACTGCTGATTTCAATCCTTCCACCATTATCAATCAAAACAATTTCAAAGTACGGGCGATCTTTGTCAATACCAATATTGATGAGGGCTTTTTAGATGAATTCAGGAAGATGGATGTCATTGATGCAACCGGCCTGGTTGTCCAAGGGGATCTGCTGAGCGGCGATGTGGAGTTCCTACGGAAGACACACCCAAGCACACCGCAGGAGTTCAGATCTATCGGATCGGCAGATTATTTCAGCGATGCATCTCTTTTGGGAGCGATCTTTTCAGAAGACAACGAAGAATATGACTGTGTGATGAAGAAGGCATTCGATAGATTAGATTCAGTGGCGGAGATCTATTCAGACAGGGCGAACCAGATGTATAATAATTATGTTGACGAGGGAGACAGCAGATGCGAACAGGCTTTCGCAGGCGTGAGCGGATTTTTTGATCTGCTCATCGATCCGGCAGACCCCTATTTTGAACTTATTGATAATTACGAACAATTTATCTTTTCGAACAGAGATGCACAGAAAGCAAGCTGTGTGTTGGTGTATTGATGCGAATCCGAAAGAAGGGCCAGATCCAGATGATGGAGACTATAGTAGTCCTGTTCATCTTCTTTATCATCGTGATTTTGGGATTGGTTTTTTACACAAGGATTGCTAAATCCAGCCTTGCGGAGAAACTGGACCAGTATGAGGAACTTTCAAAGATCCAAGTGGCTCAGATCGCATCCTCTTTGCCTGAACTGCAATGTTCTCAGGACAATATTGTCAAGAGCAATTGCGTTGATCTCTTGAAGGTAGAAGCAGCCACAACAGTCATGTCCAATAATGCTGCTGATTATTTCGATCTTTTTGCTTTCAGCAGGATAACTATATACTATATCTACCCTAGAACCGGAAACTGGCCTGATGAATGGGAGATCTACAATGTCCAGCCAGATGATTGGGACAGCAAGCTGCCTTCTTATTTCCCTATCTCACTCTTTGATCCTTTTACACAGAACTATTATTTCGGTGTGATGGTCGTCGAGGTCTATAAATGAACAAGAAGAGCCAGATGGAACTGATGGGGCTGGCGATAGTAGTCGTCCTCCTAAGCCTTGTTTTCCTTTTTGTTGTCAGATTTGTGATCTTAAGGCCTCCATCAGAGCCTATCGGAAAAGAGTTTGCTGAGAGCGAGATGGCTGCAAACTTTCTGAATGCGATGATGGAGACGAACAACCCAGATTGCTCAGATATCAAGATGAGCACGCTTTTCCAGGATTGTGCTAACAATCCTCCAGATGGAAGAATACGATGCAGCAATCCTGATGCGTATTCCTGCTTTTATCTCCGCAACAAGCTCGGTGAGCTATTCGGGTCCACCTTCAACTCATGGAACATCAATTACAATTTTTATGCCAGCTTTGATCCTAATGATATTGAAGGGACGAGCAAGGACATACTCACTTTTGATGACGACGATTGCACAGGCAATAGGAGGATGAAGCAGCAGCCCCTTCCTTTAAACCCACCCAATACCCTTTATTTGAGCTTGTTTATCTGTGAGGGGGACTGAACTTATCGATATATTTATATAATAGAAATCCGGAAACAAACTAAAAGAGGGATACTATGAAACGTCAACCATCAAAGATGTTCGAGCGCCTCGAAAATCAAGGATTTTCAAGGAAGGCACAAGGCATATCCATCAATGTCATCATTGTAGCTGCTATAGCTCTGATTGTACTTGTTGTTCTTATCGCTGTCTTCACTGGAAGGATCAGTTTATTCGGCTTGGGAATAGATGAAGCGCAAAAATGCGTTTCATTAGGTGGAGAACCCACACTGAGATCAGAATGCGATCAGGTGCTTCCAGGCAGATATCTTGATGTGGAAGGCGATAATATCTGCTGTTCGAAGAAGAAAGTGGGTTAGCATGGGTTGATGGTAACCGTCAATCCCACTAAAGTCTTTGCTGTTATCTCTGCTGTTATCTTTCTTGTGATTGTCCTCTTTTTCTTTTCAGGCATCATCTCCTTCACTGATGATCTGGAAAAAAGTACAGCAAGCGTGTCTTGCGCCGGAGAGAATAAAAGCACCCTTTCTAAGTCTGATTGTCTAGAGAAAGGAAGCCCTGTCAATGGGCAATTCTATGATGTGCCTCCAAATAAGGTCTGTTGCCTGATTGAAGGATAATATTTATATACTAGTATAGCAATTTTTATACTGATTAGGATGGAGAATGGAGTTTTAGGTAAGAGAGCAGAGTTAGCGGCAGAGGGTCAGCCTATTGAAAGCGGCACCAATATGATCTGGATATGGATCTTTGTCATTGTTCTGCTCATCATCATCTATAGATATGCTTCAACCTATCTTAGACTACCATGAAAAAAGGAATCGCAGCTGGGTTTTTGGCTATGCTTATCCTCGCTTTGGTAGTGAGCGGAATAGGGATGCTGCTCATCAAGAAGATAGATCAGGGAACATCCCCTTTCTATGATAAACAGACCTGTGTACAATCAGTCATCTGGAACTCAAAAGGCAGGTTGCCGGTCGCCAATACAGAAGGCTTTGAACTTGATTGTCCAACCAGATATGTCACGCTCTTTGAGAATAAATACACTATTGAATCTAGGAAGACAGATACTGAGCACAAGATCAAATGCGGGAAACTCGACAATGAGAAAGGTCAGGAATGCTATCTCAATGCCTCCAATAAAGTCATCTCTGGGTTGATATTTGACTGCTGGGACCAATTTGCTCAAGGCAGGCTGCAAGTGTTGGATGCATGGGACACGAGCAGACAATGTGTGATGTGCGCGCAATTCACCTTTGATACTTCTGTCCAGAAAAAATTCGAGGGTATCATAGATAATGAAGTCCGCTATTCAAAATTCGGTCCATTAGAATACTCTGGTCTGGATCTTACACTCGATAATTATATGCGGTCGAAAAAACCCAAGTATCATGAGATCAGCTATTATGAACTGACGCTG
Organism: Candidatus Woesearchaeota archaeon; assembly: GCA_018221205.1. Taxonomy (GTDB): domain Archaea; phylum Nanobdellota; class Nanobdellia; order Woesearchaeales; family WJIZ01; genus JAAOYF01. The sequence continues at coordinate 63,070 of JAAOYF010000017.1, read as the reverse complement.
GATCCCGTAGATGCGTTTCAGTTTCCCTATTATGATTATTCTTTGAAAGAATCCTACGCTATTGTGTTCAAGGCAATAAACCAACATCAAGTAGATGCTCTTTCATCTAGCGCATGGGATTATATCAAGGAGAATTGGCTAAGCATTGAGACAGAGGAAGGAAAGGAATTTGTCAATGTGATGGATGTAGTACTTTACAGTGAGGTGGCTCAAATATGCGACGTACTCGCCTGAAGAAAGCAATAACATGGGACTTTATCGGATGGTTCCTCTTTGTACTCTTAGTACTTATCGTCATCCTACTGATCATCGGAAAATTCAAGGGGAGCTCGTTTGCCCTTTTAGATAATCTTTTCGGAACATGAAAAAAGGAGAAGCATTCACACTGGCCACGATTATAAAAGGAATCATAGTATTCTTTGTCATCGTATCGGGCTGGAGAATCATGGCTGACCTGAGCAGCACACCGGTGCAATATCTTCTGGGAAATGCGAATATCAGCCAATTCGATCAGGAGATGCAGGAACGATTCAACCTTACCCAACAGATGAACCAGAATGCTGTCAATTCTGTCAATGGATTGATATTTGCTGTCAATAGCCTGGCTTATATTGATACTTATAAAGAGGAGAAGGACAAAGTCCTTGGCCTTTTCGATCCCAATGTGTTCAAAACACCTGCAGAACGGAAGAAACTGCAGGAGCCTTATATGAGATCTTTCGGCAGCGTCGATATCAAGCCGACGTATTATGATAGGGAGACGGTGTTTGTCTCTCCTTCTGCTACGTATGATGAAGGATTACGGGAATTGGCTATCGGTACGATCAACTGCTGGCTTATCTTCCATGATAAAGATACTGAAAATACTAATTGTTATTCTATTGTCTTTGAGGATGGGTATAAACATCTTCCTGCAATTGATAAACTCTCTGAAAAGGACTTTCTTTCCTATCTGGAAAAGGAGAAGTGGAATATCTGTTATTATCTCAGCGAGCGATTCAAACACATTCCTAAAGATACCTGCGCTAATGAAGTCGAGGATATCACAGGCGGAAGCTGGTATAGTATTTTCAATTCTGAGAACCTCAACTGGGAGAAACTGCCGGATGATTATTTTACAAGCAGAGAAGGCCAGCAAGTGAGCATCTGCGCAAATAATGATGGCCTTAATGAAGTATTTTTTCACGCCGACTCTTTAGGAAATGCCTGTGAAGCTGATACTAATAGATTATCTTTCGGCTATAAAGTGAATAATTTTGCGTTGCCGCAGGAATTTGCTGAGAGAAGTGGGGTTGGGGGAGCAATCGGCTATCTTTCTGAAGAATGGTTAGCAGCTTATGGAGATCCTAATTATATCTTATTCTATGAGAAATTTCCACAAGAGGAGGCAACTTACTGGGAAATGGATAGCTATCAAGTTGGTTTTGCTGCTATTATCGGTACAGAAATCGCTATCAGCACCTTAAGTGTAATCACTATGGGCCTTGGAAGGATCGCGGCCCCAGTTATCCGACCATTAGTAGGCGTTGTAAAAGTAGGAGGCAAATTAGTCGGAGGAACAGTAAAGCTAGCAGGAAAGATTGTACCGTTCAAACAACAGATGCGTGCAGCGGTGGGGGCTGTAGGAGATGTTTTCTTAACAGCCATCAAGAATTCAGCCAGGTTTATTCTGCGAAGAGGTGTAGCTGCCGATACTATAGAAGAAGCAGGAGAGATCATCATCAAGGAAACATTACGAAAGAGACTAGGTAAGGAAGCAGTCGAAGAGCTAGGAGAGGACTCTATATTACTTATGAAGAAAAAAGCTGCTGAGGCATTTGGTAGTCTAGGAGATGATGCGTTTGATAGCGCAGGCAGGATAACAACCCAGGGCAGAGAAGCTTTTGGTGGGGAATTCAGCCGAGTGATGCAAGGGACATTTAAGGATAGTGCAGAAGACCGGCTGATCATGAATGCGCTTAAGCGAGATATCCCAAATTTTGATAGTGTGATTAGAGATTTAGGAACCACCATGGGCAAAGAGATGTATGATGCCACCTGGAAATTATTAGCAAGAGCTGCGCTAAACACCCAAAGGACAGCTAATAGGGCAAACAATATGCTCAAGCATGCAGCATTAGATATGAGTGAGGCAGAAAGAAAGGGGTTTCTTATTGGCATTTTGAGAGATAGCGAGACAATGCTCACTAAAATGAGCCCTAACGAACTTCGAATATTCTTGGCAAATCAAAGGAAAGCACAAAAACTCATCCTAAATCAAGAGACGGGGGAATTCATTCTTGGCCAAACCGGGAGAGAATTTACTGACGAGGCAAAAAAGCAAGCGTTGAGAGAATTAAAAAACTTCGTCACCTCTACTGACGTGCGGGCACTTGTTTCTAGAACAGAACGAATGTATCTAAGCGTTGCATCAAGGGGGTTAGATATGACAAATCCATTAATGAAGAAGAGACACCTTCTGGCTATGGCAGTCGGTGTGATAGCAACCAGACTTGAAAGTATGGAAGCAAAATATTATCCAATAGGTACCAATGCGATGGGACTGAAAACACCCTATCTGCATACTGCTACCTACGGCGAATTTAACTTCCTTGATGTGAGTTACTCTGATATCAACAACTTTACTGATGGGATAGCATCGACTGATCAGACAAAAAAAGTTGAAAGTCATAAAGAACTTGCAAAACAATTCCTAGAAGATTACGGTGAACCAGGTTTACAAGGCATGTTGCCTGAGACCAATCGCTATTATCTATCTCTAACCAAAGATAAAGGATGGTTTGATCAGGATCCTCAACGGTTCCATCTTGTCAGTCCCTGCCAAACAGATATCCTTCTTGAAGTAAGTAGCTGTGAATGTTATTATGATGAAAATGAGGAATCAGGAGTATACAAAACAGGGAAAAAATACGAGATAAAGGATGGAGAGGGGAAACCAACTGGAATATTTCTTGATTATGATCATTTTGATGGTGATAGCACAATGCTCTATAGTATTGACAATGAACATAATGCAATAAAAGAATGTCACCCTAAGAGCTTTGTAGAAACTGTAAGTTTTGCAAATCCGATCTATACACCTCTTTGTATCCAAATAAATCCGCAAGTTGAGAATTTCGGAGAGGATAATTACTGTTATCATGGCATTAGCGATTTTGATACCACTTTCAAAGCCGTTGTAAGTATAACAGAGGTTCTTGCACCTTTTGCATGCGTAGTTTTTGTTGCTGCACCCCCCCTCATACCTGTTTGTATGGCAGGGGTAGGAATGGCGACAGGAGTGAGTGGGGAAGTATTGAAAGAAGCAGCTATCGATATACCTAGCCAGTGGCCGAGTCATGATTAATATGAAGAAGATAATCATCATTATAGGATTAGTTTTGGTTTTGGTAGTTGCCGGGATATTCTTAATATCTGAATTGACACCGAAGCCTACTCGAGAGAAAGTATTCTTCACTGATAATCCTTCAGATTGGGTGTATGAAAGCCCGACAGATCCTGCAGAGGTTGTCGTCGACACGTATCTGGCGACAGAAGGCAGCTTAAAGACGTTGAAATCACAGCAGGATTATTTCACCTCTGAAGGATTGACTTCATTCTTCTATCAAGGGATGTACAAAGGAGAGGAATTCGATTCAGAATATCTGCCTGCTGATTTTTTTAACAAGACACGAGGGATGGGCCTGTCTGAAAAGAGGGCATTGGCTGATGAATTAGTTGCGATGAGCATCGGGCATGAATTTGATCCTCATGACGGCATCATCAACGGCTTTGTTCTTGCACGAGAAGAGGAAGGTAGATTCGTGTTCTATATCTTTGTCGATGAGGATTGGAAGAGAGAACTGGAATTCACGAATATCCTCTGGGCAAATGATTTCAGAGGAAAGATCAGTCAACGGCCTTTTGATTTCTCTTCAGGCCAAAATGGTGTGTATATCGATAAGATCGAGAATATAGGATGGTATGAGGCGAGCGCACGGAGAGGAGGCATCGTCATTGGGGAGATATCACAATCAAGCTTGGTTGCTCTCATGAGGGGAGATGAACAAGACATAACATATATGATGGTGAGATGATGAAAAAAGGAATGGAATTAACGATGAATACAGTGATTGTCGCGGCTATTCTGCTTGTAGTATTGTTTGTCATCATCGCGATCTTCACCGGAAGGATGGGAGGCATCTCTGATGCGTTCAAGGAGCTTACTCGGGGGGCAGGAGACGGCAATAACGAGGCTTTAGAAGGATTAGGATTACGAAAATGCACATCAGGACAAACGGAATGCAGAGGGAAAGATTTGTATGAATGCAAAGGAGAGGAATGGAGTCTACGGACCAAGGATGCTTCGACCTGTCAATAAGAAAGGATTCGGCATCAAGCTGTTCATCGAGGTATTGTTCTTTGTCTTACTTTCTTTCATCGCATGGAAAATCTTCATCATGCTCACCGGCTACTGGGTCCAGGATCTTGAGACTGGAACGAGGAGCAGCCTTGAACGATTACAGATAGAGATCGATAACATGGTGAAGATCGAGGAGCAAATTCCCATGTACATCGATGAGATCCATGAAATCCAAGGATTCACCAAAGGGATCAGCCAATTAGGATGCACGTCAACAAAATCCTGCGTGTGCATCTGTATCAAGGATTCAAACTGCCAGAACAAGGCACTGAAGAAATGCATTGAGCTGGAGAAGGCCTTAGTCGAGGATTTCAGGGCAGAGCCGAAGCTTGATGAAGAGAATGCTGTTACCTATACATGCACATTACGGAAAAGTGAGAAAGGAGTCAATGTTTACTGCTAAACTACTGGGAAAAAAGGGTGTAGAGGGAGAGGCCATCTTTTGGTTCATCGATCTTTTCATACTTCTTGTTATACTCCTTCTTATCTTCCGCTATATCGGAGAAGTAGGAGAGCAATCATTCTATCAGAAGAGACTATTGGCAAAAGATACTGCGCTATTGACAGATACTTTACTTTCGGTTCCGGGAAATGCATTTTTGCATTATCCTCAAGATACTTATTGGTTCGGACTGGAACTCAAGACAGACCGGATCGAGGTCTTTGAGAAAAGAGATGAACCAACCACAGAGAGAGAACGAGAGCATTTCATCCAGAACCCTTCTGTTACCATCAAACCAGCGCTGCTCACTTCAAATATCCAGCCGCCGAAGAAAGGATTCATCTCAAAGTATATGCCTATACTTGAGGTGCTGCGCAAAAACAAAGTGAAGAGAGAAGAAGGCATGAATCTTTACTTCTATAAGACGCCTAATCAACTCACCGTGAGCTCGACACTTGAAGAAAAGCAGCCAAACTTTCTTAATTGCCCTAAATCCAGGCCTATCACTGATCTGGTCTTCATCACAGAGGATAATGATCCCTATCTTGATGTCAAGAATTTCCTGGGAGAGCGAGGAGAGATCAAGAAAAGGGATGCTGCCTCAGGGACAATCACCTATCTTCTGTTCTCTGACAAACAAAGCACTGATTCAGTCAAGAGCTACTACTTTGCTGATAATGCTGATCTGATCGGGCTTTCATGCAGCCTTGTCAATGGCCTTGTCGATGATGGATTCGGCACAGAAATCTCTGCATCGATACCTGCATCAGCATTCACCCTTGAAGAAAAGATAGGAAATCCGGCACAGCTTATCATAGAGATAAGTATCAAAGAGGAGTTCACTACAGAAAAGCTCCAGGCTTTGAAGATTGCCTTACATTCGGGGTTCATATGAACAAAAAAGGAGATGGATTCAAGATACTGAATTATGGATTCTGGAGAATGCTTTTCCTAGTCATCATCTTCTTCACGTTGTGGCTGCTCGTGAGTACGCATGTCAACAACAAGATTGAACTTTATGATCTTCGGGCTGTGATCTTCTCTCATCGCGCGATCTATGGAGAATTGAGCCACGAATCACCACTCGCGTTGCGGACATATCCTGGTGTGATCAAGGAAAAGTTACCAGAGGAATTGATTAGGGCTGACGATGCAGAGGACACGTTCAGCGCACGGATCATCTTAGAGAGAGATGGGCAGCAGAAGGAGATCTTCTACAATCAAAAATGGTTTGAGAGAGATGAGCCTTTGTCAAAATTCAGCAAATTTCATGATAATCTTTTCTGGAGATATCTCGTCAGCCACAACGGAAGCGAGGGAAAGATGCAGATAAAGACGGTGGAATATGAATAAGAAAGGATTTTTGGGCATATTTACAGATATGCTAGGTTGGTTTTTCTTCTTTTTGGGGATGGTAGCATGGTTTGTCGCTTATTCATTCCTTATCGGAGATATCACGTATGAAATCTCAATCCAGAAAGGCTATCTTGATGACAAAGGCATCCTCATCAGCATCCTGCAGACCCCTGTGACCGAATCAACCACTGTTGCAGATGAAGTCCTGCTCACTATTGAAAATCCGTCAAGGGATCTGGCAAAGAATGTAATCAATCATGCATTGAACAGTGTATATGGACAGGCACAGCCCATATGCTGGGCATTGTGGCAGGATGATCAGACGCTGTACAGTGTAGATTGTGAGAAAAAACAGGTGCTTCTTGAACAATCGATGGACATCGCGAGTCCTGAAGGACCATTACCGATACGACTAGCAATCCTGGGGTATACATGAGATCAAAAAAAGGGATGGTGTTCATACTGCTGCTGTCACTTTTCATGATCGGCATGATCTTTCCCAGCCTGTTCATCACTCTCGACAACATGAAAGGGGATTTCTCTGCCAAGATAGGGGAACTGCAGTTTGAGATCTTGGACATCTCAAGCAAGCAACAGCAATCCTTGTTCTATATTGACCACGCTGCGAAATTCTCTTCCTATCAGGCACTCTCTCTTTTAGAGGAGAGAGGAGGATATTATCAAACGTTTCCCTGCGGCAGCGTAGAATATGTCTTGTGGCAGACAAAAGACAGCATCTGCTTTCCAGAACAGAATATCCTGTTCAAGAACCTCCATCAAGCGCTTCTTCCGCTTCTCAAAAGCAACCTGGATAAAGCAGGCTTGGATATCGACTATGAATTCTACAGCCGAGAGAATAGAGGACTGCAGATCATAGGCATTGCATTGCAGAATCTTGTGCAGCCTATAGAATTCAAGAACGATAAGATAGGGAATCTTACTTTGAAACCTAGTTTTGACCTCACTCTTGCCTATGATACTTCCATCTATGATACTTTATGGCAAGAATTCTCTCAGATCTTTTCTGATGTTGTAGATTGCGAGAGGAGTGCGCAGCTTTCCAGCTGCGTAACCAAAGCAGTCGATGATTTCAATAAGAGACAAATCATATTATTAGAAATCGATTGTGAGAAGAAGGATAATGATGATGACAGGACATTCTTGTTCTGCGCCTCGACCAATAACCATTATCTAATCCCTCAGGGGAAAGGGCTTTCAGAGAAACAACAAAAAGTCAAATTTGCGGTCTATTTCAGAGACACAGCACCGCAGCTTGGTGGATTGGTTGTAGAGATAGCCTCTAAACTGGACAAAGGAGTCATTCTCTCATGGAAGGCCGATGATAAGGACATTGATCATTTCAACATCGAATTTGATTCAACATCGCTTTCTGCTTCAATAAAAGATGCGCAACCTTATGTAAAAGAGATGAAATCATTTTTCCTTTATTCAGATTCTTTGTATCATTACCTTATCCCTAATCTTGAGGACAAGGAATATACCTTCACTATCACCGGAGTCGATAAGAACAGCAATATGGCAGACCCTCTCACCAGAACATTCACCCCACAAGATAGGCTCGCTCCTCCGGCAGCAACAAATCTTCAATTAACTGTAAGCGACATCACTATGGATCTGGCTGAGGAAAATCTTGATGTTTACTATTATATCAAGGAAGGAGATTGCACTGACGTTGTCACTATGGATGGTGAAGGGGTCCTAGGCGGGCAACGAAGAGAGAAGAATGATGTTCTTGGGCTGTTCATGCCAGGGAAAACTTACTGTGTCGCTGTTCTTGTGGCAGATAAAGCCGGGAATCCTGTGGAAAAAGACCAGAAAGAAGGAATAACGATCTTACGAGTCAGGCCCGAATATCGCAATGAATTCCCCATACTCTATGCAATAGCTACGATAACTATCCCATAAACTATTTAAAGCATAGGAAGTTCTAGAACAGGATGATTAAAGTACCTTTTGACATGTTAGTTGAGAAGATCAAAGAGCAGGCCAAGATCAGCGACGGAGAGATCGATGCCAAGATCAAGTCCAAGATGGACCAGCTTTCTGGGCTGATCTCCAAAGAAGGAGCCGCCCACATCATAGCCAATGAATTGGGAGTGAAGCTTTTTGATGAATCACAGACCAAAGTCAAGATCAAACGTATTCTCGAAGGGATGAGGAGTGTTGAGACTGTCGGCAAAATCACCCAATTGTTCGATGTCAAGGAGTTCAATCGGAAAGATGGGAGTGCCGGGAAGGTCTTAGCATTTACTATCGGAGATGAAACAGGCACTATCAGGGTCGTATTATGGAATGAACAGACAGATATTGTGAAGGATCTTAAAATGGGCATTATCGTCAAGGTTGTTGGTGCGTATTCCCGGAATAATAATAATAATCTAGAGATACACCTTGCTACAAAAGGAGAGATCATCCCGAATCCAGAGGGTGAGACTGTCGGTGAGGTTGCCCAGCCCGTTGTAGGTAGGAGAAAAATCGCTGATCTCAAGGAAAATGAGAGCAATATCGAGCTATTGGGCACTATTGTCCAGGCTTTTGAGCCTCGGTTCTATGAAGTGTGTCCGGAATGCGGGAAGAGAGCAAAGCAGAAAGAGAACGGATTTGAATGTCCGACACATGGAAGCGTTGCAACAGCATATGGGTATGTGATGAATACTGTCCTGGATGATGGAACCTCGACGATACGGACGATTTTCTTCAGGAATCAGATGAATAATCTCCTGCAAAAAAATAATGATGAAATTCTCAAATTAAAAGAGAATACTGCAGAATTTCAAGCAATCAAAGATGGATTATTGGGAAAAATTGTCAAGATTGTCGGCAGGGTGACTAAAAACGAGATGTTTGATAGGATTGAATTCATCTCCCAACAAGTGTTTCCTGATCCAAATCCAGATGAAGAATTAAAAAGATTAGAGAAAGAAGCCGAAGCTGTACAATAATGCTATTTTATACCCATTTAGTGTTCTCAATCCTTATCGGTATAGTTTCTTTACGTTATTTTTCTTTTCAAAGCAACATTTTATTCTTTGCTTCGTTGATTCTCTTCACTGCTTTTGTAGATATTGATGAGCCGAAATCAAAAGCCGGCAAGAAAATTGGCATGCTTTCTTCATTCCTTAAGCTTATCTTCGGGCATCGGACGTTTTTTCATTCAATATGGTTTGTCTTGGCAGGATATATCCTGCTTTCTTTTTTGCCTTATCAAGAAGTTGCTTTCGGATTCTTATTTGGAACAGCATCTCACCTTATTTTGGATGCTTTGACAAAAAAAGGCATCAGACCGTTCTGGCCTCTGGGTTTCAAGGCCAAAGGATTTGTCAAGACAGGAGGGATTTTAGAGAAAATATTCTTCTTTCTGATAGTTGTAGGCATCATTCTCTTGGTTTTCTAATATCGTCGGAAATATTGCGGCACTGGACAGGCAAGATTCTTTAATATTTGAGTATTACCCTGCTTACTTCCTTAAAATTTCGGTGGCACTGGACATGTTCCTGGGCGGCTAACCTATATAAAGAAGCATGCCCTATATAGTATTGCTTGGGCAAGTGGCCGCGAGTTCTCTCCCACAAGCGGCCCCTCACCCCATCATAATCACGCTTACCGAAAATCCCATCCCTGGGGCAGTGCTTGCACCAGCCCATAATAAAGGGGATGTTGAAACAAGATCCGATAAGGAAGGAGGTTGGTAAGAATGGACAAACCTGAAAAAAAATTTAGCACTGGCGCTATCAGTGCTGCTATATGGAAGAATTCTGGCACTAGTAAAACCGGCCAGGCTGTAGAGTTTAGAACTATATCTTTACAGCGAAGGTATAAAGACAAGAATGACGAATGGCAGAGCACTAATTCTCTGAGACTTAATGACCTGCCTAAGGCAGCACTTGTCTTGAATAAGGCTTATGAGTATCTCATCCTACGAGATACTGATTCAGCTGAAGAAGAGGTCTTTGAAGAGATTGTGATGTAACTTATCTCTTATTTTTTTATTTTTTAATGAGGCTTTACAATGAAAAAACATAAAAACGAGGACGGAACTATGAAACAAGAAACAAAAGTCATAGAAATCAAGATGGAAAAGGAAATCAAACAAGAAAAGACATTAGAAGATCTTCCAGGAGTCGGAGCAGCGACTATAGAGAAGTTGCAAATCGCGGGCTTTAATGACCTGATGGGGGTGGCTGTCGCTACACCCGGCGAGTTGACCGATGCTACAGGCATGACTGAGGTAGCTGCCAAGAAAATTATCGCAGCAGGCAGAAGTATGCTCGATATGGGATTCTCTTCTGGATTGGATCTGCTCGAGAAACGGAAAAATGTGATGAAGATAACCACAGGAAGCAAAGAAGTCGATAAATTGCTCGGTGGTGGCATAGAGACCAACGGCATTACTGAAACATATGGCCAATACGGCTCTGGTAAATCTCAAATAGCACACATCATAGCTATCCGGGCACAATTGCCTGCTGATAAAGGCGGAACTGATGGCAAAGTCGTCTACATAGATACTGAATCTACCTTTAGACCTGAAAGAATCGTCGAGATTGCCAAAGGTGCAGGAATGGATCCTGATAAAGTACTGAAGAACATCATGGTCGCTCGAGCCTATAACTCAGACCATCAGATGTTGCTTGCTGAGAAGATCGAGGACCTTATCGTGAAAGACGGCCATAAAATCAAGCTTGTTGTTGTTGATTCACTGACTGCGCATTTCAGGGCTGAGTTTGTGGGCAGAGGAACACTTGCAGGCAGGCAGCAGAAGCTGAATAAGCATATGCATGTCTTGTCAAAGCTTGCAGACATCCACAACTTATGTGTGTATGTCACAAACCAAGTGATGGCCAAGCCAGACCAGTTCTTCGGTGATCCAACAGAAGCTATCGGCGGAAATATCGTCGGGCACAATTCCCAGACAAGGATATATCTTCGCAGAGGTAAGAAAGGAACGAGAGTTGCTAAACTTGTAGATAGTCCTTACTTGCCAGACGGAGAAGCCGGATTTGTGATCACTGGCAAGGGTATTGAGGATATTTAGATAGAATATCTCTTATTTTTTTCTTTTATCACTTTTTCTTTGAGCATTTTTTCAATGATTTTATTTAATCTTGATGTTTTAACTGTTAGAGAATCTTTCAACTCGGTAAAAGAGTGACTCTTTTTTAGCAATAACCTCATAATTCTTGCTCTTACTTGTCTGTCAGAGCCTTCGAACTTAGTTTGTTGGGTTTTTGGCTTGATTCCTGTCTTTCTCGACGATAGAATCTGGCCGTAATCCATCAAGGCATTATGCCAAATGCGGCTTTTTCCTTTTGGCAGACATTTTTTCGCCATTTCTGGAACTTTATCATCCATAATATTGAATTCATGCATCAGGACCCTTCTGATATTCGTATCTATAGTTACGATATCGGCATTTTTAGCGAAGATCTGGACTGCTGCAGAAGTATAGGGACCTATGCCAGGAAGAATTTCATGGTTCTGAACAGCATTAATTATATTTCCCTTAAAATGGTCTGAAATGATCTTAGCTGTTTTATGCAGATTAATGGCACGATTGTTATACCCGAGACCCATCCATGCTTTTAGGATATCCTTTCTTGATGCATTTGCCAGTTTTTTCACTGCGGGCCACTTTTTTGTCCATTTTTTATAATAGTCGATGACCCGGTCTACCTGGGTCTGCTGGAGCATTATTTCAGAGAGAAGAATCTTGTAGGGGTCTTTAGTACGTCGCCAGGGCAGATCACGGCCTTTTTCTTCATAGTGACTGAAGATTTTCTTTTGGAATCGACGGATATCCATAACCTATGAGTAAACCATAACTGTTAAAAATCCTTTCCTTTTATCTAATCCTATGAGGGGTTACTTAGATATTGTCAAACACATCCTAGAGAAAGGGGTGGCGAAGAAAGACAGGACCGGAGTAGGGAATAAAGCAGTTTTTGGAGTGAAATTCGAGCATGATATGAGTGAAGGATTTCCTCTTCTGACGACGAAGAAAGTGCCTTTTCGGTTAGTTGCTTCTGAACTGGAGTTTTTTATCAAGGGCAAGACTGACAAAGCATGGCTGCAGGAGAGAAAGAACCATATCTGGGATGAATGGTGCTCTCCTACTAAAGTGCCTTACGGCCATAGTGAAGAAGCACAGAAGAAAATGATGGAAGAAAAGGATCTGGGACCTGTCTACGGATTCCAATGGCGTTTTTTCGGTGCTGACTATCAAGATCAACATACTTCTTATACTGGAAAGGGATTTGATCAGCTTAAAGAAATCATCAGATTGCTTAAAGAAGAGCCGACGAGCAGAAGAATGATCATGTCAGCATGGAATCCTCTTGATCTTAAGAAAATGGCCTTGCCACCTTGCCATTGGTCTATCCAGGTGAATGTCATAGGAAACAAATTGAATTTGTTGTGGAACCAGCGTTCTGTTGATACTATGTTAGGATTACCTTTCAATATTGCGAGTTATGCTCTGTTGTTGCATCTCCTTGCTAAGGAATCTGGATTTGAGGAAGGAAAACTCGTTGGATTTCTGGGAGATACACATATCTATGATAATCATGTCGAAGGCGTAAGAGAGCAGATCAGCAGAGAGCCGAAGAAATTGCCGACGATAAAAACAGAGTTTACATCAATCTTTGATTGGAAATACACTGATAGTACGGTGGAGGATTATGAAAGTCATCCACATATAAAATTCCCCATAGCCATATGATAATAGCAATTGCAGCAATGACGAAGAAGAAACACGTTATCGGTAAAGATAACTGGATGCCGTGGGATATCAAGGAAGAATTGGATCATTTTAGGAAGCAAACAAAGGATTCTGTTGTGATTATGGGCGGCAAGACCTATAGAAGCATCAATAGGCCGATGCCGAACAGAGTAAATATTGTCATTTCTCGTTCTATGGACAAGATTGAGGGCTGTGAAACAGCTAAAAGTGTTGATGAAGCATTAGAGAAATCAAAATCGTATGAAAAAACAATATTTGTCATTGGCGGAGCCGAGATCTACAGGCAGACTATTGACAAACTCGATAAGATGTACCTTTCTTTCATCAAAAAAGAGTATGAAGGAGATACTTTCTTTCCACAATGGGATGAAACTGAATGGGAAATCGAGAAGAAAGAAGACCATGATGAATGGGAGTTTGTTATTTTTAGACGGAAGAAATAGATTTCTCTAATATTTTTGCTCTCAGATAGAAGGATGTTGAATCAATCACTTCAACATCCAGTTCTTGGCCTATCTTGAATGTTCCTGGAACAACCACTTGCTTGTAGGCGAAGTTTCTTCCTAGCATAGAGCTATTTTTTCTTTTTTCGTTGATCCAGATCTTGCCTTTCCAGCCAAGCCAGCTCTTATTATTCTCTTCTGCGACTTTGCGAAAGAGTTCTGTCAGCAACCTTGTCCTTTTTTTGATCTCTCTGCCTCCGATCTGCTCCATTCTTGCTGCCGGCGTTCCAGGACGAGGCCAAAAACGGGAGATATTGATGATATCTGGCCTGGTTTCTTTGACTAATCTTAACGTATCGTTGAATTGCTCTTTTGTTTCTGTCGGAAACCCACAGATGATGTCTGTTGCGATGTTTATTTCAGGAATCTCTTTCTTTATCTTTCTTACAATTCGCTTATATTCCTCGACGGTATAATTCCTTTTCATATCTTTCAATACTGAATTGTTGCCGGATTGCACTGGAATATGGCAGAACTTGAAGATCTTTTCATTTTTCATGACTTCAATAAATTCATCTAAGAAAGATTTGAAGTAATCGGGGTTGGCCATACCTACCCGTAATCGAAAATCTCTTGGAATCTCTACTATTTTCTTCAATAATTCAGCTAAATTTGTTTTATTGTCCAGGCCATATGCAGAACTGTCTTGAGAAGTGAGCCAGATTTCTTTTGCACCTTCTCGAACTGCGTTGCTGATATGTCTTACGATGTCTTTTTCAGGATATGAGTATAAATTTCCCCTTGCATGCTTTGTCTTGCAGAATGAACATGAACTCAAACAGCCATCAGATATGGGAACGATCTCAATCGTCTCTCTTGATCTTATTTTTGGCAGATTCAACCGTGATTTATGGTTTCTTTCTAGGAAAGAAACAACATTTCCTTTAGCTGTCTCTTTGATTGCCTCTTCAATCTTCTCTAATTGGAAGTTGCCTACAGTAGAATGATCTTTTAGAGGGCCTTTTGCTTGTGGAATGCAGCCTGCGATGATGATTTTCTTTCCTTCCTCTTCCAGTTTTTTCAGTTTTCTTCTATAGAATGATTCAGTCGGGCCTTTTACCGTGCAGGTATTGAAGACAACTGTTTTGGCATCATCTGTTATCTCATAGCCTTTCCTCTTCAACAGTCCTGCCATTATCTCAGAATCTGCCTGATTTGCACTACATCCTTGTGTTATGAACTGTACTTTCATGAACTGTTGAGTTCGCTTTTTTCTTTTAAATCTATGCATAATCTTTATAAGTTATCGAGGAGTCGTAAGGAGTATGGTCAAGAAAATCATTCTTGCAAGCCCACGAGGATATTGTGCCGGAGTGAGCAGAGCAATCGATATTGTAGAGAAAGCCCTAGAGAAATTCGGCAAACCCATCTATGTAAGGCACGCAATCGTTCATAATGCCCATGTTGTCAAGGAATTGGAGAAGAAAGGAGTGATATTTGTCGAATCTTTGGATGAGGTGCCTAAAGGAAGCAAAGTCATCTTCAGTGCACATGGCAGTCCACCTGCTTTGAAGGAAAAAGCGGCTGAAATGGGCATCCTCCCAATAGATGCAGTATGTCCTTTAGTAACGAAAGTGCATGTTGAGGCACGGAGATTCCATAGAAACGGGTATGACATCATCTATATCGGCCATAAAGGACATCAAGAAGCTGTCGGTGTTACGGCCATTTCGCCGATGCATCTCGTCGAGAATGTTGAAGATGTCAAGCAGCTTGCTCTGAATAATGAGAAAATCGTCATTTTGACACAGACAACATTATCAATTGATGATATGAGGGAGATTATGGGGGAGATCTTAGCGAGATATCCCCAAGCCGAGGCACCGCCGAAAGAGGATATCTGCTATGCGACAACGAACAGGCAAGGTGCGGTCAAGGAAATGGCACAGCAGGCAGAACTTATCCTTGTTGTCGGCAGCCCTACAAGCTCGAATTCAGTCAGATTAATGGAAACTGCCAAATATTCTGGCACGGAATCATATCTTATCCCGGATGAGAAGGGAATTGAAGAAGAATGGCTGGAAAATATCGAAACCTTGGGGATAACTTCTGGTGCGAGTGTTCCTGATTATCTTGTTGAAGGAGTCATCACAGCTATCAGAAAGAAAAACACTTCTTGTACAATACAAACCCTAGATCACGTCACTGAGAAAGTCACCTTTATCATGCCCCCCGGTTTGGAATGATTATATTGATTCAATTCAGGATACGGATATATCTGATTTCGCAACGGCATGTGCTAACTGATTTAGACTTTCTTTATTTTCAACACATTTTGTCACTGCTGCATCAATTGCCATTACTTCTAATCGTGTAATCTTGATAGTATCATCAAATAATGCAGGATCCCTAATAACGCGAACGGTCGCTATTGCCATCATAAGATTGATTGCCCAAAAAATTCGCAGGCCTGCTGGCTTATGCGGGAGCCCGTTTATGAATCCTAAGCCTTGATCAAAATAGTGTTTTACATCTTTAGTTAAATCACCAATCACCGACAGCGAATCTTCCATATGTCCATCTTTTCCGATGGTCAAGTAAGTCACATTATTCATTTCTAGGATATCTTTTGGCCAATAGAACCTGTCTTCGTCCATATCAACCTTAATGTCTTTAAGGATGTTCACTTTTTGAAAAGCTAGACCTATCCCTTTTGCTTTTTCTTTTAGTTCTACACTTTTCTCCTTTGTGATAAGGTGGTGATGCATGGTCAACTCATTCATAACTTCTCCCACCAGACCTGCTGCATAATAGCAATAGATGTTCTGATCCTCTAAGGTGTTAATTTGCTGAACTTCCTCTCTGAGAAACCCCCCAGCCATCTTTTTCCCACCCCCGAGAATTGTTTTTTGGATATCTATCGGTCGGGACTTTAACGCTTCAACAATCTTAAAAGCGTTTGCAAGCAGACCACTATACTGGTTTTTTGGAATTGATTTTACTTCTTCTTGAAATCTGGTTAAATTTTTCTCACTCTCAAAAAGACTGAAAAATAAATCCATTAATTCTGTCTTCTTAGCAAGTGCTAGCGGAGAATCTTCAATGGTATCTATAATACGATACATCGCGTAGGTCAGTGCAGTATCAAAATCAAGTCCTGGAGGCAATTTGGGGATAGTATAGGCAAAGGTTCTTGAAATATCTGGTAGAACTTCCCAAATATATTTACTTGCTTGCATTGAACTTTTTGAAGAGCTTATGTTCTTATATGTTTCGAAAAGAACTTTAACCGTAATGACTTTTCACATAATCATCAATCAACTTCTTGAAGTCATCGATTCTTTTGTCTCCTTTCAGCTTTTCTACTGGTTTGCCGTCGATGTAGACCGGCGAGACAGGGTCTTCTCCTACGCCGGGGAGACTTAAACCAATATTGGCTTCTTTGCTCTCTCCTGGACCATTGACAATGCAACCCATGACTGCTACTTTCATATCTTCAAATCCTTTGTAGCCGGCTTTTTTCCATTTTGGAGCATTTTCTTTAAGATATTCAGTTATTTCCTTTGCGATTTCTTGGAATAAGATAGAGGTTGTCCGACCGCACCCCGGGCAGCTGATCACTATGGGCATAAACTGTCTCAGTCCATTCTGCTGTAGGATCTGTTGAGCCACTTCAACCTCCTTTGTCCGAGAAGAGCCAGGCTCAGGTGTCAAAGAGACCCTAATAGTGTCTCCAATCCCTTGCTGCAAGAGTGTTGATAGACCAGCTGTTGAGGCAATGATACCTTTATCACCCATACCTGCTTCTGTCACGCCCAAATGCAGGGGCTGGTCTGTCCTTTTTGCGAGTTCTTCATACGCTCGGATCATCGATGGAACACTACTTGCTTTTGTTGAGACAATTATCTTATCTTTTCCTAGTCCATATTCAATCGCTTTCTTTATTGATTGCATGGCTGATACGACCATCGCATCGATAGCAAGTTCTTCAGAGCTTTTTTCTTTGTTCTCATCCATCAATTTCATATACACTTGTTTGTCGATAGAGCCGAAATTCACCCCGATTCGGACAGGTTTCTTATTATCGATTGCTTTTTCGATCATGATGCGGAAATTCGGATCATGTTTCTCACCATGGCCAACATTTCCGGGATTGATCCGGTATTTATCAAGAATCTGAGCCATATCAGGGAATCTTTCTAACAATAAATGGCCGTTGAAATGAAAATCTCCAATCAAAGGCACGTCATATTTCTCTTTCTCAAGAATCTCCTTGATCTTTACTACTTTTTCTGCACCATGACCATCCATTATCGTAAAACGGACTAATTCTGAGCCAGCATCTGCTAATTCCATTATCTGTTTAGCAGTCACTTTCTCGTCTTGGGTAGGGGTATTGGTCATAGATTGAATGCGGACAGGATTATCTCCACCAATGCCGATCTTTCCTACTCTTACTTCGACTGTCATTTTCCTAAAGCCCTGTTTGCGAATATCTTGAAACCTAATTTCCAAAGTTTTGCTTCTTTCATCAATAGCTGAACGATGAATTTGCTCGGGAAATTCCTGTCATACTCTGAAAGAATCTTATTATTCCTCTTTTTTTCGAAGATATCTATCAATTCATTAGCCTGTTTTTCGTTCATGGCATTCATCATATTCCTCATCTTCAAGCTTATCCATAAATCTTTTGATAATTTCTTGTTGATATTGCTTACGAATGTCCCTTTATTCTTGGCCAAGTAATCACCAGCTATCATCCCATAGATTATCCCACCATACGTCGAGGCTTTTACATGGGTTGCAGCATCTCCGAGCAGAAATATGTTTCCTTTTTTTATCTTCTGGCGCGGGTTATAGAGAGGAATTATGCCAGATTGGTCCTCAAGCACTTCACTATTCCCTATGAGCTTCTTATAATCTGCTTTCAGCTTCTCATCATCGACACCGATAACACCTATTCGTGCTATCTTATCGTCTTCTGGTACGACCCAAGAGAATTCTCCCAGATTGAGATGCACTTCAGTCACACCTTCTTCTAAATCTTTGACCTTACACCTTGCCTGGTAGCCTTTGACGAACTTTCTCTTTCCATAGATGCCTGCTGCTTTTGCGACAGCACTATGAGGGCCGTCTGCACCGATAATCATTTCAGAATCATACGTCTTTTTTGATGTTTTCAGTTTGTAGGCAGTGCCATTTTGTCTGTAACCAAGAAATTTTTCATTCAGATGAAGTTTTGCTCCGTTATCAAGGGCTTTCTGCAAGACAAACTGGTCGAATTTGGCACGATGCAGTACCATATTAGTCTTATTCAGGTCGACATAGAGGGATTTTCCATTCGGGGCGACCATCTTGAACTTATTTATCTTGCTGATGATGAGATCTTTGGGAATATCAGTAAATTGCAACACCGAATCTGTCAGAATCCCAGTGCAAGCTATAGGGTTGCCTACTGAAGCGTGCTCTTCAAAGATGTGGACATCTCCCTTTTCTTTTGAGGCATAATAGCAGCCAGCTGGTCCTGCTCCTATGACGGAAATCATACTAAAACTAATCTCCTTTGCTTTAAAAACGTTGTGCAGGCATAGCCTTTATAAAGCAAATTATAACTACATAAGGACATGTCAGTCTATGATTTAGAGGAAAGCAAGATAATCGAGAAGATTATTAGTGGAAACTATAAGAAAGTGCTTCTGCAATTGCCTGATGGGCTTAAGACAGAAGTTGAACACTTAGTTCCTAAGCTTGAAAAGGAGACTAACGCAAGCATTTTAGTGTGGTATGGGACTAATTTTGGTGCATGCGATCTTCCTATCAGTGTTCAGGCTCTTGGAGTCGATCTGGTCATTGCATTCGGCCATAATAAATATGTGAAGGATGTGAAAGGATGGTAGAATTCATGCTTGTTCCAGGATATTTTAAGGAGAAGATAGAACTATCTCAAGAAGTTCTGGACAGAATCAAGTGTTTCAAGAAGATTGCTTTGTTTGGAAGTGTCCAATTCATCACATTGGAAAGAGTCGAAGAACAATTAACAGAATTGAGTATTAAAATCATCGCTGCACACGGCAAACGAACTTCTGGAAAATATCAATTGCTCGGCTGCGACTGTTTTGCTAACTCTTTTTCTGAAGATATCTCTCATGCAGACGCCATTCTCTATATCGGAGACGGATTATTCCATCCTAAAGCATTGATATTGGCACAGAAAAAGATCGATGTCATACAATTCAATCCTCGGACAACTGAAATGAGTGTGCTTACACAAGCAGATCTGGAAAAACAATTGAAGAAGTACAAAGCAAATCTTACAAGATATGTCGCATCTAAGAAAATAGGTATACTTGTCAGCACAAAAACAGGCCAGCAGTACTTGAAAAATGCACTTTTGCTCAAAGAGAAGGCTGATAAAGAATATTTTGTGTTTGTCGGCGATACTTTTGACTTCAGCGAGATGGAAAATTACCCATTCATCGAATGCTGGGTCAATACTGCCTGTCCACGGATAGGGTTTGATGATATTGCACATATGCCAAAGCCTTTGATCAATATCAATGATGCACTTGATCCGATACAAGCACTAGAAAATGTTAAGTGATTTCGCCAAAAAAAACCTGATAAAGCAGCAGTATCGATTCGTAGGCAATCATAGCGCTGTCAAAGTATGCCTCTGGACCCGAAAATTTCTTAGGAATGAGGGAGGATGCTACAAATTCACTTTCTACGGCATCCGAAGCCATCAATGCTTACAGATGACCACATCAATGTTCTGCGCTAATCGATGCACGTTCTGTTGGAGAGGGCAAAAGGCCCCTGTAAGCAAGGATTGGTACGGGCCGATCGATGATCCTAAGCATATTGTCGAACATGCTATCGACGAGCAGATTGGATTATTGCAAGGAATGGGAGGAAATCCTAAAGTACCTAAAAAACTTCATCGAAGTTGGGAAGATGTCCGCCATGTTGCTTTGTCTCTCACTGGAGAACCAATCACCTATCCACGGATGAATGAGATTCTTGATGAATTCCATAGAAGAAAGATATCTACTTTCTTAGTCACGAACGGCCAATATCCAGAACAGATGGAGAAAGTGAAAAATGTGACGCAGATGTACATCTCTGTGGATGCACCTAACAAAAAATTGCTGAAGAAGATCGATCGGCCTTTGTTCGATGATTATTATGAGCGATTGCTGAAATGTCTGGACATCATGGCTAAGAAAAAATATCGAAGCACGATAAGATTGACGATCATCAAAGGCCAGAATGATAGTGATCTTGAAGGATATAAGGAATTGATTGAGCGCGGTAAGCCAGATTTCATCGAAGTCAAAGGATATGTCCATGTCGGAGTGTCTATAAGGATATTGAAGAAAGAAAATATGCCTTATCATGCTTATGTGAGTGAGTTTGCAAAAAAATTAGAGAAAATAATGCTTGATTATGAGATTGTCGATGATCACAAACCCTCTCGCGTCATCTTATTCATCAGAAAAGACAAAAAGCAGTATCGGTTCATCGATTTTCAGAAGTTTTTTGAGCTTTCTCAGAAGAAGGAAGTGGCAATGGAGGATTATGGCTCTTCACGGATGAAACCGAATTAATTTTATATATCCTGACTTCTTAATGCCTTTATGAAGCTCATCGTCTATGGTAGCCTGATGAATTCTAAAGAGTTTTCAGCTTCTTCTCCTAAAAAAATCATGATCAAAGACTGGAAACGCATCCTGAATAGAAATGCGATGAGGTCACATTGGAATCCTAAAGGAAAGGAGAGTGCGGTGCTGAATATCATGAAATCACCTGGAGATTCTTTCAATGCTATCTGTTATGATATCTCTGATAAGGAATATGAGGAACTAAGGTTGCGGGAGATCGAATATCACACCATCACCGTGCCAATCTATGATTATGAAGCCAGAAAGCATATAGGTACAAGCGTCATCTTTGTCTCGAATGAGAAAAATAACATGGGTGAGAAAATCCTACTTGAAAACATCTCTCCTATCAAAAAATATCTTGAGGTATGCAGGAGGGGTGCTTATTCCTGGGGCAAGGAGTTTGGTGAGATGTTTGACAGGACAACTTTTCTTGCTGATGGAACTACGTCGGTGAAAGAATACTCTAGATAGATGCATACATGATGCCGATCTTCTCATTTCCCTTTGCCCTTACGGTAAACCCTGCCTTCTTAAGAAATTCAACCAATTCATCCCTTCTTGCAGTTCCTACATCATGATATTCTAAAGCAATGTTCTTGATTCTCTTAAGATATCCTTTAGGAGTGCTCATCAAAATCTCATATTCGGCCCCTTCACAATCCAATTTCAGAAAGCCACATCTTTTAATATTATGATGATCCATGATCTCTTTAATGGTTGTTGTCTGGACAGTCTCATACTCTTTTCCTGATCCGTACATGCTATGCATTCCTGATTTTTCCCCTCTGAATACCTTGACTTTTGTCTTCTTCCCAGAGACGGCAGTCGGGAACACCTGCACGTTATGAAGATTGTTCGCTTTTACATTCTTGTCCAGCATCCTGAAATTATCCGGCATAGGCTCAAATGAGAATACCTTTGTCTCTTTCTGCTTCGCTGCGAATACTGTGAAGGAGCCGATATTTGCTCCGATGTCAATGATCGTTCCTGAGATGCCTTTAATCCACTTTAGGTAGGTCTTATCTATCCATGTCTCACTCACTGTCCCTGAGTCCTGCGTGCTTCCACGCACATACATCACTGTCTTGTTGCGCAGCCCGAGCTTCCATAAGCGATGTATGCCAAGCCGATTCAGAACAAGCTTCAGGAATGAAGGAAGAGTATATGTCTGTATATATTTATCCAATATCATCTTTTTCACGAACCGAAATCACTATAAAAAATTATCCCCTTCTTGCAAGCGCATACCGTACTGGATTCTTGAAACGCATCTCCTCTTCTGCGGGTGTAATGCCGATTCCAGAGTAATAGTCTTTATCATAGTTCGGAGGAGGAACCCTTTCTTTATTCTTCTGATAACGTAATTGACCTATGATTATTTGCTCTTTTAAGGGCCCTTTATTCTTCTTGTTCCATTCTTTTATCCTTTTCTCAATCAGATCATGGCTCCAACCGACACATTTGAGAAAATTGATGAGGATGAATAATGCCCTTTTTCTTCCATCTTCCAATCCTTCCAGCATCTTTTTGATTGTCGGAGGGAATAGTGTTTCGGGAACTGCTTCACCCACTTCTTCATATTCTTTCTTTATCTTCACTTCCTCTTTCTGATCTGAGAATGCCAATGCTTTTCCCAACAGCATGGACGCTTCGTTTCTTTCTGTCTTATCCCTATCGATGAATATATGCTTCGACACTTTAATGATCTCTGGACGGGCATATTTCTTCTCAAACTCAAGAATCTTATCTGGATTAAAAGGAATCGAAACCAATCCTGATTTTTCATGCATCGAATAGGGCATCCTGAAGAGATGCCTTGAGGAGATAAGGATGGTATCTACTTCGATTATGGAAGATGGATTGAACATGATATAGGATTCATTGCTTCCGCATGAGCATAAGCTTTTCTTCCCTTCGAATTTTTCCATCAGTATCTTGCATTTTGGACATTTCTCGAATTGCTTATCTTCACTCTTTATTGAATTGCTGCACTTTGGACAATAGAATTCGACTTTTCTCTCTGTCTTTACATCAATCTTCTTTCTACACTTTGAACAATGCCGAAATGTCAGCTTTTCCATGCTCTTTCCGGTCACTTTCAACAGCTTTTCATAGGGGACACGAAATCTTCTCTTCAGGCCTTCTCCGAAGACGATCTGGTTCTCTTTGACAGCGATGTAGGTCTGGTTGATATAATCCAAGAGGAAGGTTGCGATCCTTCTCGGAGCATCGGGAAAAAGATCCTTTGTCTTCTGTTCTCTATATGTCTCGGGGAAGGCTTCAAAAGGTACGCCGATATGAAAGCCCTTGTTGCCAGAGAATTTCACAGAAATCGAGGAGATGCCGAAATCTTTCAACGCCTGAATGATGAGCCAGGCAGTTATCTTTGATATTTTCCAGACAGGGGAGTCGATGTCTAGAATAAGATCCCATCCTTTGCGCAGCTTTGCAACATCAGCCGGTCTCATATCCGAAACAATCAGCTTCGGATTTTCCCATAGCTCTTCAGATGCATGGAAGCTTGTCGCGCCTTGTTTGATGAGATCAAGGACCTCATCAGGATAGGTTATAATATCTGGCCTTTTGCCGAAATGATTACCATAGCGGATCGCGATCTCCCTATTCCTCGCGTTCTCCACCATCGCCTGCTGTATGTCCTTCTTCACATACATAGATTTCATTCTTATGAAGAATATCTGAACCTAGTTATATTTTTCCCTTTTTGAACTTTATCTTGATCATCAGGCCCACAAATGCCAGAATGCCTCCGATGATGAGGAAATTCATGGTAAAAATCCTTGCGATGACCAGAGGGAATAGTAGCGGTAGGGCCCTTTTCACAAAATCCTGGCTCGGCTCGGCGCCGATCGCTTCGAGGATAAATGTAGTATCAGGAGGGCGGACCTGATTAAAGATGAAGACTACGAGGAAGGCTGCCATCGCTATCATCCCCACGTTGAATATCACCCTTCCAAGCGTGAACATCAGCTGAGAATTTCTTTCTTTATGGAGAAGCAAAAGAATGCCTATCAAGGTGAGTACGATGAGTGCAATGGGGATGATGAACTGATTGACCGGCAGCGATTTCTGGAAAGGCACTGAGGCGAGTATGAAATTCTGGAAAAAGTCCCTGTCGCTGATAAGATTATTCCTATGCGTCTCACATACGGATGCAAACGAAGATACATTGATCTCCTGTACAGAAGTTATCGATTCGCACTGGGCCCTGAACTGTCCTGCCATGATCCCTAAGCAGGATTCTTCCAAATCAGGGTTTCTTTCTGTCTCTTTCTTTGCCCTGAGTCCATAATAGGTGAAGCAATTCTGCTCCATCTGATCTATCAGCTCCTGATTTTCACAGATTTTCCTCACTTCAGGCAGGTCTTTCTTATTACCAATAAGGAAATCATCACATATCTCCTCAAGCTGGCCTGTTGCATGATTCTGGGCCTGGGCATCAGCATATTCGAATATATCTCCGAATAACCCACCTAAGACCGCATCACTATTGAAGTCAGTGATGCTTATGAAAATAAGGCTAAAGAGGAACATGCTCAATAATGATCTTGCTAAAAGAATGCCGAATTTATGGACGCGCATATCCCCAAAATGCCCATGAGTCTTTATATAGTTTGTTAGTAAGCTTTATAAAGGGATTCCTATCTCTTAGGAGTGGACGGCCATAGGGGCTGGGTTCACCCGATCCCATTTCGAACTCGGCAGTTAAACCGGCTTCCGTTTTTGGTTGTACTGTACTTTCGTACGGGAACCCAAGAAAGCTGTCCATCCTTTTTACTTCTCCAGTTTTCTCACATCAGATGTAGTATGTATATGGAGCTCTTTCTCTGAGCTTAGGTGGCCATTCAAGAGGCCTTTCGAGGCCAATACTGGGAAGATATTGCGCTCAAGGCTTGTTCCTGGGTAATCAAGAAGTTCGGGCGTAGCGATAAATATGGGGGAGAATACCAGATAGATGTCAGATTCCTTCGGTTTCTGGGTGAAGGTCAGCACCTTACTGCCCTCTACACGCAGGGTACCCTTCTCTGAGGGCCTTGAAGAAGTGGTCATCATCATCGTGGCAATAGCATTATTCTTCAGATGATCGTTCCAAAGCTCATCTAAATTAATCTTCTTGAAGAGTATATCACCATAGACCACCAGAAAATCATTGTCTACCTTACCTTTTATGAGCCTCAAGGAATCTGCTGACCCGGTGGCCTTCTTCTCCTCAACATAATTGATGTTTACCCCGAACATCGAGCCGTCCTTTATGATATTGAAGATCTGCGTAAGCACATTCTGTCGGGCGATGATATAGATATTCTTGAAGCCAGACCCTCTTAACCTCTCAACAGCGCGTTCTATGACTGCTTTCTTATTGACTTGCACAGTCGGCCTGAACTTCCGGTCTATCTTTATCTTCCCCTCGGGCCCACCAGCAAGGATAACAGCAGTCTTATGCTCTCCTAAGGCAAGGTTCACCAAGTGCTCGATGGCTTGGCTCCTGTTTCTGATGTAGATATTATCAACAATGGAATCTATTCCTTTGAGCAGGACCTGATCGATCGTCACAGAGATCTTTCTTTTCATGTTTATAGGAGAGATTATATGTATATAAACATATCGGATAAGGTAGGATAGTGGTAAGATATTTAAAGCATCTTTCTCTATCCGGCTGTATGAAAATCGCAGTCATAGGAACAGGATATGTCGGTCTGGTAGCAGGGGTCTGCTTAGCAGATCTGGGCAATGATGTCATCTGTGCCGATATCGATAAGGCCAAAGTGGAGATGCTGAATGAAGGCAAGGTGCCTATCTACGAGCCGGGCCTGGCAGAGATGCTCAAGCGCAATCAGAAAGAGGATAGGATAATCTTCACCACATCCATCAAGGACGCTATACATGAGTCCAAGGCAATCTTCATAGCTGTAGGAACACCTCCTGGAGCCAATCACGAGGCAGATCTGACAGCAATATATGCAGTCGCTAAAGACATAGGTACATATATGGATGAGTATAAGGTTGTCATCGACAAAAGCACTGTTCCGGTAGGGACTGCAGAGAGAGTGGCCATCATCATCCGTGAACACCAGAAGAGGGAGATCCCTTTTGATGTCATCTCAAACCCTGAATTTCTTCGCGAAGGAGAGGCAATAGGAGATTTCACCAATCCAGACAGGATTGTTGTGGGGACAGAATTAGAACAAGCACAAAAAGTAATGGAAGAGATATATAGGGGAGTTGTGAGGACAGACAAACCCATACTTTTCACTGATGTCAAAAGTGCTGAGATGATCAAGTACGCAAGCAACGCAATGCTCGCAACAAGGATCTCTTTCATGAATGAAGTCGCGCAATTGTGCGAGAAGGTCGGAGCTGATGTCAAGGCAGTTGCCAAGGGGATGGGACTTGATACACGTATAGGGACGAGATTCCTTCAAGCAGGAGTAGGATATGGGGGAAGCTGCTTTCCGAAAGATGTCGCAGCCTTCAGGGAGACTATGCTTGACCACAATGTCGAAGGGCAGATACTGTGGGCAGTGGATAAAGTGAATACAGAACAAAAAAAATCATTGCTGCCTAAGATAAAAAAGTTAGTTCCTGATCTGAAGGGGAGGAAGATCGCGATATGGGGATTGGCGTTCAAGCCGAAGACAGATGATATGAGGGAAGCACCTTCTATCGTTATCATCGAGCAACTGCAGAAAGAGGGGGCAGAGATCATCGCTTTTGATCCTGAAGCAGAGGACACGGCGAAGAAGATGCTCTCTGATATTACGTATACAAAGACACCTTATGAAGCATTAGAGGAGGTGGATGCATTGGTCATCGTCACTGAATGGAATGAGTTCAGGGATCTGGATAAGGATAAGATAAAATCATTGATGAAACAGCCCATAGTGATAGATGGGAGGAATGTCTATGAACCGAGGGAGATGCGAAAGAAAGGTTTCACTTATGTAGGGGTAGGAAGAGGATGAAAGCAATCATTCTTGCTGCAGGGTATGCCACCAGGCTATATCCTCTTACTAAGGACAAACCAAAACCTCTTCTTGATGTCAAAGGAAAGCTGATCATCAACTATATCATCGAGAAGATACCTCAAGAAGTCGATCATATCTATGTTGTTACGAACAATAAGTTCTTTTCCCATTTCGAGGAGTGGAAGAAAAGCATAGCAAAGCCGATCACTATCGTGAATGACCTCACCATGTCAAATGATGACAGGCTCGGTTCATTAGGAGATATCCGGTTTGTCATCGACAAGTTTTCCCTCAATGAGGATTTACTTATTGTCGCAGGAGATAATCTCTTTGAATTCGGTCTGGAAGAGATCTACTCTTACTTCAAGGAAAAAAGGAACAATGTGGTCGCGCTCTATGATGTCCAGAACAAGGAACTAGCGAAACTCTATGGAATAGTCTCGATAGCCGAGAACGGAAAGATTGTCCATTTCGAAGAGAAGCCTCAAGAGCCAAGATCCACCCTCTCTTCAACAGGAGTTTACTTCTATCCTGCCCAAACCATACAAAAGCTCATCGAATTCCTCGATTCAACCCAAAAAAGCGACAAAGCAGGAGATTTCTTGGAGTGGCTGTATACAAAA
Organism: Candidatus Woesearchaeota archaeon; assembly: GCA_018221205.1. Lineage (GTDB taxonomy): Archaea > Nanobdellota > Nanobdellia > Woesearchaeales > WJIZ01 > JAAOYF01. The sequence continues at coordinate 35,396 of JAAOYF010000017.1, read as the reverse complement.
GAGGATGTTTTCGGCTATCCAGTCAAGAAAAAATGGTTTGATATCGGTTCACTCGAGCAATTAGAGCTTGCAGAGAAGGAGTTCCTCTCATGAAGACGATCGTTGTCACTGGGGGAGCTGGTTTCTTAGGGAGCCATCTGTGCGATGTTCTTATCAAGGAGAATAAAGTTATCTGCGTCGATAATTTCTTCACCGGAAATGAGAAGAATATAGAGCACCTCAAGAAAAATCCAAACTTCACAATGATGAATCATGATATCATCGATCCCCTAGCTATTGAGGAGAACATCGACCAGATCTATAATCTTGCCTGTCCGGCATCCCCAGTCCATTACCAATTCAACGCCATCCGCACCATCAAGGCGAACGTCCTAGGGACAATCAACATGCTCGGCCTGGCAAAGAAGCATAATGCAAGAATGCTGCAGGCAAGCACATCGGAAGTCTATGGTGATCCGAAAGAGCATCCCCAAAAGGAGAGTTATTGGGGCAATGTCAATCCCATAGGCATACGGGCATGCTATGATGAAGGGAAGAGATGTGCGGAGACGCTTTGCTTTGATTATCACCGTCAGCATAAACTGGATATCAGGGTTGTCAGGATATTCAATACTTATGGGCCGAGGATGGCGAGGAATGATGGAAGAGTGGTCTCAAATTTCATTTCTCAGGCTTTGGCAGACAAAGACATCACCATTTATGGCGATGGCAAACAGACAAGAAGCTTTTGTTATGTTGCTGATCTTATCAATGGGATGGTTGCTATGATGAATCAAGTTAAGGCTATCGGGCCGGTTAATCTAGGCAATCCAGATGAGTTCACTATTCTAGAACTAGCAGAGAAGATCATCCATTTAACCGGATCAAAATCAAAACCTATCAATAAAGAATTACATGCGGCTGACCCTATCCAACGCAAGCCAGATATCTCACTTGCAAAAAAGCATCTTAATTGGGAACCGAAGATTGAATTGGAGGAAGGTCTCAAGCATACAATAGAATATTTTAAAAATCTCACTTAGTTTTTGATCATTATGAACATCATTGTTGTATCACATGACAGCTTCTGGCCTTTACGAGGAGGGGGAGGGCTGAGAGTCTATTGGATTGTCAAGAAATTATTGGAGAGGAAGCATGACGTTACGGTCATTGCACCATTTCTTTCACTGAAAGGGGTTGAGAAAGAGTTTCCAAAAGCTACTTTGGTGAATATCGGCAAGGTATCACGATTTGTCAAGAAAAAGGAGTGGGTCTATCTAAAGACAGGGCTGCGAATCTTCAAAGAACTGAGAAAACGTAAAGCAGACATTGTCTTAGCACATAATGTTGTCAGCGCATTCCCTTCACTCATCTATTCTAAACTAAAGAAAGTGCCTTTAGTGTATGATATTGATGATTTTACTATGGGCTTATCAAAATATAAGCTGGTTGAAAAGTATGGACCGCTGCTTGAGTGTTATGTCGCGAGGCATTCTGATAAAGTCATCGCAGCGTATTCTGAGCTGAAGCGGCAGCTCCGCAAGCGAAATGTGCACAATATCACCATTGTCCGCCACGGCGTCAATCTGAAACTGTTCGGGCCACGGAAAGGAAAAAGGAAGGAAATGGTTGTGTATATGGGAGGTGTTGAACCGCATGACGGAACATTGCTCATTCCTTACGCTGCTCAACAAGTCCTGAAGAAATTTCCGACAATGACATTTATCATCATAGGAGATGGTAGGGACTTCGAGAACCTACGGCAGCTTGTCAAGAGACTGCGCCTGGAAAAACATTTTGTGTTCAAAGGATGGACACCCCATCATAATATTCCACCCATACTCGCACAGGCAAAAGTAGGATTGGTCACCCACCTTCGGAGCCTTGCCACCGATATCTGCCTTCCGCTGAAAGGATATGAATACATGGCTATGGAGCTTCCCTTTATCGCACCGGATCTGAATGGAATGATGCGAGAAGTAGGCGATACAAAGAGGGCATTAATCTTTAGCGCAGGAGATGCAGATGATTTAGGGAAAAGCATCATCAGATTGCTTGAATCTGCCACACTCCGTAAAGAAATTACGGGTCGAGGAAGAAAATTTGTTCTGAAGGAATGCGACTGGCCTATCAATGCGGAGAAAATAGTGAAGATATGTGAACAGTTCAAAAGGAATTAAGAATTCTTTTTCCTGCATCCCCTTTTCCGAATGGATTTTTCCATATCCTCTTCACTGAAAACATTTTTTCTGCACTCTTCAGAATATTCTTGGGATTATGACCTGCTATGGTATTTGCTTTCACTTGCACGGTCTCTGGGCGTTCTGTACTGTCGCGTATCGTGACGCAAGGCACTTTCAGGATACAGCCCTCTTCCTGCACTCCTCCGCTGTCAGTCAAGAGCAAAGCGGCATTGCTCTCCAACTGAAGGAAGTCAAGGAAGCCTATGGGTCTGATCTGTTTCACACCTTTAGGCATTTTCAGCTTGAACTGCTGTATCCTCTTCTTTGTCCGGGGATGAATTGGATAGATTATCAATAGATTGAATTGATCATGGATCTTTTGGATTCCTGAAAGAATCTGCTTTAATCGTGCCTTATTGTCCACGTTCTCCTGCCGGTGCAGGGTGAGGAGCATGAACCTATTCTTTTTCAATCTTAAGGCGCCCATTATCTTTGATTTCTTTTTGCTGATCTTCAGGGATTGCTGGACAGCATCGACAATCGTATTTCCTGTCACAATGATCTTTGACGTGATGTTTTCTTTCTTCAGGTTTTTCTTTGTCTCCACTGTCGGAGCGAAAAGGAAATCAGAACAGTGGTCAGCCATGATCCTATTGATCTCTTCGGGCATGTTCTTATCTCCGCTTCTCAGACCTGCTTCAATATGGCCGACAGGAATATGCAGCTTGGCAGCAGCAAGCGCCCCAGCCAATACAGTATTGGTATCTCCTTGCACTAGGACAACATCGGGCTTTTCTTTAAGGAGTATCCTTTCTGTCTTTGCCAAAATGTCGCTTGTCTGGGCGGCATGGCTCGAAGAGCCTACATTGAGATTATATCTAGGAGAAGGCAATTCCAAATCCTCAAAGAACTTCGCATCCATACGATAGGAATAATGCTGGCCACTATGCAAGATAAAAAAGTCTGTTTTTCTTCTGATGCATTCTCTGATGACCGGAGACATCTTTATGATCTCAGGCCGTGTCCCTAAAATAATAGCGATCTTAACCATTCTTTTTCATTAACTGAGAGGGTTTAATAGACTTTTTGGTTTTGACAAAAAAAAGGAGCAGGATTGCAGAGAAAACATAGGTGGCAAGAGATATGAATATATACGCGACAGCAACATTCTCTTTACCAAGGCCCGCTAAATGGAGCAAGAGGATAGCACCGCCCTCACGGACACCAAGGCCGCTCAGGCTGATGGGTATCAAAGATGCAAGAGTCATAATGCCATTCACTGCCACCAATAAGATGAATGGAACCTGCTCTTTCAACGACAGCAGGAGAATGAATATCGCAATAGACCGTATGATGATGTTCAGTATATTCAGCGCAAGATTCTCGATGTAGGCAAAACCCTTCATTTTTTTCATTGCTTTCGTATAGCCCACAAATTTCTCCCTTATCGACCTCATCAGCAATTTTTTTATGATAGAAATCCCTTTTCTTGATGTCACCATAAATGCCCCTGTGATCAGCAGCACAATAATGAGGACAATAAGCCAGAGATTCTGCTTCAGGGGAGTTATGACGAAAACACCTAGCAAAGCAAAGAATGCGATGGTCAGAAGAGAATTTACCCTATCAATGATGAAAATCGCGCTTGCAGAGCCAGCCGGCACTTTCTCTTTTGTGAGAGAATAGACAAAAGAGAGCTCACCTATCTTTCCCGGAGAAAATGTACCTAAACAAAGAGCTGCAACAGCATCCCTGAACACTGTCTTGAATGGAATCCTCTTGACTGCCCTTACCAATACATACATTCTTACTGCAAAGAGCACCATTACCAGAAGGATTATCACCAGAGCAATAAGCAAAGGAATGACACCTATCTGCATCGCACTTTGGGCAATCTCCTGCAATCCAATGACATACATAACAACTCCAATTAAAATGATGCTTATCAACACCTTAACTATCGTCAGCTTCATTTTCGATGCATGTCAGCCAAGAAACCAAAGAGGAAAATCTGCACCCCAGTCATAATAAACAGGGCAGAGAGAATCACTCTTGGAATGCCACCCACCTGTCCTGTCTGGAGCAGCGTATAGAGTATCCATACACCAAGAATCAAACCCAAGGTTATTGAAGATGCCCCAAAAAAACCAAAGAACTTCAACGGCTCATAATCCCGATAAATCCGCATGAGATTTATCCATGCCTTCAATGCGTACTCAAATGGATGTTTCATCAATCTGCTCTTGTCCTTTCTCTTTGCGAAATAGACAGGCACTTCAACTATACTGAATTTTTCCTTCATTGCGCGGATGATCTGCTCTTGGGTGTAAGTATGATTAGAAGTAATCAGGAGTTTTGCAATCTCTGGCGTAAAAGCCCTGAAACCTGTCTGGGCATCACTTATCTTTTTTCCGACTATCTTTGAGATTATCCTTGAAAAAGCCTTGTTGCCAAAACGCTTGATGAATGCCATATGTTCAATCTTTCCTTTGAATCGAGAGCCCAACACAAGATCTGCCCTTTTCTCTTTAACTGGTTTGATAAGCCGAGGGATGTCAGAAGCGAGATATTGACCATCTGCGTCTGTATGCACAATGATATCAGGCTTCAATTTTAACGCCTCTTTCATCTCTGTCCTAAAGGTAAGAGCAAGACCATAGTTCATCGGATGAGAGATCACAGAAGCGCCTGCCTGCTTCGCTTCTTTAACGGTGTCATCAGTACTGCCATCATCAATAACAAGGATAGCGGCCTGAACATTTCTCTTTATCTCTTTCACTACTTTGGCAATGGTCTTTTCCTCATTATATGCCGGAATTGTTACGATTATTTTCATTTTATACCCACAATAAAGTATTGATTCAATCCGCCCTGATATCTTTTATGTCTCTTTACTCTCAGACCGTAATTTTGGCATTCTTTTTTCATCTTCTTGATATTGTAGATGCTTACATGCTCATGCGCTGCTTCCTTGCTCATCAAGCCGATCTTTGAAGCTAGGCCATGGAGCCAGTTTCCTATCGGAGTAGGTGTTGTAATGAGACAGTTACCTTGCTTTTTTAATACTTTGTGCAGTTGAGAGAAGAAATTTCCTGTATTATTGATATGTTCGATGACTGCGGTGAGGATTATGGTGTCCACTTTTTGGATAGGTGGAAATGGGTCTTTTTCTAGATCCATAATGTAGAACTCATGCTGCGGATATCTTTTCTTGTTCTTTATGATCTTTTCCTTTTCAATATCAATCCCGACATACTTTTTTGGCTTGATGAACTGCAGCAATTCTGCATCCCAACAGCCAATATCAAGCACATCTCCTTCCAGCAAACCTTGCTTCACGAATTGTCGTGTACGATTGAGACGTTGGTGACGTAAATAGGTTGAAAGTAAAGCCATTGTACCCCCATTCTTTATCGGAGATAAGAGGTAAACTATTTAAATAGGTTTCCATTTTTTCGAGGGTATGAGCTTTTTCACTATACTCTTATTTTTCATCTATGCCTATGGATTAGGCTTCAGTGCAAGCTTTTTCTTAAAGAAGCAAGATATCATCGAACGGCATATCATGAGAATAGGCATAGGCCTTGGTGTACTGGCCTTTTTGGTCGTGCTTCTCGATTTTTTGCATATCATGCTGGATTGGAGAATCATTCTTTTGCTCAGTATAATCGGCCCTTTGGTGATGGCTTTCAAGAACTACAAAAATTTTAAATTGCATGCATTCATCCTCAAGAAGTCACATATCTATTTTCTTATCGTACTCTTAATTTTCGGGGCGACCCTTTTCATGTATACCAAAGGGGCTTTTGTGTATCCCTATCTTGAAGATGATGATCCTTGGGCTCATGCGGTGGGTGCTAAATATGTAGCTGTTGAAAAGAAGATTGATGATCCCCATGACCAGTTTTTCTATATCCTGCCTTATCCACCTGCCTTTGACGCAATCTTAGGCATACTTCATCAGACCAGTGCCTCATTGATGTGGACTTTAAAATTCTTCAATGCCTTATTCATCTCGCTCGGCATTCTTTTTTTCTATTTCTTCGCTAAACATTTCTTGCAGAGCTCAAAAGCATTGTATGCCACTATTGCGCTGGCGATGGTACCCAGTTATCTGAGCCATTTCATCTGGGCACATTCCCTAGTCACTACCCTTTTCATCGTCTCTCTCTATTGCCTTGTCCAGATTGAGAAGGATAAACGCTGGATGTATCCTACTATGATGGTCATTGCAGGCATTGCTCTCACTCAACCCACACAACCTATCAAATATGCATTCATGTATGGCATCTTTTTTATCGTCAGATGGATTATGAACAGAAAATTCTCTTTGCCCCATTTTACTGCGATTGCCGGAGGCTATCTTTTATCACTTATCTGGTGGGCATGGAACTGGAAACAGATCATCTTCAAAGGATCTGATGGTGCAGTGGATGTATCGTCAGGAGGATTCAACCTCTGGCAAGCGCTCAAAAAAGCATTCCCGCCAGGCAGCGGAACAGCTACCCGCATCTATACCTTCGATGACTTTTTTGTCGCTAAGTCTGCTAACATGATCAATAATCCTATCGGTCTTGGTGTTGTCATAACCTTGCTTGCTCTGTTTTCTATCATCCTTATCGCTTTCACTTTCAAGTCGATGAATAAGGACAAGAAGACAAAGACACTCATCATTATACTCTGGAGCCTGTTTACTTTCCTAGGCATCAACAGCCTTACCTTTAATCTTCCATTCGGGCTTTTCGCTTTCAGATTCTGGATGCTGTTCGCACTGCCGCTTTCTCTTCTTGCTGCGGAGGGATTTTCGTTCCTGGTAAGATTAGGCAGACAATTCAAGATACCTCAATTTGTCACCATCATCATCTTAATCATACTCCTATGGCAGACATCCGGGATGCAGAAGTATGCTGTCAATACAGCACAATGGCCGCCAGGAGTAGGATGGACCTCGAATGAGGAGATCCAAGGATATATCTGGTTAGGACAATTGCCTGTCGGTACGAAGGTTTTTGCGTATTCCTATGATGAGCATCTGATCGGTATGGATAAATTCAGCTGTCTTTGGTGTGACGACGTGGTCGCGTTCAGAAAGGAGATCCTCTATAAGAATGCGAGTGAGCTTTCCCAGTTCCTTAAGGAAAATGAATATGAATATCTGGTTGTCGATGGAAGCTCTTTTAATTTCTTAAGCAGGACCTTCGGGGAGAACGTCACTCAAGAACTCCTTTCACAAAGGATTGAAGAGATAGGAACATCTCCTCAATTTCCAGTCGCATTCCAGACAGCAGGAGCAATCATATTCCGAGTCGTCTAAAGGAAAGATATTTAAATCGAGTTGCAACTTAGAGAATCATGAAAAAGAAGAAGGAAATCGTCGGCTACACTGCAGGCGTCTTTGACTTATTCCATATCGGACACCTTAATGTGCTGCGCAACGCAAAATCGATGTGCGACAGACTTGTTGTCGGCGTGACCACTGACGAACTTGTCGCATACAAGTTCAAAAGCCCCATCATCCCCTTCAATGAACGCTGCGAGATTGTCCGTTCAATCAAATATGTCGATTCTGTTGTCCCTCAAAAGGACATGGATAAGTTCAAGCAATGGGAACGGCTGAAATTTGATGTGATGTTTGTCGGTGATGATTGGTTCAAGACAAAAAAATGGACTTCTATTGAAAAGAAATTCAAGAAAATGGGAGTCAAAGTCATCTATTTCCCTTATACTCAAGGGGTCTCTTCGACTGTCCTCAATACACTCTTGATCAAAGAGAGAGAGGAACTCTCAAAACTGAAAGTGTATGCACGGAAAAGCAAAGATCTGGAGAAATTGCGGAAAGAACTGAAGGAGCATTAAAAATAATTCTGAAGCCAGAGCTCAATATTCACCAACATCCATATCTTTTGGCCAAATGCATTGTCGCCTGACTGTTTTTTCTTCTGGATCCAGCCATCGAGTCTAGCCTGATCGATTATCTTCTTTATCTTTGCCTTAGGATCTAAGAGAATCCTCCTTGCATATGCTATAAAATCTTTCTTGAACCAAAAATCCAAAGGAACAGGGAAGCCCTGCTTCTTTCTCTTGATGACTGCAGCAGGAATGTCTTTCTTGAAGCTCTCTCTCAGGATGTATTTGGTTATGTCGAGATTCTCACTTATCTCGTCGGTGTTCTTAGAAAGGGCTTTGAGGAACGCAAGAGGAGATTTCCATTTCAGCTTGTATTTCATCGGCACTGAAAACATGAATTCTACTAATTTATGATCGACAAAGGGCACTCTTGCCTCGACAGAGGTAGCCATTGTCGGGTTGTCGACCCTTTCCAGCAGGCCGACGAGGTGGAGTTTCTCGAACACATAGCTTATCTTGTCATAATAGTTCAGACGGCTTGCCTTTGTGAAGTATTTCTGGAATATTCTCTTCAGACCAGCATCGTTTTTAGTAAGCCCCTTCATGAATCCATTATAGATGGCATTCTTTTCCTCGACCGGAAAGTAGTTGTACTGGAAGAGAAAATGGTCCAGCTGAGTAAAGGAACGGGTGCCATACTTTTTTCCCAATGATTCTGTCCTGAATGCTAAACGTTTATAGTCAAATGGGCTCCTGAACAGGCGGCCATAACCTGAGAAGATCTCATCTGCGCCTTCTCCTGACAGGACGACAGTTATATCTTTCCGCAGCACTTTCGACATCAAGTAGATGGGTATCTCATTCGGCACTGCGAGGGGCGCGTCCTTGAATCTTATGAGTCTCTCCATGGTCTTAAGGTATTTTCTGCTGTCTATCATGATATCCTTATGTCTTGTCCTGCATTGCTTTGCGACAAGATTGGCATATTTGAGCTCATTGAACTCTTTCTGCTTGAAACCTATGGAGTAGGTCTTCACATGCTCATTCGTTGCCTTGGACATCAAGGAGACGATGATGCTTGAGTCAAGGCCTCCGCTCAAGTAGGCTCCAACAGGGACGTCGCTGATCATCCTCAGCCGGACAGACTCAGCCATCAACTCTCTGACTTTCTTTTTGTAGAAACTTTTTCCGCGATCTTTCTTCTCTGGAAGAGGGATATCCCAATATTCCACTTTCTTTATCTTTCCCTTGCTTATCTCTAGATAATGACCAGGCAATATGTCATTGATCCCTTTGAAGAATGTCCCTTCACCAAGGACATAGCGGTAAGAGAGATAGCTGCTCAATGCTTTCCAATCGGGCAGCTTCTTGTAGCTTGGATGGTGAAGGATCGATTTTATCTCAGAGGCAAAGATTATTGCTTTTCCTTGGACAGTATATCTCAACGGCTTTATCCCTAAGCGGTCCCTTACAAGATAGAGGACATCTTTCTTTTTATCATACAATGCGAAAGCGAACATACCATTGAATCTCTTGATGCAGTCGATGCCCCATTCTTTGTATGCATATAAGATGACTTCAGTATCAGTATCTGAGCTGAAGGAATATCCTTTACCTTGGAGGTCTTCCTTTATCTTCTGAAAATTATAGATCTCTCCATTATAAGAAATGATAACACTTTTCTCTCTGTCAAGCATGGGCTGATGACCTTTTTTGCTCAAGTCAAGGATAGAAAGCCGGCGATGGCCGAGACCAATCTTCTTATCCGTATAGATGCCTGAATCATCAGGGCCCCTATGGGCAAGACAGTCAGTCATCTTCTTCAGGACAGCTTTTGAGACCGGACCATTATAGATTCCGACGATACCACACAATTCATCCACCTGTGATATGCTTTAGGAAATAATAGCCCAGATAACTCATCCAGACAAGATTCACATATATTGCATAGAAGATGAGGAATATATCTAATCTGTTGAGCAACGCAGCAAGAGTCAGAAGATGCCAGCTTATGTCATTGTCGATGAACGTAAGAAAGATCTTCGCAAAGGCATTCCGCTTCAGCTGCTGCTTGACCTTGTCTTTCTTTATATGGCCTACATAAATCTTGTCGGATAGCATAGCCGTATCTGTGTAGATGAACTCTCCGAAGAGCAGGAGAATGCCAAATAGCAGGAAGACATGGTTTGATGACTTCACATAGAGAGAGATAGCGATTAAGGCAAACCATGAACCGACGACAAAACGGTCACTGATGCCATCGAATAGACCGCCAAATTTACTCTTCTTGTCGGTTATCCTTGCTAGGTGGCCGTCAATGATATCTATGATATGGAAGATCCGTACCCAGATCGCAAACAGCACCAGATGAAGATAATTGTCTGAGAAGAGAAGCAACCCGGCAACGGGACTGAGAATTGTATTTATCAGTGTGATGAAATTCGGCGTGACGATAGTATTTTTCAGCCTTTCAGCGATCCACTCTCCAATCGGTTCTATATAATACCTCGCGAGAGGGTTCCATACTTTTCTTTGTCCGTTTACGATTTCCGGCATGCTATCACATCTGAATAGAGCTTATCCAATTTCTTCATGAACAAAGGATAGTCCCATTGCTTCATGAGTCTCTTCACCCTCTGCCCATTCTGTTTCTGCAATGATGGTTGCTTATAATATTTTTGATACTGCAGAGCGAGTTGTTCGGGACTGCGAGGAGGGCTGTAGAGCACCCTGTCGCCAAAAACCGTCGTAAATGAGCCGATACGTGAAAGACAGAGCGGGACGCCGTGGGCAGCAGCCTCGTAGACTGAAAGACCCATGGTCTCGGGGTCTGAGCTATTGATGAATACATGGCTTACCGCCAAGATATCGCGTACTTTCTGGTAATCAAGGCCTCCAGTGAGGATCACCCTGTCCTGAATCCCATATTTCTTTATTATAGTCCCTGGATTGGCGACGTCCTTGTAGCGCATCCCCGATTGCTCTTTATAGCGAGGGTTGTCAAGTTGGTTGATGCCTACCAGAAAGAATTTCGCATCTTTTATCTTCTTTGACATTATACCGAAGGCCTCTATCATCGTATCCAAGTTCTTGAATTTCCTGAAATTCGACACTGAGGTGATGACGAAGTCTTTTGACTTGATGTTGTACTGCTTCCTTATTTTCGAGAGATCTTTCGGCTTTTTTGAAAAATAAGCTATGTCAATAGCGTGGGGCATCAGCACAACGTTCTTCATGCCCTGTTTTTCATACAGTTCTTTTTCATAGGGAGTGAGTGCAATGACTTTCGTGAACCGTTTCATGAAAAATACTGACATTTTTCTTATAAGGGAAGTTGAGCCGAGCTCATACGTATGAGGAGTGAGGACACACCTCTTCATCGCAAGAGGAGATAGCAATGAAGGAAGAAAAGGCCTCAAATGGGCATGGATCATCTTCACTTCTGGTTTGAGCAGGAGCGTAGCCACGAGCGAAAAAGGATTCTGGAACCTTCTTACCATGACTCTATCCACTATCTCTTTTTTCTTCTCTCCTTTTTGCCTGAGTGTCCAAAATTCTGGAGTGAATCCTTTTTTCTTCATGACATCGATACTATTATAGAAATATTTCTCTTTTGGAGAGGTTTGATAATGGCAGCCAGAGCCGACAGCCATCACGACCTGGACAAATTTTTTCATAGTGTTCAGAGATGGCATTCCCTATATAAGAATTTTTGTTATTGAAAATCTCACCGGGTCTAAAACCCCACACTTCAGTGTGAAATTGTATTATCTTTTCATCACTTCGCGCAAAAATCTTTTTTCGAATTCACCTATGCCTCCGATAAAATAGAAGAAGATCGCATATGTTATCATCGCAGAAGGGACGATCAGTAAGATAGAGAAGGATCTTATCAAGTAGATGAGAACACCCATCACGAAAGAGGCAATCAATGGCTTCTGCACATGGTGGAAAATACGGACCTTAAGCTTTTCTCTTGCAGTGAAGAGGAAGAGGAGAATAGAATTGGTGAATTGACTTATCACAGTGGCGAGAGCAGCACCAACCATGCCGAAGAACGGGATGAGAGAGAGATTGAGGAGGATATTCAGACCTGCTACAATCGTATTAGAGAGGGTGAATTTTTTCTCTTTTCCAATGGAGTTGAGCATATATCCCATCGTGAAATTAAGGAATACAAATCCAGCGCCGACAATGAGAATACGGAGGATGAGGGAGGCTGCACTGAAGTCTGCAGGATATACAATCTGAATGAGTCTTTCACTCAACATCATTGTACCAATCACCATCGGAACGGCAAGCACCACCATATAATAGACAAGCTTGTTACCAATATCTTTCACACCCCCTTTTAGAGAGAGACGGGACATGATAGGATAGACAGGCCTGATGAGAATGACGGGAATAGCGGCAAGCGCCTCGATGATCTTTGCCGCAGCTGCATACACTCCGACGATACTATAGGTCGTAAACGCCGTTAGGATGATGGTGTCAATCCTGAATAACATGATATAGAAAAAATTCGAGACCAGAAAAGGGAGAGAGTGGCGGATAATTGATTTGTAATATGGCAGATTGACTGCCATACCTGGACTGATGCACGTCTTTTTCAATACCACGAGGCCAATAATGTATGCGATGAGCTGTGATGAAAGCAAGACAACAACAACAGCCCGCAGGCCAAATCCCTGCCAGAGGACTATGAAGGAAAACAGGACTGAAAGGATGCGCTCGATAATCGTCACCAGCGCAACATATTCCATCTTTTCCTTCCCTTGGAACACTGCAGTAATATTTTGGGAGAGATTTCTCAGCACTTCAATGCCGATGATCATGAATGCGATGAGAAAAATGTTTGTCAACTTATCCCATAGCAATACGACAGCCACCAGACTGAGGGACATCACTCCAAGTATCATCAGGCGTAAGGTGAAGACATGGTCATAGAGCTTCTTCGCATGTTTGGGGAATTTCGCGATCTCCCTTATCATATATTCTATCGCACCTAAATTTGAGAAAAACAAAGCAAAGCCGATGAATGCGAACGCAAAAGAGTATTTTCCGAGCTCTGAACTTCCTAGTGAGCGGGCAATCATGAAGATGAGGAGAAAAGAAAGGACCTTATTCACGGCCTCTCCTAGAAATAATGAGAACGTATTTTTTGCGACTGTCTTAGCTTGTGACATTTTTATAGATCTGATAATGTTTTTCTGCGCTCTGCGACCAATTGGCCTTCTTTCTGAATGCTGCGATGGTTTTTAGATAGGACGGATAGTTGATGTAGACTTCTTTGATCGCGTCTGCAATCTGTTTCGGATTTCTTGGAGAGACGACCTCTCCCAAACCATTTTCCTCTACGAGCTCCCAGATCGCCCCTACTTTACTCACCACTACCGGCAGGCCATATTCCATAGCATTTGCAATAACTGCAGATTGATATGGTCCCCAGGTATAAGGAAGGACGACGATATTTGCTTTTCTGAATGATGCCTGTTTCTCTTTATCAGGGATCCAACCCAATTCATAGTCTACCTCCTCACATCTTCTCAGCTCGTTATGTATCTCTTCTCCTATCTGGTTGCTGATGGGATTCCCTTTGACAGTGAGATGAAACCCTTTGAGAAGGGACATTGCCTTCAGCAGATAAGGAATGCCTTTTTCTCTCGATATCATGCCGAAGAAGAGGAGATTCTTTCCTTTCCTTGACATCTCTTCCATATTGAAACCCATGAGTATGTTTTTCACATTCTTTACGGCATATTTCTTCTCAAGAAATGCTTTCTGTCTTTCAGTATGAACGATAACCCGGCTTGCTCTTTTCACGACCAATCCCTCTATCTTTGCGAGCGCCATCTGCTTAATCGTCTCTGTATGATATTGCACTTCATGCAGGGTCACTATCACCGGTATGGCCTGCTTGAGCGCCTTCAGGAGATTATAGTTGAGCATCTTGCTGTAGAAAGGCGCGATATATTGTATGTGGAGCAGATCAAGCTGTTCTTTCTTGATGATATGCTTCAGTTTTTCATGGAGAAGGGAAGATTTCATGTCAAGACAGTAATCTGCATCTGAATGAAGAGAGCCAATCTTGATGACCTTGACTTTTTTCCTCAATGCCTGCACCAATTCTTCTGTGTAGATACCTATACCATCCTTTTCAGGAGGGAATCTGCTGAGCATACCTATTTTCATTTTTTGAGTGTGCACTGGGTCACCAGAGATTGGCCGAACATCGGCCCGTTCTTCACCTGAATCCTCAGGATCGGAAGAAATCCTCGATTATACGTCACTTTCTCAACTTTGAAGTAAGAGGGGATCTGCCACGGGAAATAAGGATTGACATGGCCCTGTTTATGTATCTCCTCATGGAATGCGATGAATTCTTTCTTGAACAGATACTGTACCCTGTTCGGCAGATTGGTCAGATTAGGGGTAGTGAACACAAATGTCCCTCCGGGCTTCAAGATCCTCTTCACCTCATCGAAAAAGAAATATTTGTTCTCAAGATGCTCTATGGTCTCTGAAGAGACAACGATATCAAACATATCATCTTTGAACTTCAGCCCCTCATTGAAATCCATAATCTTCACTTTCCCATCATACTTGTCCACCAAATCGGCGTATTGTATATGAGAGAAACCCTTCTTCTTCAATGCACGAACAACTTCACCCTTACCGCAGCCCAAATCAACAACATGTTTATTCTTGTCGAAAGATTCAACCAGACGGACCACTGCTTCATGCGTACCAGGATAAGCCATGCCGGAGATACTTCTAGGTTACTATATAAAATTTCCTGAACACGTTCACTTTTTCTTCACATAAAACATTATTGCCTTCGCAAACGCTTCGACATCACTTTCTTTCACCAGCTTCCCTTTCTTGAGGACTTCAGGATGAGAACCCACATCAAAAGCGATGGATGGCTTTCCCGAATAAAAGGCTTCGACAATAGGGATATCATAACCTTCCCATAACGAGCAGGAGGTATAGATATCACATGCAGCATAATATTCAGGAAGATCCTTGTCAGGGACGAATCCGGCGAACATCACATTCCTGCCTGCGAGCCTTTTCAGCTTCTCTGAATACTTCTTGAATGTATGCTTGCCTGCGATGATCAATTTTGCTCTCGGATATTCTTTCTGCACCAATGCAAATGCTTTGAGAAGCAGATGGATGCCTTTATGAGGACTGATCCTTCCTACATATAATAAGACAGGTCCATCCCTGATACCGAACTTTTTCCGTATCCTTTTTCCAGATACTTTCTTGTTGAATCTTTTCGTATCGACAGGGATATATTCGACCTTACTGTCAATACCAGTCTCCTTTCTTAGTGTTTTTCTTAGGAATTCCGAGATCGAGATGGCCTCATCACAGTTCTTTACAGTCCAGTTGCTGAATATATTGAAGAGATGAAGATAGAGTCGTTCGAAGAAGGAATAAGTGGAGACGATGCCCACCCCAGCATTATGGTAGACATACTTTATCTTTCTGCCTTCTTTTTTCGCTTTGTATGCAATGATATTCATAGGATAGAAATGGCTGTATACGATGTCGTAGGATTGCAGCATCTTAGCGTATTTCTCAACTTTTTTCCTATCGAGGAACATAAATAATCGATATATCCTTTCCATAAATGGATTTTTGGGCATTCCGAGTACAAAAACATTGACATTTGGCAGTTTCAGCGAGGCCTGCAATGCAAAAATATCAACTTTATGGCCTTGCTTGATAAATTTCTTTGCCTGTATCTCAACCAATCGATCGATTCCAGAGAAATGCGAGAAGGTGGGTGTCAAAATCGCAATTTTCATTCATCACTATTGTCGTCATGTTCTTTAAATAGTTTACCATAAGTTTTAAAAGGTCCTGAATATTTCGGGAATAGCATGAAAGCGATAATTACCGGCATTACTGGACAGGACGGCTCCTACTTAGCGGAATTTCTGCTCAAGAAGAACTATGACGTCTATGGACTTTATCGGAGAAGCAGTGTAGATACGTTTGAGCGTATCAACCATATCAAAGACAAAGTCAATTTGATCACTGCAGATCTTACTGATCAGAATTCTCTCAATGAGACCATCAAAGATATAGGGCCAGATGAAATATACAATTTAGCTGCACAGAGTTTCGTTCCAGTGTCATGGACACAACCAGCACTTACTGCAAATGTCACAGCAGTAGGCGCCTTACGCATCCTGGAAGCAGTACGCCATATCAATCCGAAGATAAAAGTGTATCAAGCCTCTTCATCAGAGATGTTCGGCAAAGTCCAGGAGATCCCCCAGACCGAGAAAACCCCTTTTTATCCACGGAGCCCATATGGAGTCTCAAAAGTGTTCGCTTTCTGGATAATGAAAAACTATCGAGAGAGCTATAATATGTTCACGACAAACGGTATCCTCTTCAATCATGAAAGTCCAAGAAGGGGCCTTCAATTTGTCACCCGAAAGATCACCAATACTGCCGCAAAGATTAAATTAGGATTGCAAAAAGAACTTTTGTTGGGCAATCTGGATGCGAAAAGAGATTGGGGATATGCACCTGATTACGTCGAGGCGATGTGGCTCATGATGCAGCATAAGATTCCGGAAGACTTCGTCGTCGCCACGAACGAGGTGCATTCTGTCAGAGAATTCTGTGAGCATGCTTTCAGCCATCTCGGACTGAACTATGAGGATTACGTCAAATTGGACAAGAAATTCTTAAGACCTGCGGAAGTAGACCAGCTGATAGGAGACTATGGCAAAGCAGAGAAGGTCCTAGGTTGGAAGCCCCGCGTGACTTTCAAGGAGCTTGTCAAGATCATGGTCGATGCTGACTTGGAGAAGCTCAAGAAAGAACAATGAAGGCACTGATCACCGGAGCCAACGGTTTTGTGGGCCCCTATCTCAGGAAACATCTCGAGAACCATTTTTCTGTTGTCAGCACGAGCGAGATATCTCAAGATGTCGACTATGCTGTCGATATCACGAATAAGGAAGAAGTAGGGCAGCTCATCAAGGAAACGCAGCCTGATTATGTCTTCCATCTTGCTGCCCAATCTTCTGTCCAGATGAGCTGGAAACAACCAGCATTGACGAAAAAGATAAATGTTGAAGGAACGAAGAATCTGCTCGAGGCGTGTGCACCATACAAGCCTTTTTTTCTGCTTGTCAGCTCTGCTGAAGTATATGGCAAGCCCGAGACTGTCCCTCTCACTGAAAGCAGTTCCTTACGGCCACTCAATCCTTACGCCGAATCAAAACTTGAACAGGAAGAGTTATGCAAGTCTTATCAGGACATCATGCCCATTATCATCTCCCGAAGCTTTAACCATGCAGGACCCGGACAACGAGAGCAATTCGTCATCTCGGATTTTGCGAAACAGATTGCTGAGATCGAGAAGGGAAGGAAGAAGGCCAATATCCAGATAGGGAACCTGGAAGCAGTGAGAGATTTCTCTGATGTGAGAGATATTGTCAGAGGATATTATCTTCTCGCTACCAAAGGAAGGTACGGAGAGACCTATAATCTCTGTTCTGGAAAGGGGCAGAAGATTGTCGATATCCTCCAGCAGATGCTGGAACTGAGCAGCCATAAGATCGCCATCCAGCAATCTCCAGAGAAATTCCGGAAGCAGGATATCCAAGTGATGATAGGAGATAATTCAAAAGTCACACATGATACTGGCTGGAAGCCGGAGATTCCTTTTGAACAGACACTAAAGGACATCCTTGGATATTGGAGGTCGCGATGAAGAAGGACTTCTTTTCTTTGTCCACACCCGCTGCTTTCATCGCACTCGTCTTATTTATTATATTGTTCCTCAATTTTATCCCTTCCATGACCCATTTCCCTCTTTCTACATCCCATCAGGATTATTCTTCTCATATGGGCAGGATCCATTTTCTTCGGGAGTATGGATATGCAGAAGCCCCTAACTGGTACAACGGATTTCACCCTTTCCAGGCATATTATTTTGGATATTATTTTTTTGCCCTTCCAATCTATCTTTTAACTGATCATCTTCCTGTCACTGTCTTTATCACTATAGTCCTCATGTATGTCCTCTCACTTTTTATCATCCTCCGTTATTCTTCACTCCATAAAGGGTTTTCTGGTCGGAACACATGGCTTTTCTTCGGGCTTTTCTTCTTTAATCCCATCTTTTTATTCGATACTCTCAATCTCGGCAGGTTACCAGAAGCGCTTGGATGGACTATCTTCGCACTTCAATCATTCATCCTTTTTTACCACAAAAAGAAGGAAATCAAAGGAACTTTCATCATGGGATATGCATTCACCAGTGCAGCACTCATCGTGAGCAACACGATGATCTATTTTCTCTCCCTTACCCTTTTAGCTGGATTCTTTCTTATCCGGAATTTCAGGGATAAGATCAGGATCACAGCGACATTCTTGCTCAGCCTATTATTGACTTCTTTCTGGTGGATACCTCTTTTTCTGAGCGGGAGCCAGTCACGTATCGGTTCGTTCTATGGACTGAGCTATCTCCAGAATAATTTCTCCCTCTCTAATCCCTTGCTTTTCACCAAGAACATCTATCATGATATTGTCATACTCGCCTTTCTCTTTGTTTTCTTCATCACGCTTCGTCAGAAGAAAAAAGAAGGGCTTTTCTTCCTTCCTGCAGTTATCCTTTCTGTCCTCTATCTCTTTAAGATAACCTATTTCCTTCCTGTCATCAATATCATGTACCATCTTATCTTTGTGAGTTTCTTCTGGTTCCTCTTTCTTTATCTCTTATTCACATTGGATTTCTCGAGGATATCACGCCTCAAAAAAATCGTGTTTCTGGTCTTTGTCTATCAGATGTTCATCCCTTTGCTCATTTATGTCCCTTTTTTCGCAAATCTCGGATCTTTCACCCATAATCCCATGGATCTCCAAGCCATCGATGTTGCAGATGCAGCAGATGAACGATTTATTGTCGTTCCTCACCCAGACTATCCGACCATCCATCGCAATGCGTTAGTCAGTTATATCACCATAATAAATAATGCGACCACCACCATGGGATGGATCACACAGAATGCTGATCCAGACGTATTGGTATTTAATCAGGACATCATCTCAGCTGTCCAACAAACCAAATGCGATAGGATCATCTCACTCATGACAGAGCAAAAAATAACACAACTTGTGACATTCGGGAGCTACTGCGAAGAGCTTCTCGTATGCGATCTGACCATTATTAAAAGAACCTCTGATGCCTGCTTATTTTACGAATAGAAGCTTGAACATCTTCAGACCGTAATGAAGACCCATCTGAGTTATCTTAAAATTAGAATCTCCTTCTTTCCTATAATGATAATATGTCGGGACTTCTGCGAGCTTAAAGCCACGTTTTTGGGCCTTGATAGAGAATTCTGGTGAGATGGCATAATCATTTGAATCCAAGGCTATCGTATCAAAGACTTCTTTCTTGAACCCCCGAAATGCATTGGTGATGTCATGCATCTTTATGCCAAAGAGGAGCTTGCAGACCTTTGTGTATGAGGAACTGAAAAATGCTTTCATCGGATCGAGCTTTCCTTCTGAGCCGCCCGGCATATATCGAGAGCCAAATACCATATCATATCCTTCCCTTAACTTATGCAGGATCTTAGGGTATGTACTTACACTGTCAGAGTTATCTCCCATAGTCCAGAGAATAAATTTTCCTCTTGCTTTTTTTGTCCCTGTCTTCAGAGCAGCACCCATACCATTATTCCCTTTTCTCTTATGGATAGATCTGATGAGGGCATGTTTTTTCTCGAGAGCAGTGATAATCATCCTCGTATTGTCTGAACTGTTGTCGTTGACGAGCACAATTTCTGCATCTATCTTTTCCTTCTTGATGAACTGCATAAGGGCGTCTGATAATCTAGGGACATTTGCCTCTTCATTATACAACGGCACAATAATCGATAATTCCATCATACCAAACCTTTCTCCTTCAGCTCTTTATCTGCTTTGTCAAACTTATCTACTGATTCTTCTGTCTCAGACCACCCGATAGCTTCCTTTATCCCCTCTTCAAAGCTCACTTTCGGCCTATAACCAAGAACCTTCTCGGCCTTTGATATATCCCCATAGCAATTCCGTATGTCGCCTTTGCGGAATTTTCCGCTTATCATAGGCTTGATGTCTTTTTTCAGATGCTTTGCAAGAATCGCAGCAAGATCACACATACTCACTGGATTTCTTGAGCCTATATTGAATATCTCATAGTCAGTCTTCTTGTCTGTCAGGGAAAGGAGAGCTGCATCTATTACATCATGGACTGAGACAAAGTCCCTTGTCTGCAGGCCGTCTTCATAGATCAACGGAACATTATCACTTTTCAGTCTGCTCAGAAAAATGGCAGACACCCCCGAATAAGGGTTGTTTATGGATTGGCGCGCGCCGTAGACGTTGAAGAAGCGCATGACTGTTATCGGGATGCTGTACATCTTTCCCAGCATCATAACAGTCTCTTCCTGGAACTTCTTTGTTATCGAGTAGATAGAGTTGCATTTGAGATGAGCATCTTCTTTGATCGGAACAGGTTTGGTGTCTTTTCCGCATCCTGGACATTTCACTCCCCATTCTTTCTTCTCAAGCTGAGCAACAGGCCTTACCTCTGCATGGAAATCTTCATCGCATGCTTTGCAGTGATACATGCCTTCACCATAGCTCGTATTGGAGCCAGGGATGAAAATTTTCTTCATCTTGAGCTTGTTATTGATGATGAGGTTGAAGAGATTTGCTGTACCGCGACAATTCACGTCGATAAATTCTTCAACTTCGTAATTTGATTGTGCAATGCCTACTTTTGCGGCCATATGGTATATTGCATCAATACCTTTGAGCGCCTTTTCAAGCTCCTCTTTATTCCTTATGTCTCCTTTGATGAATTCTGCCCCTTTATTGAGATAGTTAGGAGGATTGCCTTTAAGATGCACCTGAGGATCGAGATTGTCGAATATCCTTACTGTATGGCCTTTTTCGATAAGCTTGTCAGTAAGAAAAGAACCGATAAAACCTGCTCCGCCAGTCACGAGAATGTTCATTTTCTTTTTTCTAATGCATCGACTATCTCCTGCAAAGTTCGGTCGATATCATATTCGAATCTCCATTTAGGATAATGACCCTGGAATTTTGAGACATCTGAAACATACCAGATATGGTCTCCACTCCTGTTCTCTTCAAGATATTCAGCATCAAGCTTCTTTTTCGTCATCTCTTCAATCTTCTCAATAGCCTCTTTCATCGATATATTCGCGAAACGTGATCCTCCTATATTATAGACCTCTCCTTTTCGGGGAGCATTGTAGAAATGATCGAACGCTGCTATGAGGTCATGGGCATGGATATTATCTCTCACCTGCTTCCCTTTGTAGCCGAAGATGCGATACTTTTTCCCTTCAATGATACATTTTGCGAGATAGGCAAGGAAGCCATGGAGTTCAGCACCCGAATGGTCGGGGCCAGTGAGGCAGCCGCCGCGGAACGATGCAGTATGAAGATCAAAATACTTTCCGTATTCCTGCACGAGAATATCTGCAGCCACTTTTGACGCGCCGAAGAGACTATGTTTACTGTTGTCGATACTCATCGATTCATCTATGCCTTTCTCGAATCTGTGTCCTGCCTTTATCTCATATCTTTTTTCCTGCTCCACCAACGGCAGTTTATTTGGAGTGTCTCCATATACTTTGTTTGTTGAGCAGAAGATAAAAGCTGCATCCGGAGAATGAAGACGGAAATTCTCCAACAGCACTAACGTACCATTCGCGTTGACTGTGAAATCAGTCAATGGCTCTTTGGCAGCCCAGTCATGAGAGGGCTGAGCAGCCGCATGTATGATGAGATCAAACGGCCCATGCTTCTTGAACAATGATGCAATCTGCTTCTCATCCCTGATGTCAGCATCAGTGTGGGTGTAATTAGCATGCGTCTTTTTTAGGGAATCGACATTCCATTGTGTACTGGCAACCTGGCCAAAAAAATATTTTCGCATATTATTATCGATACCTATAATCTGATCTGCCTTTTCAGCGTAGAACTTCACAGCCTGTGAACCAATCAAGCCGCCTGAGCCTGTCACCAAAACTTTCATCTGTCCCGAGGAGAAGCGCTCATTTATAAAGTTTGCTTGGGAAAACCTTATATAATCATTTCCACCTCAATCAGGCAATGAAACCCGATACCATGAGGAGGATAGACCGCTGGATAGGCGTCCCTATCTGTTTTATCTTCTCGATCTTCACATCAATCCAACGCCTTTTCGGTTTCCGGAAGATAAAGAAGGGTTTCAAACCAAGAAAGATGCTTTTCCTTGAGTTGAGTGAGATGGGAAGCACCATCTTAGCATATCCTGCTATGAAAAAAGCCAAGCAGCTCTTCAATGCTGAGATCTTTTTCATGATCTTCAAAGAGAATGACCAAAGCGTAAAGGTTTTGGATATCATCCCTAAAAAAAACATCATCACGATACGGAGCAAGTCCTTTTTCCTTCTTGCTCTTGATACATTAGCAGCACTCTGGAAGATCCGAAGCCTTAAGATCGACACTATCGTCGATCTGGAGCTGTTCTCGAGATTCACGAGCATCTTATCGTATCTGAGCGGAGCCAAGGCCATATCAGGATTCTATAAGTATCACATGGAAGGCCTGTATCGAGGAAATTTCCTGACACATAAGGTGCAGTATAATCCTCATTACCATATCAGCAGGAGCTTCATGTCTTTGGTGCATGCGCTGGGAGCAGATGTCAGAGAATTGCCTTTATTGAAGCAGCATATCCCTTCTGATATGATAAGCGCAAAAGTGAAGTCAAGCGCTGAACAGAAGAGCAGCATGCTCAAGAAACTGAAGAATGAACATAACCATATCACCTCTAACAGTAAGATTGTTCTCTTCAATCCTAACGCAAGCGAGCTTCTACCTATCAGACGGTGGCCTATTGCCTATTATCAGCAGCTTGCGAAGAACATCCTCTCTTTGAAGGATACGTTCATCGTCATTACAGGAGTTGCGTCTGAAAAACCAGATGCTCAGGCCATCTGCAACCACGTCCAGGATGACCGGTGCATTGATTTCACTGGAAAAACCAACCTAAGAGAATTGGTTGACCTCTACAACGTGTCGAAAGTATTGATCACCAATGACTCTGGACCTGCACACTTCGCTTCGCTGACTGATATTGAGATTTTTGTGTTCTTCGGGCCTGAGACACCTAAACTCTACAAGCCATTGAGCAAGAACTGTCATGGTTTGTATGCTGATTTTGCCTGTTCTCCTTGCGTAAGCGCATTCAACCATAGAAAAACATCTTGCACCAATGCACGATGCCTTAAGGCAATCCAAGTAAAAGGAGTTTTTGACCAGGTAAAGAAGGGATTAGCGAAATAGTTCTTTGAAAATCCTTGCAAGGATGATGAAACCATCTTTGATGCGGATCTTTGAGAAGCCTTTTCTCTCTTCATATTGGATAGAAAGCTCTTTTATCTTCATCTTCTCTTTCAAGGCGACAATAGAGATCTGTGCTTCGATGTCAAATCCCTTTGCATCCAGTTTCTTATAAAATTTATTGACATTTATCGCCCGCATCCCAGAGTTGATGTCGTGCATGCGGCCGTTGTAGAACAGATTGATGAAGAGTGTATGGATCATATTAGGCAGACGATGGAAGAATTTGATATCTTTCATATCTCTGCATGCGACAACCATATCATATTTTGGTATGAATTTGATTATCTTGGGAATGTATTTCGGATGATAGGTACGATCACAATCAGGAAAAATCATATAATCTGTCTTTGATTTCTTCGCTATCTCGATAGCTTCAATGACACCCATCCCCTTGCCTTTTCCTTTTCTCTGATAGACGGGCACACCCATGCTCTTGGCGATCTCTTCAGTGCGGTCTTCAGACTGCTCATCGACGATGTAGATATCGCTGAAACCGTATTTTCTCAAGCTTTTTATCATATAGCCCACATTCTCTTCTTCATTCTTTGTAGGCATCGCTACTCTGATTTTGAGTTTTTTTGGCATTATGCGTCCAAGAAAGATTTGTACCAATCAAAGGTCTGTTTCAGTGACTCTTCCAATCCATATTTGGCTTTCCAGTTCAGGATCTTCTTCGCTTTTGCAGCATCCAGATATTGATCCCTTATCTCGTTCTTCGCCTGATTCAGGATAACCGGCTTGAGTTCTTTTTTTCCGGCTATTTTTAAGATTATTTCTACTATCTCGAGCACAGTCAGCTTATTTCCAGCAGAGAAGTTAAAGGCCTGGCCTTTCACTTCTTTGTTATCGAGCTGTTCTGCCAGCTCCATATAGGCATTGGCGACATCTTTGACATAGATGTAATCACGGATGAACTTTCCATCGCTCCTTATCTTAGGATTCTCGTCATCGAGGACGGCTTTCATGGTCTCAGGGACGATCCTGTTGAAATTCAGATCACCAGGGCCATAGATATTTGCGCATCGCGCAATCGCAACTGGCAGATCATAACTATGGGCATATGCCTGCGAGAGCAGGTCAGCGCAGCTTTTCGAGACATCATAAGGATGCCTTCCTATCAACGGAGCGTCTTCAGTATAAGGAAGCCTCTCTTGGTCGCCATATGCTTTATCGCTGGAAGCGATGACAACGCGTTTGATCAAGGCAGATGTACGTGCTGCCTCTAAGATATTCCATGTTCCACGGATATTGGTCTCGAACGTCGGCAGAGGAGACCTATTTGCAGTCTGCACTATGGCCTGCGCTCCAAGATGGAAGACCGTATCGATCTCATATTCATGCACTGTGCGGTGAAGAAGCTTATAGTCCTCTAAAATACCCCTCACTATGTTGACTTTCTTGATGTTTCCTGATAAGATAAGATTAGAGTTAGGAACGTCATCTTTTAGAAGGATTGTCACGTGTGCTTTTTTTTCGAGTAGAAAACTTACCAATGTTGAGCCGACTATACCTGTTGCGCCGGTGACAAAGACATTCTTATCTTTCCAGAAACTCATTTCCACACCTTCCATGGTGGATGGGTGTGCCAAAGATCATTCAGCATCTCATTATCCTTGTAGGTATCCATACATTCCCAGAATCCCTGGAACTTGAATGCAGCCAGCTGGCCCTTTTTCACCAGCCTCTCCAACGGATCCTTCTCGAAGACATCATTCTCGCCGATGAAATCAAATATCTTCTTATTGAACACGAAAAAGCCGCCATTGATCCAGCTTTTTAATTTAGGCTTCTCTTTGAATCCAGTGACTACATCATCATCCCCTATCTCTACTATGCCGAACTGGCTCAGAGGATTCACGACAGCCATGGTCGCGATCTTATCATGCTTTTTATGGAACTCTATAGTCTTCTTTATATCGATATCAGCCACGCCATCGCCATAGGTGCAGAGAAAGGTATCATCTTTTATGAGGTGCTGAATCTTTTTGATCCTTCCACCGGTATTGGTATCGGGGCCAGTATCAATAAACTCTATTGTCCAGTCCTCCAGTTCCTGCCCGATATATGAGATCTCTTTCTTCTTCATATCCAGCCTAAAATCCTCTTTTTTCCATGTCTCGTTGTTGGCAAAATATTCCTTGATCATCTCACCCTTATAGCCAAGAAGAAGGACGAAATCCTTGAATCCGAAATGAGAATAGATCTTCATGATATGCCAAAGGATAGGATAGCCTCCTATCTCAACCAATACTTTTGGAATGAACTCTGTCTTTTCTTTTAAACGAGTTCCTTTTCCACCACACAAAATGACTACTTTCATTTCCACCCAAAATTTACTAGACTGGTGCTCGAAACCTTTTATATAATTTCCGGTCAGGGAAATCTTTATTAACTCGGCATATGCCCATGACTGTATGAAAATAAACAGGTATATCGAAGCCATCATTGTTGCGCTTCTTTATCTGACTGCGCTTTATTTCTGGACCTTGCCTATCCAACAGAATCCACTACCTTATGGAGAAGTCGATGCTGCCTCTCATTATGCTGTCGCTGATTATACCCTGTCTTTGGACAGATCGATTGAAATCCTGCCTGATTATATTGATATGAGATATGGCCGTGACAATACCTTCAAGGAACATGTCCTTTGGTATCCTCCTCCTTTTCACATGGGCCTTGCAACTGGGGGATTTCTTGGAGGAAGCAGCACCGTGCCAGTCTATCTTACCAATGCAGTCTTCTGTCTGCTCATCATTCTCAGCGTGTATTTTGTTGTGAGAAGGCTTTTCGGATTCAAGGCAGCCCTGCTTTCAGGCATCCTTCTCATGTTCTCTATCAGGGATATCCTCATCTACATCTGGGGACAGTGGCCTGAGCGGATGGCCTTTGCCTATGTTCCTTTGGTGCTCTACAGTTTCTATCAGTACGTCATGTCGTTCATCAAAGGAAAGCCGAATACCATCTATCTCTATCTTATGTCAATCCTCCTCGCACTCAATCTTTTCATCCATCCGATGGTATTTTTCCATACCTTATTGGGATTGATCCTTTTCAGCCTCTTCATCCTCATCAGAGAAAAGAAGATCTTTTTTTCTATCAAGCACATGGCCATTGTGGTTGTGCTTTTTTTCCTCATCATCAGCATGTTCCCCTATCAGACCCTCAATGTCCTGGGAAGAAGCCAGGATTCTGGTGCCAATCCTGCCGAGAAGGGAGATTTCAGCAGATTCTTTTCCTGGTTCAAGCCACCTCAAAATAATCCTGGTGTGCCAGACAGTTATTTTTCATACCGTGATATGATAGGGCCTTTATGGAGCATCCTTTTTCTTGTCCTGGGAATAGCTCTCCTGCTGCTGCGCAGATCGTCCAAAGACCTGCTGCTTCTTGCCTGGCTCGCCAGCCTCTATATCATGATCCACCTCGATGTCTTCGGGACAGGTAGAGTGCATCGATCATTGAGCGGCACTGCACATATCTTCTATCCTCTCATGAGCATCGGCCTGCTTTATGCATTGTCTTTCTTACCTGCGTTAGGGAAATGGAGAGGGCATCTTCAAAACGGAGCAATCATTGTCTTCGCTGTCCTGCTATTGAGCGCGACAGGACCAAGTGCACAGGGATTTCTCGAGGGAGCCTATCAAGGAGTGGGCAGGATCAATGGTCATCAGTCCGAATACACTGAATGGCTCCGTTCAAGCGATCTTGAGGAAGATGCTTCATTTGTCCATGTCGGATCATTATCACTTGCAAAGACACGATGGTTGTGGATGATCGGGCACCGATACCATTATCCTAGCACGATACAGGCGGAAGCACCACCCATTTACACTGTCATTGACTTGTCAGATTTTGCCCTTATCCGAGACCAACAGAGCATCGCCGCGCTTCAGAATCTTGAGCTGACTTTTTCAAACAAGACAGCAGTATATGAATCAGAATTCATCAGGGTGTATAGAAATTGAAACTTGCGTTAAATGAAAAGACCACAATCGGCATTGTTGCTATCCTCTTTGCACTGTTCGGACTCATCTTCTTCGGGATGAGCGGATCGCTTACTTTCTTGGGATGGATCATCATCATTATTCCTTTTTACTTCATCCTTGATACTTTCAATCTCAGCCAGGGGGAGAAAGCGATCTATTCCATCTTTATCGGCCTTGCCCTGTTTCCAGCGCTCACCTACTGGCCAGGAAGATTATTTTCATTCAGGATGGTTGTTGTTATTGTTTTTGCGGCTCTGTCTGCTTTGGCCTATTTCTTAAGAAAGAAATGAGTTTTCTGGAGTGCCCAATGATGATGAGCAGAGGAGGCAGTATCCATATGTGATATCTGATATGCAATCCACTGATGCCCAGATAATAGCTTATCAACGCCACTAGTCCTCCTCCCAAAAGCGCCCCCACTATAAAGCGTTCAACAAAAGAGAAAGTATCTTGCCAATTGGAGAGAAGAGCAAAACCCGGAAGGATAAACAGCCAATAGAAGGCAAGGACAGTTCTCAGTACAGTAGAAAAGGTTTCTTGCCAAAAGGCGATCTTGAATATTATGAATACTATGATAAAGGAGAATCCTAGACCTGTTAATTCATTTTTTACTTTATACAAAGACTACACCTTCCCTTGGCAGACAATCCTCGCTTGGATTGTTATTCTTCAATACAGTCACCAAGTTATTGGCATACACTTCTTCCATGTAACTGTTTTGAAGCAACTGCTGACGTATAAGCAGGTTATATTGCGCCAATACAGGCACTGCACTGAACTTGTCAAAAGCATAAAAATCATATTTACATATATCAAACGATCCAACAAAAGGAGATTTATCTACTTCTTCACTATGGTATCCATAGGAAAAAAGGCCCTTTCTGTAGGGAAGCCTGGCTCCCCCTTCAGTTACCATTTTTCCTCGGAACTCACGAGGAATAGTCCTGTTCTGCAACGATTCTCCTAAAAATGATTGGGAAGTGATGAAGGAATTCCTTTGGTCCAAGTAGAGCATAGCATTCTGCATCCACGTATCACTATAAAAGTAAAATACCTCACTATTTTCTGGCAGGTTTTCTCTTGCCCATTGGAAATACTGCCAATGCTCATTGTTCATCAGGCCTGGTGAATGATTAGGCGTGTAGAATTGGGTAAATATTACCATAAGCAGGATTATACCAATAGCATATGAATAGATGATGCTCCATTTCCTTATGATGATCCTCAACCCAAAATACAGGGTGATGCCGAGAAAGACCGCGAGGTAAAGCGGCCAAAAGATTCGTGCCTGAGTAGCACGTCTTCCAGCTCCCAAAAGATAGCTGTAGCCCATAAGCAGCATGAAGAATCCCATAAGGGAGGCAACATTGATCTTTTTCCTTATGATGAACAATGCTGCTACTACCATACCAATAATAACGAGGGGCAAAAAGAACCCAAAAATATCCATTCTCACTGCAGTATCTTGCACGCCGAAGCTTACCAGTGTCTTTGTCACTTTAATCTCGAACTCTGCTGCGAACCACGTGAAGTAGAAAATAATAAGATAATACCCTGAAATGACGGCTGCAATTATTCCAGCTTTCACGACATCAAAGATATTCTCTTTTGTTCCCTTGCGAATGATAAGCTTAATACCTATATACAGGAGAGTGAAGAGCACACCCATCATGGCTTCAGAGGTGTGAGCAAGAGCATCTATCCCGATAAATAATCCAAGAAGGATGTATGAATGTTTTACATCAAGCTGAGTGACTGCCCAAAATACCCCTATAAGGAATGCAGCACCAGTAAGGTACCCCCATTGTCCCCAATTGAACCCTATTGTCGCCTTTCCTGTAAAAACTAATAGAGATAGAGGCAATGACATCAGTGCGATGTTCTTGT
Source organism: Candidatus Woesearchaeota archaeon (assembly GCA_018221205.1). GTDB lineage: Archaea > Nanobdellota > Nanobdellia > Woesearchaeales > WJIZ01 > JAAOYF01. The sequence goes on along the minus strand of JAAOYF010000017.1, from coordinate 6,067 downwards.
TGTATTTCTTCAGGATGAAATATAATGTCCCTATAGAAAGCGCAATAAGGACAGCAAGCATGAGGAGGATTGTATCATAGGTCTGGAGCGAACTTGTGAGCGAGAAGAGTGCAGCAAGATGATGGATAATAGGGGGATAATGGCCGATAACATCATCAAATCCCCATGCCATATAGGAGGGATAATAACGATAATGGCCCCTTTCTTTTATCTCTTCTGCGAAGGTGAGGTGGATGAAGGTATCCGAAGCAAAATAACCGGTCGGGAAATCGTGCTTTATCTTTTGCTGCCAAAGCGGGCCAAGCGCAGCATAAAGCACCATTCCCAGAACTAGTGCAAGGAACATGACCTCTAGGATGGCATTCAGTTTCAATTTCATTTTTTTGCGATACAGATAATGGACAACCCAATAAATGGCCGGATGAATCTCTCGAAAAGGCTGATCAGGGGAAAGAATGCATCATAGAGTTTCAAATCTCCCTGACTCACTGCTTTCTTCTTCATAATCTTACCTTGCCACCACCACCCGGGTATGGCGAGCCCGTTCATAAAATATCTCTTTTCTATAGTAAATCCAGCCTGATTTAGTTTCTTCACTACCTCTCCTGTTTCATACCTACGGAAATGGCCTAAGTTCTTGTCCAGTGCCCCATAGAGAAATCTGAGAGAGGGTACAAGGAGTATCAGTTTTCCACCTTTAATCAAGATATTATAGAGATTTTTCAATGCCTGCCTATCATTCTTCACATGTTCGAGGACATTGAGACAGATGATAGTATCCAGACGATGCTTCTTGAACTTCTCGGTCTTTTTATCCTCTAAATCATACACTTCAAACTTCGCTTTCTTCGGAAATGTCTTCTTCAGCTGCTTGATATAATCTGGGGAAATATCAGAAAGAACGACGAGCTGCTTCTTATCCTTGAGGATATACTGGCTGATATTCCCTATTCCGCTGCCAATCTCCAAGACGCGTTTCCCGACGAATTTTCTGATGCTACTATACTGGTATTTGTTAATCTTAGAATCCTTCAGGACGTTTAATGATTCTTCACCTGTATCGTCGTAAATACTCATTCAAAAGACAGGAATAGGCTTATTTTAAAAGCTTTTTGACTCATTGAATAATTAAATTTAAATAGGCAATTCGGTTTGTTGAAGAGGTATGAAAGCACTAGTTACTGGGGGAGCAGGCTTTGTCGGGCTGCATCTAGCTTCACACCTTTCAGAACAAGGCATGCAGGTCGATATTCTTGATAATTTCGGCAGGGCAGAGAAAGACAAAGAGTTCGATACCCTGATTTCTCAAGAGAATGTGGGTTTTATCAAGGCTGATATCACCACAACGGAAGCATTCAGCCAGCTAGACACTGATTATGATTATATCTATCATCTTGCAGCCATCAACGGCACAGGAAATTTCTATAAGATCCCTGAAAAGGTGCTCAGAGTGAATACCTTGGGCACAATTAACCTCCTTGACTGGATCATCGGCAAGAAAGGAAAGATTGTTTTCACTTCGAGCTCTGAGGCCTATAGTGCAGGTTTGAAACTTCTGCCTGATTTTCCGCTTCCTACTCCAGAACATGTCCCTTTGATTGTTGAAGATCCCACTAATGTGAGGTGGAGCTATGGGGCTTCAAAGATATTAGGAGAGGTCGCTTTTCATTCATATGCGAAGAATCATGATATCGATTATTCCATTGTCCGTTATCATAATGTCTATGGACCAAGAATGGGGCATGACCATGTCATCCCCCAATTCATCGAACGTGTGGTGAAGAATGAAAAGCCATTCAAGATCTTCGGTGGAAAGCAGACACGGGCTTTCTGCTATGTACAGGATGCGGTCCGCGCCACCCAACTTGTCATGGAATCAGGCAAGAAAGGGGAAACGTATCATATCGGTACGGATGATGAGATCAAGATCATGGATTTGGCCAAGAAACTTTTTTCAGTCATGGAAGTCAGTCTGGAAATTGATGAGCAATCTGCTCCAGAAGGAAGTGTCGAGCGGAGATGCCCTGATATCACAAAACTTAAGGCACTTGGATGGAAACCAGAGGTTGATTTATCAGGCGGATTGAAAAAATGTGTTGGGTGGTACCGATGAACTGCACGCTTTGCGGAAAACAAACAACGAAATTCCTTTCATTAGGGCATCATGCACCTAGTGATGCCTTCCTCAAAGAAGAGGAGCTGAATAAAGAAGAGAACACTTTTCCTTTAGACGTCTTTTTCTGTGAACATTGCTATCTTGTCCAACTTGGCTATGCTGTTGACCCTGAGATCTTGTTCAGAGATTATGTCTACACCACTTCCAGCAACAACAGCCTGATCAAAAACTTCAAAGAGTTAGTGGAAACGGCATTACAGCGATTCTCTCCTGAGAAGGAAGAGCTGGCTGTGGATATCGGCTCGAATGACGGCACACTGCTGAAGGGATATGAAGGAAGGATGAAGATATTAGGGGTGGATCCGAGCAGTGTCGCCGAGATTGCGATAAAAAATGGAGTGGATACGGTCCATGATTTCTTTTCCCATGAGTTGGCGAAGAAGATTGTAAAAGAAAGGGGCAAAGCAAGAATAATCACTGCGACCAATGTGTTTGCGCATGTAAAAGATGTTTCATCATTGATGAAAGGAATAAAAGAACTGCTTTCAGAAAAAGGGATATTCATCCAGGAGTCGCATTATCTTCTCAATCTTCTTACGAAGATGCAATGGGATTCTATCTATCATGAACATCTTCGTTATTATTCACTGCTCTCACTCCAGGGCCTGTTCGATCAATTTGACCTGGAGCTCTTTGATGCTGAACCTGTCCCTACACATGGAGGCTCAATCAGGACGTATGTCAGCATGAAAGGAAGCTATGAGAAGACAGAACGCCTACAGAAGCTCTTAGATGAGGAACGGAAGAAAGGGCTTGATAAAAAAGCGACCTACCTTGCGTTCGGTGATAAAGTAAGGGAGCATAAATTCAAGATCCAGAATATGCTCAGACGCATCAAAGCAGAGGGAAAGAAAATTGTAGGTATAGGGGCACCTGCAAAAGGAAACACCCTTTTGAACTACTGCGCCATCGATACTGATGTCTTAGATTATCTTGTCGAGAAAAGCACACTGAAGATAGGACTTTTTACTCCTGGAAGACATATCCCTGTAAGAGATGAGAAGCTGCTCTTTGATGAACAGCCAGATTATGCACTGCTTCTTTCCTGGAATATCGCTGAAGAGCTGATTCCGAAACTGAAAAAATTTGGATATAAGGGAACGTTCATCGTACCGTTGCCTTCTCCTCATGAAGTATAAAACTGCCGGCAGTATGCGCATCCCGGACATAGGCCTGGGGACATGGGGCATAGGAGGAGATCATGAACTTGATGATTCTCACGAGAAAGAAGAGATAGACCTTATCAAGAATGCCCTTGTTGCCGGTGTTGAACACATAGACACTGCAGAATACTATGGGCAGGGCCAGGCTGAAAAGATCGTCGGGAAAGCAATCCAATATTCTGAGAGAGGAAAACTTTTTCTCACAACAAAAGTATGGAAGGACAATCTTTCATATGAGGGGGTCATTTCTGCAATGGAGAGAAGCTTACAAAGACTCGGAACAGAATATGTCGATCTTTATCTTGTCCACTGGCCCAATCCAGACATTCCACTCAAAGAGACCATGAATGCAATGAAACAGCTTGTCGATATGGGAAAAGCAAAGCATATCGGCGTGAGCAATTTCTCTCTTCAACAGCTTAAAGAAGCCCAACAGTACTATACAATCGCAGCACATCAGATAGAATTCAATATACAGCACCAGGAACCTCTCCGAGAGATGATACCGTTCTGCCAGAAACAGGATATCATGACCATTGCCTATAAGCCGTTGGGAAGAGGGAGATTATTGGATGATCCACGATTATCTGCTCTTGCTCAGAAGTATGGCGTGACGAATGCACAGATCGCGCTTTCTTGGTTGGTCAGCCAGGAGAATGTCGTCACTATCCCTTTATCCAGATCTTTAGTGCATGTGAAGGAGAATCTCAAAAGTGCTGAGCTCGAATTGCATAAAGAAGACATCCTTAGCTTAACCAAATCTTCATGACCCGATAGAAATAGTTCTTGGCATATTTTGATAACTTCAGCTTGCTCTCACCAGTCTCCCGTTCTTTCCAATTGACAGGCACTTCAATAATCTTATATCTTCTTTTCATGGCCTTCAGGACAATCTCGAGTCCAAGATCGAATTCGTTTGCTGTCAGATTCAAATCTTGGATCTTTTTCCTATTGAATCCCTTGAATAAGCTGCTGAAATCCTTCAGCCTGAATTCTAAAAAGGAGACCCTAATGAAGCTGTTGCAGAGCCAGTTGCAGACACGTTTTTTTGCAGGATAACCTTCCATTTTACAGCCTTTAAAAAAACGGGATGTCTGGACAAGATCATAGCCTTGCTCTAGTCTCTTGAGCATACTGGGAAGATATTTTACATCATCAGGTGCGTCAGCCATCAATACAATGATATATTCTTCCTTTGCCTTAGAGATGCCTTCACGGATCGCAGAGCCGACACCTCTCGCTTTTTTTCGGTATATGAGGGTGAGGTCCTTGAGATTCAGAGAGCGTATGATTTTTGGTGTAGAATCGGTGCTGTCGTCTACGATGATGATCTCAGCCTGCAGTTTGTGTCTCTTGAGATTGCTATAGATTCTTTCCAGCGTTCCCTTGATATGCTTCTCTTCATTGAATGTGGGAATCACTATGCTGAACTTTATCATCCCCCTGAGCAAATGAAGGAGATATATAAACATATCTTCGAAACATATATAAATTTCCTGACTCTCACTGTTGACATGTTCAAGCATGATGTTTGTATTGTAGGGGGATGTGGGCATGTCGGTCTGCCTTTAGCATTGTCTTTTGCAAAGAAGAAGAAGGATGTTGTCGCACTCGATATCAATGAGATTGCTGTCGATATGGTCTGTAAGGGAAAGATGCCATTCATCGAGCCCCATGCCCAGCCTATTCTTGAGCAGGTCCTGAAGGAAGGAAATTTTACCTGTACAACCGATGATAAAAAGATATATGATTCTGAGTATCTCATCATTGTTCCTGGCACCCCTTTAGATTTTGATTTTGTGCCAGACCTTACACAGATGGAGAAAGTCGTCAAAGCAATCCTTCCTCACCTTAGAAAAGGACATGTCCTTGTTTTCAGAAGCACGCTCGCACCTAGAAGCACAGATTATATCAAGAGATATATTGAATCACAGACCTCATTTGTCATCGGCAAGGATGTCTTTCTGTCCTTTGCCCCGGAACGCATCGTGCAGAGCGATGCGATCAAAGAAATCGAGCAGCTTCCACAGATTATCGGAACATATGATGACTTGACCTACGAGAAAGTGAAAAAACTCTTTGATGCTATCTGTCCCGAAACTTTACAGACGACGCCACTCGAAGCGGAACTGGCCAAGCTCTTCACCAACAACTATAGATATGTCAGTTTTGCACTCGCGAATGAGTTCTATATGATCGCTTCGTCACTAGGAGCAAACATATTCAATATCCTCAATGCATTGAATCATAATTATCCACGTGCCAATGTTCCCAGGCCAGGACTGGCAAAAGGACCATGCCTAGGCAAAGATGCATGGATCCTGCTCAGCGCCTCGCCAAGTTTCTCTTCTTTCACTGGCATCATCTCAAGCGCCTTTCGGGTGAATGAAGGCGTGCCTTCTTTTTTAGTGGGAGAGATCAAAAAAAGAACAGATCTTGCAAAAGCTAAAGTTGCTGTATTGGGATTGACTTTCAAACGGGATTGTGATGATATTCGCGACAGCTTGAGCATGAAATTGATCAAGATCCTTAAAAATGAATATGTCGACTATGAGACACATGATCCGTTCGTCGATAAAAAAGATCTGAAATCACTTCTCAAGGATAAGGATGTGGTCATCATCGCTATAAACCATTCTATTTACGAAGATGATAATGTTTTGGGCATGGTGAAAAAAGGGACATTGATAGTCGATATCTGGAATACTCAGAAAAAGAACGAAGTATT
>JAAOYF010000016.1 GCA_018221205.1 Candidatus Woesearchaeota archaeon | reverse complement strand
GTAGCCGCGTAAAAATATTTCTAAGAAGTCGACCTAAAGGTCGGGGAATTAAACCCCTGTGCTCGCTACGCTCGCATTAAAAATTTATCTTAAGAGCACATTTTGGTTCAGGCCAAAACTCTGTCTGTTGAACACGCCTGCCAATTTATCGAAAAAGCTTTCTTTCTGCTCATAGACAGCAATGTCAACAGTGATATTCAGCTTCTTCTCGATATAATCAACAGCCTCGCCCTTGCCGCCAAGTTCATCCACCAATCCAAGATCAAAAGCTTCTCTGCCGAGATAGAATTCTCCTGTGCTCACTACCGTGATCTCTGCATTGGTCAGTTTCCTGTTAGCCTGGACAACATCCTTGAACTCCTGATGGATTAGATTGATCTTCTTCTGTAGTAAAACTCGTTCCTGAGGCTCAAGCTGCCTGAACGGCACCCCTAGGTCCTTATATTTGCCAGCATTCAGCCGTTCATACGTGATATTATAATCATGCAGCAGTCCAGAGAAGTCAAGATAGCTGCCCATCACTCCTATAGAACCGGTGATGCTCATCCTATTGGCAATGACATGATCAGTTGCACTGGCAATCCAATAGCCGCCAGATGCACCCACTTCCCGTATCCAGGCAACAGTTGTTTTATTCGCCTTCTCAAGGGCAACTGAAATCTCATCCGTGGCAACGGGTGCTCCTCCAGGACTATCGATCTCCAGGATAATTGCCTGTATAGAAGGATTATCAGCAGCTTTCTCTATCAATTCAACAATCGCGCCGGATTCCGCGACTCCGCTGCCAAGAAATGCTCGGGAATCTCCAGTCAGGATGACTCCTTTGATAGGGATCTGTGCAACGTTCCCCCCCATGTCCACATCAACAAAAAGAGAGACAAATCCAGATAGGATAAAACTGGCCAAAAATAATACTATCAGTACACCGATAATGAATTTCCAGGGATTTTTCTGTTTTTTTGCCATATGATCACCTTAATTGATAGACAGCTATGGTCCGGGTACGGGAAAGCAGTTCACTTAACCGTCTCCCTTCTTTATTGAGCAGGATAAATAACGGATCAATGACCCAAAGTAACATGAAAGGAAAGACGAAAAGAAAATACAGGCTTCGTATAAGGCACGAAAAGAAAGACATACGCTTAATCAAAGACTCTACTTTGATCTGCATGAATATTTTTCCGATGGTCTGTCCTAATTTGTACTCCAGAAGCGCAAAATACAATAAAGCCAATATGCCGAAAAAGATCATGATCGTTGTCAAGATTGAGACCGACCCAGGATGTGCCTGCAGATAAGCATAGCTGTCTGTAAAGCCGCCCTGAGGCATGGCATCTGCCAATACTCTTCGTAAAGGAAAACCCACAACAAAATCGAGGATCAGAAGATCGATAGCGAAAGCAAGTGCTCTTTTCCATACCGGAGCGGCTCCCTTGAACATCGCTTCCTTAGGAAGATTGAGCTTGACCATCTGCTGTGCAAATAAGCGAGAATATAAAAATCTACTGTTTGCGTTTCTTGATTTTAGAATAAATCATATGCACTACACAAGAAAAGAGATAAAAAATGATGAGCGAAACAAGATAAAAGATACTAAATTGAATCATCTCAACTATGCGGCTTTCTCTTGCCAATTCATCATACTCAGCAAGTTTCTCTTTAACATAAGTACAGCCCTCTTGAGTATCTAATGAATCCCGTGTACAACTTTCCGCCTGGAAACCCGTGACATTCCCTCGCTCACAACAAGTATAATATTGTGGTTCCATATATTCTTGATAAGATATCCCGAAAAGACTATCCTGCCTGGATTTAATGCTTTGAACAGTAATTAATAGAAGAATGAAAAGTATTATAGTCAAAATAACTTTGAACTTATTGGGTTTCAGGAATCCCATACTCTTTTATTGGCCTTTATCTTTAAAAATATTGTTATTATGCCTAATCAACAGTTAAGTTTAAATACCGTCCTGAGTTTTAGAAGGCAATGGCTAAGCCAAAGAGATATCCGAAGAAAAGGAAGCCTGCAATGAGTGATGCAGACAGGATCCAGTCAGAGATTTCTAGGATTAAACTGCCTTGGAAAGGCCAGAGCTTCGGCATTGTCGAACAGCGTTTGGGCGGTTCAAGGATGCGCGTCAGATGCCTTGACAGCAAGACCCGAATCTGTAGGATTCCCGGAAGATTGAAACGATCGCTATGGGTAAGAGAAGGAAATATTGTCATTGTCCAGCCTTGGGAATTGGGTGGAGATCAGAAAGGAGATATTGTCTATAAGTACACCAACGCCCAGGTATCATACCTCAAAAGAAAAGACCATTTAAAAGCATTAGAAGAAACAGATGAATTCTAAGATGTTCGCACAAGGTGCTGAAGCAAAACTGTACCGGAAGAACAACATTGCCATAAAAGACAGGACAAAGAAATCCTACAGGCTTCCGGAGATTGATAAGAGACTGAGAAAGAGCAGGACAAAGAAAGAAGCGAAAATCCTGGAAAAACTCTACAAACTGAATTTTCCTGCACCCAAGCTCATTCACTGTTCAGAGGACAAGATTGATATGGAGTTTCTCGATGGTCCAAAACTGAGGGATGTCCTTGAAAAGAGCGATTACCAGAGACGCTCAAAAGAGATCGGTAAGAAACTGGCTTTTCTCCATAACCATGATATCATCCATCAGGATCTGACAACAAGCAATATCATCCAGATGAAAGAGCTGTATTTTATTGACTTCGGCCTAAGCTTTTTCTCACAACGCATTGAGGATAAGGCTGTTGACATCCATCTTTTCAGGCAGGCGTTGGAATCAAAGCATTATACCATCTGGAAAGAATGTTTTAAGACATTCCTCGAGGAGTATAAAAAACACGCCAATCAGAGCAAGGAGATTCTTGAGCGGTATGGGAAAGTGGCCTCGAGAGGCAGGAACAAGCAGGCCTGGTAAAAAGATTTAAATAAATAGTGACCTTACCTCCTATTATGAATGATGCTCTACTGGTCATCCTTACAGTAATAGGGTTTCTTGCGATCTACTGGGTACTGATAGGCCAATGGAAATATAATAAGATGATGTCCCAAGGAGACAACAAAGTAGTGTCTCAGAATGTTTCTAAAGGAAATGAGGTGATGCGTAATGAAGAAAAACCTCCTGCTAAAGCTGAATGATGTCCTGAATATTAATAACTGCCAAAGCATGGCTATAAAGAAAAGTATAGAGTTTTTCATAGGCCGCATGGTCGGCGATAGTGAATTGAGACAGCATTTCAAGAGCGTTCCACTATCTGCACCTGCTGACTCCATCAATGCATTCCTCACCAATAAAGGGATATTCTTGAGAGAAGCGGCGTTGATAAAGAAATATGGTGAATATTTCCGCGGCAGGGAATATGACGGCCTGATCATAGAAGTCAAGCTCCTCCCCAATAAGAAGAAGTTTGACCTGATGGCAAAGAAACATAATGTCATGATCCTTTCTCACCTCCCTGATGAAGATAACAATTTCCTTGCCAATATGTTGAAAATCAATGCGCTGCTCCTTTCTGCTAAGACTCTTGAAAAAGGGATCGAAAAAGCAAAGAAACAGAGTAAAGAGAAGCTCACCCTGGTCGGTTCAACAGAAAAGGACATGGAGATTGCCGGAAATAGCCAGATAAGCTTTATCGGTCTGAAGATGGAGACAAAGAATACAATAGAAAAAATAGAAGATCTATTCTAATGGTTTTTCCATCTCTCCCATAGCCTTCTGCATCAAAGGAAGCACTGCCTGAGCCTCGTCCTTCAGCATCCTGCCCAGCTTGGAGAAATTCCATTCATTGTTCTGGTTTCGGTTCTCACGAGATATCTGCATCTTCTTCTCGCCGCCATTGTAAGAATGAACGCTGACAGTAAGCCTTGTTGTCTCTAATTCTTTTGTTTCAGCAAATAATTTCTGGTCTAGATTTGGATCAAATGCCATGTAATCACCCAGTTGCAGAAATAGTAGAGTGTATATAAGCGTTTTGGTAAGGTATAAATAGGAGAATGTATCCTATAAAACTATGATCAAGGCTTTGTTATTCGACATGGATGGTGTCATCATCGATTCCCACGATGCATGGTATCAAGCGTTCAATCAGGCCTTGCAGCATTTTGAGAATAGGCCTATCTCTAAGGAAGAATTTGACGATAACGTATGGGCAAGAAGCACCATTGAAGACGGCCAGTATTTCTCTGTCCCCATTAAAGAGGTCCTGGAATATATTGTATCGCAGGCTAAGATATTTGACCAGGTAAGATGCAATCCCTTTGTTGAAGAGACCTTAGCAGAACTCAAATCAAAAGGCATAGTATTGGTTATCGCGACAAATACCCCGAGATCTTTAGCGATAAAGATGCTCAACCAATTGAAACTCAATCATTATTTTGATCATATCATCACTTCATCTGATGTAGAAAAAGATAAGCCGGATCCAGAGATGATCCTGACGATGTTGGAAAGGTTGAAATTGAGGGTGGATGATGTATTATTTGTAGGCGATAGCCTAACTGACAAAAAAGCTGCAAAAGCCGCCCATACTCCTTTTGTCGGTTATGGATTAGATGGAGAGTATAGGATAAACAACTTGAAAGAACTTCTCAGAATTATCGGCTAGCGTCTGCTTGCCGCTCTACTTCCAGTTTCTTCCCGATAGCGAAAGATTCATTGCTTAGGGTTGAGGCAGCGATGATCTCATTGGCCAAGGTTTCCTCTATTGCTTTCTTGGTATTGAATGATTTTTGATAGCTGCCCTGGACAAAATGTCGCAATACGATATCGATTCTTCGTTGCGGTGCACATTCGACTGCTTTAGGGTACCGTGCTCCGCCATATTCGATCGTGATGATCTCCTCTCTTTGAGCAGCATTTTCCAACGCTTTCACAAAGACTTCGATAGGATTCTGCTTGGTCCGGTTCTCGATGACCTCAAGGACTTTCTCGCCGATAGCATAGGCATTCTGTGCCTTTCCTGTTATGTGGCCAGAGGACTTGAAATGTTTCCTGCTCTTGTGGCCGGGAACCATCAGTTTATTGATCAGCCTTTCGACAATGAACACTTTGCTCTTATGGAACCGGTTGCCTGCATATCGTGCTCCGGTCTTAGGGACATATTTCGGCTCTAAGCAGATATAGTTGACCAATCCAGGATCCTGTACCTTGATGCCTGAAACATCCCATCGATTAAATGCAAGAATCATGCTCAAAAAACACCCCGTGTTTTTTTGCATGCTAAAAAATTCTGATTTCTCATCATTTTCTAGCTTTCTCCAACTTGCCTTTCCGTAACGCATCCAGACTTTGATCGTTGACCTTGATGACCTGCCATCTCACTCCAGGGATATCTCCTTTAGATTTCCCCATCGGACCGCCGATGCATTCGACAATGACCTCATCGTGCTCATCAACAAGTTTAGTGGCGCCGTCTCCTGGCAGGAATGCAGAGATCTGCTTTCCATTCTTGATCAATTGTACCCTGACAGCTTTCCTCATGCCAGAGTTAGGCTGCTTTGCTTCCAATTGGATCTTCTCTAGAACAAGACCTTTTGCTTGAGATGCTCCCACTAAGGGATCTGATTTCACTTTCAGACCAAGAACATTCCGCGTGAACCATTTATCATGCCATCTGGCCTTGGATCTACGCTGATGAAGCTTCTTTCCTGCATTCAATCCCTTTGGTTTTTTGCCCATTTTCCAGTTTGAAGAGTTTTGATTGATTTAAAAAGCTTACGATAATCGAAGATTATTGTAAGCATTTCAACAAAGTTGGCTTTGCTTGCGGAAAACGGAGTTTTCTGCATGCCTGTCAACGAAGTTGACTTTGCTTGTACTTTACTCCACCTTGATATCGTCTATATCAAAATATCTTTTGAGGACAGACATAAGGTGCTTCAGATTGGCCCTATCACGGCCGATGAGAAGCCCTTTTGTCTTCACATCTTCTCCGGTGATCGTAATGATCTTATTCTCAATGGCGACACTGAATTTTCGCAGCGGATACACATAATTCTTGATGAATGCACCGATATTATCATCGAATTCCACTACTTTCAGCTCTTTTTTCAGTGCCCGTTCGACATTCCGCAGGTTCCTGCCCTGCTTGCCGATAGCCAATCCCATCTGGCCTTTTTCAATGACATAGGTAAGCTTCTCATTCACGAAACAATCCTTGACCTTTGCGGTTGTCAGGGATTCGAACAGTGTGATATATTGCATCAAAGAAGCATCATATTTTATTTTCACTTTTCTACCTTAAGTGCTGCAACAGAGACAGGGAACTGCTTCTTGCAGAGAACACCTAATTCATCATTAGGCACAGGCAATGACGCGACTGGTGTCTCGGCCATGCTTGCATACTGAAGGATGTCCTTCTTAACTGTTTCAGGAACATTTGAAGACAGCCATATCTTCTTGAGTCTCTTCTGACGGAGCAATTTGATCGTGACACCAGTTCCTGCTATGAACTCCTTGGATTTGATGATTTTTTTGAACTCTGTTAATTCTTCCATGTTCTCACTTCACTTTTGTGACCAAAGTTGGCAATCCTGTACCGACAGGCACAGGCTGGTTGATCATGATATTCTCGACGACCGATTCAAGGAAATCAATCTCCCCTACTAGGGCAGCATTGATGATATGCTTGATTGGAGTTTCGAATGACGCTCGAGCCAGGACAGAGCTCTTTTCGGAAACAACACCGTACCTAGTGATGCCCTTGATGACGCTGGTCGTGCACATTGTATCCGCAACAAGCATGATATGCCTGATATCTACATTAAGGCCTTGGTTCTCGATCACGCCGAAGACTTCGTTGATGATGGCTTGACGCGCAGCCTCTATTCCCAAGACGTTTGCGATCTCAAAGACATTGTTCGTTACTGTCCGTGAAGAGTCGACAAAATCAAGCCTCAATATCTCTTTCAGGTTGGATCCTGCAGTGATGATCATGAATTCATCCCCTCTCTTGACCGGAAGCACTTGCTTGACCCCTTTGATCCCCTTAAGATGCACTTTCTTGAGCTTTTCTTTTGTATTGTAGAGATTGTTCAGGTTGACGTCCTTTGATCTGCTTTTGAGGATGATCTCATTGCTGTCTGCTTTGACAATATACCCTTTAGTCTGCTTCTTCATCGCGTTGACGACAGTAGAAGGGATAAGGCCTACGCTCTTCATTTGACCCCTATCCAAGACAATGGTGATGGACAGGTCCACAATATTGATCAAGAATTCAACTGCAATGTCATTAAAGAGTGTCTCCTTTACCGAAAGGGCGAGTTTCTTGATATCCTTGCCTTGTGAATAGGGTTTGTTCAGGTAGATCTCCATAGACGGTGTACTCAGTTCCTTTCTTCCGTCAAGGATCTCGATGATACGTGGCAGGCCGACAGTGACGTTCATCTCTGCGACTCCTGCAAAATGGAATGTGTTCAGTGTCATCTGCGTGCCAGGCTCTCCGATGGATTCTGCGCTGACATTGCCGATACATTCTCCAGGTGCGGCTTTTGATTCCTCATATTCTTCGACAGTCTTGTCCAGAACTTGCCGAAGCTTTGATTGGCTGACGCTTCCTGGAAGATACTCTTTCAGTTCCTGCATCACACGAGCAGGCAGTTTGTCCATATATTCTTTATAGAGGTCTCCCATCTTACTTTGCACCTACAGTCTTCGCAATTCGTTTGACATTGATTGTTCCTTTCTCAGATTTTGAGACATCGATGCCGTCTTCGCCATACGCGAACTGGATGATCTTTCCAGAGGCATCTCTCACTGTATAATCATATTCCACCTTAAGATCCTGCATCGCATTCGCCAATCTCCTGTAGAGATAACCGGATTTAGGTGTTCTCAAAGCAGTGTCCATCAGACTGTCTCGGCCGGTCATCGCTCCGAAAAAGAACTGTGCCGGCTGTAATCCATCCTTGAAGCCATGTCCGATGAAGCCACGGGCATCAGGCCGTAGATCTCCTTTTCTATAGCAAGATAATGTCCGGCCATGATATCCTTTATCGATCCTTCTTCCGCGCAAAGCCTGCTGACCTACGCACGCAGCCATCTGCGCAAGATTGATCAAGTTTCCTCTTGCTCCGGACAGTGCCATGATCATCGTATGGCTGTTCTTGTCTGCGAAATTCGTGACCAATTCTCCGGCAGCATTTCGTGCCTTATTCAGTAACTCTAAAATCTTCAATTCCAATGTTTCTGCATCGGTTTTTCCCGGGAATGCATCAAGCTTTCCCTCTTTGAACTGGGCGATTAGATTATCCACGTCATGTCTGGCATTATCCAATACTTCTCGCACTTTATTCTTCGCATCCTCAGGAAGATCAGTATCAGAGAGAGCAGAGGTAAAACCATGTCTCAATAACACTTCGATGCCCAATCTGAAGATGTTTCCGATGAGCTGGATAGTGAATTCTTTTCCATATCTCTTGTGGATGTTTCTGAGCAGCAATCCAGAGCCTTCTCCAAGGTTATTCCGGTCCATCACTCCCTCGATAAGCTTGCCGTTTGTGATGACGACCCTATCATTGCCCTTGTCGTCCCTGAACTTCGAATGGCCGGTGAAGTTGAAATCAGAAGGCAATAATGCTGAGAAGACCTCTCTGCCAGAGATTTTCTCTTTTCGAGACAGGTTGGAAAAATCAGTCACTCCTGAATGGATCAGCACATCAACAGCGTCTTCACGGCTGAAGTTGAGCATCTTGGTAAGAATATAATTTCCTGAGATCGCATCCTGCACGCAGCCGATGACGCTCAAGCCGTATCGTGGAGAGATAAGCTGTGTCTGTACTTCCATCAATATCTCAGCTTCAGTCCTGGCTTCTTCGGTCTGAGGGATATGGAGATTCATCTCGTCTCCGTCAAAGTCTGCATTATAAGGATGGCATACTGCCGGATTCAGCCGAAGGGTTTTGCCTGGCAGAACCCTTATTCTGTGGCACATCATAGACATCCTATGTAAAGAAGGCTGCCTGTTGAACAATGCAATATCACCGTCAAGCAGATGTCTCTCGACAGTATAGCCTGGCTGCAATTCTTCCAAAGAGGCTTCCTTGGTCTCATCAGTTATCTTTTTCTTCTTGCCGTCCGGCCTGATGACATAATTAGCCCCTGGGTATTCAGTAGGACCTTTCTCGACGAACTTCTTGAGATATTCAACATTCCACTCGTTCACACGCTCAGGAAGAGTAAGCTTCATCGCCATTATCCGAGGCACTCCTACTTCATTCAGTTTCAGCATAGGATCCGGGCTGATGACTGTACGCGCTGAAAAGTTTGTCCTTTTTCCTGCAAGATTATGCCTAATCCTTCCTTCTTTGCTCTTGATCCTCTCAGTGATGGTCTTCAAGGGCTGGCCAGAACGATGGCGTGCAGGAGGCAATTGTGCGACACTATTGTCAAAAAAGGTAGTGATGTGATATTGGAGCAGATCCCACAGGTCTTCTATGATGATTTCAGGTGCGCCCGCATTGATATTCTCGAACAGCCTTTGGTTGATTCGGACAATATCTCCCAATTTATGAGTAAGATCGTCTTCGCTTCTCTCACCGCTTTCCAGGGTGATGGAAGGCCTCATCGTTACTGGAGGGATGGCCATGACCGTCTGCACCATCCATTCAGGCCTGATATATTTTGGATTCATGCCGAACAGGAATACATCGTCATCTGGAATCTTTTCAAGCCTTACCCTTATCTCAATAGGATTCACTCTTTTCTCAGCCTCTAGGAATGTGGTAGGCTTTTCTAGCGTGATTTTCATCTGCTTTGACTTGCAGTGAGGACATTTATTGATGGTCTTCAGATTGCTGATGATGATTCGGATATGTTTTCTTCTTGCCTCTATTCCTGATTCTCTCTCGATGCTGTCGAGTTCATTCTTTGCCTTCGCAATCTTGTTCTCAGGGATGAGCACTCGGCCGCATCCTCTACAGGTGCTTTTCAAAAGACTGAGGATAAGATTGACAAATTTGATATGGACGACTGGCCTGGCCAATTCAATATAACCGAAATGGCCTGCACATTCTTTCAGTTTGCTTCCGCACGTCTTGCATTTCAATCCTGGATCGATGACTCCCAGACGGATGTCCATCAGGCCGCCGTCGACAGGATAACCTTCTTTATCATAAAGCTCAGGAGTGACTATCTTAGCTGCACTCATCTTCTTGATCTTCTTTGGAGAAAAGACTGAAAACTGTATGGAGCCGACTCTCTTGCTCACTACTGGCTCAGGTTCTTCGATCCGGACTTTTTCCTGGACTTCCTTTTCCTGAACCGCCTCTTCCTGGGCTATCTCTTCCTGTTTTGTTTCCTTTTCTTCTTCTGCCATCAGTACTTCGACTCCAATTGTAATTTAGGATAGATGCCTAAGCTCTTGAATTCATCAAGGATAAGCTTGAACGCATAGCTGATATCGATATTATTGATCTCGACAGTGTCTCCGCATAAAGGACAATAGCTCCTGTTCCTGAATTCATCGCTCACTGCGATCAATCCGCACTCTTCGCAGACCGGAACAATGGTTCGGTCTGAATCAAATCTCTCTTTTAAGAGAAGTGAAGCGCCGTGTGCGATAAAGGTATCCTTCTCCATCTCTCCTAATCGCAGACCGCCTTCTTTCGCACGTCCTTCAGTAGGCTGTCTGGTCAAGAGCTGGATCGGCCCTCGTGCTCGTGAATGTAATTTATTGGCGACCATATGCTTGAGCTTGAGATAATACATGTTGCCCGCATAGATCTGTGCGACCATCCGCTCACCTGTCTCTCCGTTATAGAAGGTCTCCATACCGTTCTCTTTGAATCCGAGGTTGAGCAGTTCTTTCCGAAGAGCATCTTCGGGCTCTGCATCAAAAGTGGTTCCGTTGATATATCTTCCTGATAACGCTCCCACTTTTCCGCCCAATAATTCAATAAGATGGGCAATGGTCATTCTGCTTGGAATGCCGTGAGGAGAAAAGATGATATCTGGAGTGATGCCGGATGAAGAGAAGGGCATGTCTTCAGCAGGAACGATCAGGCCGACAACTCCTTTTTGACCATGCCGTGATGTGAATTTATCCCCTATTTCTGGGGTTCTGGGGTCTCTCACCCTCACTTGGATCAATCTGTTGCCTTCTTCGTTCTCTGTAATCAAGACAAAATCGATGATGCCTTTTTCGCCGTGCCTCAACGCAACAGAACTTTCCCGTCTTGTTGAAGAGGCGATGCTGTATTCGTCTAATGAGCTTAAGAATCGTGGCGGAGAGGTCTTTCCGATGATGACATCTCCTTCTCGTACGACCGCCTCAGGATAGATGATGCCGTCTCCTTCTAAGAACCTATAATCCTTCTCTGACTTGTATCCTTTGACATCTTTGTCCGGGATGCTGATCTCATCTACCAGGCCCCCTGCATAGCGCAATTCCTCTGCGAGACTTGGCCGATAATAGGTCGATCGTCCGAAACCTCTGTCCAGGCTTCCCCTGTTCAGGACAATCGCGTCCTCCATATTATATCCTTTATACGACATGATAGCAACGACGATGTTCTGGCCAGCAGCATGCTGGTCGAAGTTCCAGATGTCATGCATCATGGTCTGCACAATAGGTTTTTGAGGATAATGGAGTAGGTTGACATCCATATCCATGCGGACAGAAAAGTTAGCGGCGTAGAATCCTACAGCCTGTTTCTGGTTCTTCGCGCCTGCATTCAGTCTCGTGCTCTGGTTAAAGTTACCGTAAGGGACGAGAGAAGCTGTCAGGCCGAGCATGCTCAATGGAGATATCTCAAGATGGGTATGATCAGGTGTCAGTTGGTCCTCGATAAAGGCGACATAGCAATTCTCTTCCTCGCCTGCGTCGAGATATTCGATGAGCCCCTCTTGAAGAAGGTCCTGCCATTGCATCTCATCCTTCTCAAGTTTCTTCAGGTGTTCCTCTGTTATGAGGGGTCTGCCGTCTTTGACCACAATTAAAGGCCTTCGCGCCCTTCCTTTTTGTGTCTCGACATAGACGTCTTTGGTGAGTTCATTGAAAAAGATATTCGCATTCGGAGAGATCTCTCCCTTCCTTCTCTGCTCTCTGAACTGCTCGACGATCTCTTGAGGGTTATCTACTTCGCCTGCTAATTTATTGTTAAGATAGACCTCGCTCATAGTTTCACCGTCTTCATGCCGAGATTGCTCAGGCTTTTCATCACTTCCTCTTCAGAGCTGTTTCCTGAGATAGAAGTCAATAGGGAAAGGTTCTTTCGCAGGCCGATATTTGTACCTTCAGGAGTCTCGATAGGGCATAGTCTTCCTAGATGTGTTGAATGTAATGCCCTTGCTTCGAAATTTTCCTGCGACGCACTGAGAGGGGAGACGACTCGTTGCAGATGCGACAAGGTCTCCAAGAAATTCAATCGTTGGATTCTCTGTGAGATTCCTTTCCTGCCTCCGACCCAGTTACCGGTAGCCATAGCAGAATCTATTCTTTGTGTAAGGAGTTTCTCCCTGATGATGGCCTTGATAGAAGGGAATTTTCCCCTCTTCACGATCCTCTGGAAATTATAGAGAAGATCTCCGATAAGGACCTTAAAATTGACCCTCAAGAGATCAGAGAGCAGATCTCCCGACAATTTCAGTTTCTTGTTCATATAATGATCTTTATCATCAAGGGGCAGCTCTTTGTTGCTGACGAGGATATATTTCTTCAGGAATTTACAGAGATTATATGCCTTGTAGATCCTGTCCTTCTTCTCGGTGCCAAGATGTGGCAGCAGATATTTGTCAAGGATCTCACTCATACGTTCTATTCTGATCTCTTTTGTCTGTGTGATGCCGATCTTTCTTGCGATGTAATCGATCGCCTCTTCTTCTGCTTTCACGGTCACGAACTCATAGAGGTTGATGACGACTTCATCGGCGGTCTTGTCAGAGCTGATGAACTTCATGATATCTTCATCTTTAAGAAGGCCCAAAGCCTTGATGACCATGATGATAGGGATTTTCTTCACCCTGGTGAAAGAGAGATAGAATATGCCGTCATTCATCTTCTTCAGTGTATGGGGAATCTTGAAACTTCCCCTCTCTGAGAATATCTTTCCGGTGAATTTATTCGGACTGGTAGTATCTTTCTCTACCAAAACACGGTTAGGGGCAAGATCCTCAATATGCACCAGAACTTTCTCTGTGCCGTTGATGATGAAATAGCCTCCCGGATCTTCAGGATCTTCTCCTTTTGAAATCAACTCCTCCCTGCTCAATTTAGACAGGTGGCAGTTATTGCTCTTGAGCATGATAGGAAGATTTCCGATCTGTGTAGTCAAGGACTCCCGCTGCACATCGTTGATATGTGCACTGACCTCGACGAAGATCGGGGCAGAATAGGTTATCTTTCTCAGCCTCGCCTCAGCAGGGTAGATATTTCGTTTTGAGCCGTCTGCTTCAGTGATCTCTGGTTTGGTGACCCAGATTCGATCAAACCGGATCTTGAAGCTGTCGATGTTTTGAGGGATGATCGTAGGCTCGATATCCTTGTTCTCGTTGATGATGCCACTGATCTCCTTCTCGACTAGATTATTGAAAGACCCTATATCAGAATCGATGAAGCTCTGTTGCTTGAAATATTTCTCCATGAGTATTTTGCTTCTAGACATTGATGACGCACCTATAATAGACAGCCTCTCCTGCGGTCGGGCTTTGTCTTATGATCTTCACTATATCACCTGGTTTGACATCAACACCCACTAACCCAGGATCATTCTTCCTGATCAATGGCAAGTCATAGACAGAGATATTATATTTTTCCAGAAGGGTCTTCTTTTCTCTATCGCTCACTTTAGCATGCTTAGGTACTAAATTATGCTTCCTTATATCGAATGCTTGTTTTGCCATTGTTGCTAATGGGCCGGACGAGATTCGAACTCGCGACCCCTTGATTACTTTGGAAAACGAAGTTCTTCCAATGGATTGGATGCTTCGCCTCCAATAAAAGTCAAGTGCTCTAGCCAGGCTGAGCTACCGGCCCAAATAAACGCCCCGGCCGGGACTTTCAAGACTCTACCAAAGTTAAAGCCATATTGAACCCGGGTCGGAGCCTTTTTGCGCTTCCCCACGAGGACGCTCGACAGGGCTCCATGATAGGCCACTACACTACCAGGGCATGTGTATTCCTATAGCTAGATGATATAAGACTAACTATAAGAAAAGTTACTGACCATCTCACCAAGTAGTTTCTAACCTATTCTTAAAGCTTTCGGTTTTTTCAGTATAAATCAGGGTCATTTAGCCTGAAAAACACCGTTTTTCTCTTTTAAATCGACAATCCTGCCCTTTTTCTTCTTTTTTCGGCTGAATAAAGAGAATAATCCGCCTAAAGTTCCCGTAAAGAAAGAAAAGACACTAAGAAGAAGAAGCAATACTCCGATGACCAATAATGGTATGCCGAAGAACAGATAGATGATCGAAACAGTCAGGATGCTGCCCATAACAATAATAAATAACGAGATAAAGAACAGGAGCAGTGCACTGCTGACTTTCATGGACAAGGTGATGCAGCAGTATATATATTATTTTAGATTTGGTTTGGTAAGCTTCTTCGGATCCAATACCTTATCCAATTCATCTTTCTTCATAAGGCCTTTCTCGAGAACAAGTTGTTTGATCGTTTTTTGAGACTTCAATGATTCTTTCACTAGGGCGGCGGCAGTATCATAACCAAGATAAGGATTCAACGCAGTCGCCAATGCCATCGAATTCTCGACATACCATTGGCATTGCTCTTTGTTGGCCTTGATTCCTTGTACGCATTTCTCTGCAAATGTTTTTGCGCTGTTCCTTAAGATCTTCATCGATTCGATGAGGTTATGCCCGATGACAGGCATATGGGTGTTCAGATCAAGATTCCCGGCTGCACAAGAAAGGCTGATGGTCTGATCATTGCCTATGATCTGATAGCATGCCATATTGACAGCTTCACAGATGCTTGGGTTTATCTTTCCAGGCATGATCGAGCTTCCGGGTTCGACCGCTGGCAGGATGATTTCATTCAATCCTGTCTTCGGTCCTGAAGAGAGCAGCCTGAGGTCATTCGCAATTTTATTGATATCAAGAGCAGTATTCTTAAGGATGCTCGACAAAGAAGCCATATCAGTTAGGAATTGTGTGCTTTCAATACCATTTTTGCTGACTTGAAATCCAAGCTTCATTTCTTTCTTCAGATGCTTGATGATCAATCCCCTGAATCTAGGCGAGGTATTCAGACCTGTGCCCACTGCATTGCCGCCTATACCCAAAACACGGATGAACTTTTTTGTGTCGTGCAATCGTTGGATATGTTTTTTCAAAGCACTTGAGTAAGCATTGAATTCCTGCCCTAAGGTCATCGGGACCGCATCCTGCAGATGTGTCCTGCCAGATTTGAGGACAGGGTCGAATTCATTCGCTTTCGAATGAAATGCCTTCTGCAGCTTCCCAAGTTCATCAACTAATCCTGGCAACAGAGTAAGCGCCGCAACTCTTATCGACGACGGAATGACATTATTCGTCGACTGCCCTTTATTGACATCATCGTTCGGATGCACAAACTTGCTCCCTTTTTTCTTTCCGAGAATTTCAGAAGCCCTATTGCCCAAAACTTCATTGACATTCATGTTCGTACTCGTTCCAGAACCGGCCTGAAAGATATCTAAGGGAAATTGATCAGTGAATTTTCCACGAAGGATATCATAAGACGCTTTTTGGATTGCTCTGGCTTTTTTCCCATCTAACAATCCAAGATCGATGTTTGCCCTGCAGCATGCCAATTTCAATTGGACAATGGCCTTGATCAGTTCAGGATGCCATCGCAAGTTGCTTATCTTGAAATTCTGCAACGACCGCGTAGAATGCACCCCGAAATATGCTTTTTTAGGGACGCTTAGTTCTCCTAGAGAATCTTTCTCCTTGCGGTATTTCATCACAGCTAGTATCCCGAAAGTCATTAAAAAAGTTGTGTCTTTAATCTGCCAAAAACTTTAAATACAAAGGGGAGAAATGATGGTGGATGGAAAAGAAAGCTGCTAAGAAATCTCCGAAACGAGTGAAATCATTGCTGCAGCAGCACAAATGGCTGCGCGATAACAAATTTTTCATCGTCACCTCTCTTCTATTGATTGTGTTTCAGGCAGGTGTCTATATCAAGACCTGCAAATGGCCCGACTTTATCCAATTAAACATGATCCTATTATATATTGCGTTGCTCTTCCCGTTCATCTTTGAGAGGATAAAGAACAAGAGGATCGCAGGCGCACTATTGATACTCTATCTTGTCTATTTCACCATCGTCGCTGTCGGATTCACCCAGTCCATAATCAACGCTTCTGTAAATTGTGAAGGCCTCATCCACATGGATCTCTCTGATTATCTTGCGTTGACAAATAATTCTCTGGCTATCAGTTAAGAAAAATCCCCACCCCCGGATTTGAACCAGGAACCTTTCGGTCACGGCTGGTGGTTGGTCATCCTACAACTCAGTTGAAAGTCGCACCACTTCTACAGCCGAACGCTCTAGCCGTTGAGCTAGGTGGGGTTGTCCGTAAGAATAAGAATTTCATTTATAAAGATTGTTACTCAGATTCTGATCTGAACTATATTCGAGCGCGGTTTGTATTCCTTATTGTTATGCTGGAAATGCGCCATTGCCCTCTGTAAGGTCAATCCACCGAGAATCTTCAGTTTGCTCCTTATATGATAGGTGATGACTCTCTCGTCGCCAGCCTCCAATTCCTCCAGCTCCCATAAGACAAGGGTCTCATGCTTTTGGTTCTGCCGTATCTTAGAAGGTTTCAGGCTTCCGAGAATGGCTTCCCTCTGGATGTTCAGCAGCTTTGGAACCTTATCGATGATCGCTATATGGGTAAGTTTGTGCTTTGATCTGTTCTTCACATTCACGATGATCTTGAGTTTCGAAAGTCCTCCCTCGATCACTTCGGGTGAGGTGACAGTCTTCTCCAGTGCTATGGGGCTCTTTTTCAGGGCGACAAGTACGATGATGAGGATCGCAGCAAGGACAAAGATGGTGATGCCAAGATAGTTCTCCACAATCCTGACTGAACTGGTTTCATAAGGCTGCAAGGTCGTCTCCCATACGTAAAAAGTCTGCCCGTCTTCTTTGATCGTCTTTGCCTTTGGATCTGTCGAGCTGAAAAGATTTCTGAGGAAATTGACCTTCGCCCTGAACTGGCCCTGGAAAGGGATGTTCCCTTCATTGACAAAAGTCAGGATTTCCTCTCTCTTGAGAAAACCAAGGTCCATCTCGCTTGTATCAGTAAGTGTGCTGTAAGGAATGACTTCATAGCTCTTGACGAAAGGAGTGAACACATTCTTGTCTTTATACATCAGGCTGATAGTGAGAATATCTTTTATGGGTTTGCTCTTTGAATCCAGAGGGATTCGTACATCGACGACCTTCTCCTCTTTCGGCCATAAGCTGACAGTAATTTCCTCATCCATCAATTGCGAAGAGATCCTCAGCTTTGCTTTCGTGATATTAAGATTGTTCTGGTTCGTCAGCGTTATCGTAAACGTCAACGCTTCATTTGGTGTAATCTCATCTGGAAAATTAGTATCAAGAATGACTGTAGGGACATAGTCGGTCTGTCCTAGATCAGAGATGATGCCTATCTTCGGCTGCAATTTGATTTTCTCTGTCGAGCCCTCCACCAAAACTTCCAGATTGACAAAATGACTGCCGGATTTGCCGATATAGTTTTGGTTGGGATCGATGAAAAGAGTAAGCGTATCTTCAGTGAAAGGAGGTAAGGTGATAAGGATAGGATTCACACGAGGATCAGTGTAGACATCCCATCTCGGATAATCCTGCATCTTTATCCTATAGATATGTTCGTCAGGTTCGATATTATTGATGGTCAGCTTGAATTCAGCTGCACCCTCAAGGGGGATCTTATCAATGACAGGCTCCAGCTCAGCAGTATATCGTATAGCATGCACGCTGGAAAGAAGAATAGCTAGAATAATCAGTGATAATACACCCTTTTTAAAAAACATCCTCTCCACCCCTTAAATCCAAGAAAGCTTCTATATAAATGTTGCGATAATCACAACTGGTGTAGAAATTTGTATAGAAATAAAAAAATGGGGCTACCGTGACTTTCAGGATCTGCTAATGCAAAATCTCTTTGAACACGGGTTACTAGCTGTCCATCTCATAGATAAGAACTATATGGCAGCTCTCTCTCCATGAACCCCGAGCTAATGTGATAACCAGGCTACACTATAGCCCCATAACAAAAAGAACAAGAATCCAAATTAAAAAGCTTACGATACTGCGCTCAAGCCGTCAGTCTTCTCCACCCGTATAACGTTATCGACATAACTCTCTATCTTATTTTCATGGCTCACGATGATGATCTGTGCGATATTCAATTGTTCAAGAACATCTCGCACTTTGTCAAGTTGATCTGTAGAAAAGCCTTCAGTAGGTTCATCGAGAATCAAGACATCTTTTGTCTGGATCTGGCTGACAACATCATTGATGACCTGATTCAACGCAAGCCGATAGGCAAGAGCGACAGAAGTCTTCTCTCCGCCAGAAAGATTGTCAATAACTCCTTCATACCCGTTCTGTTCAACAATGACAGAGAAAGAATCATCCAATCGGACAGATAACTGCTCATCCTCTATCAACATATCAAACCATTTCCTGAAAAGCTCATTGAACTCATGATACACCGAAAGCATGACATGCTTCTCGATAGAGTTCACTAATCCGACAAAAGTAGAAGAGAGCCAATCATTCAGTTTCTGTGTCTTTTCAAGATTCTTTTTATCGCTCTCCTTCTCTACAACTTCTGCTTTCAGGAGATCCAGTTGTTTCTGCATCCCATCAATCTCTGTTGAGAGGGTTGTCTGCTGCAGTTCAACTTTTCGTTCTTCTGCCTGCATTTTTTGGAACAGCTCCTTGGCTTCAGCATATTTCTTTTCGATATCCTTATCAATTTTTTTCGATAATTCAATCTTCCGAGTATTGATATCAGCAATCTTTTGCTTAGAATCATCTTTCTTAAGTTCTTGCAACTGTTGTTCCTCCTTTAGAAGAGACTCTTTCTTGAGCTTATTGAGCTCCTGTTGAGAACTCTTTTTCTGAAGTGTCTGGATCTCCTGTTGCAGCATCACTTTTTGTTTCTGGAAGTTTTTCTCTTGTTCCTCATTACTATCAAAAGATTCTTTCAATATCCTGATCTCATCATTGGCCTTCGTGATGATCCCCTTTTTATGATCATGGGGGACTTGTTGTAGACAGAGGGGGCAATTATCAAGGTTCTTGATCTTTTCGCTGTCTTCCTTAAGATGGTTTACTTTTCCTTTGATCTCTGATTTTTTCTCAGTTGAATTCGATAATGCCTGTTCCACATCAATGAGCTTGGCCTGTTTCTCCTGGATAGTCTGTGTCAATGAAGGATCTTCCTTAAAATCTTTGAGGATCTGTCGTGCTTGTGCAACCGATGTAGAAAGTTTCTCACATTCCTTTTGATTCGAAACTCGTTTCTCCACAACTCCTTTCAGTTCTGCATCCAGGACCTCAAGTTTCTTCTTGATTTCATTAATCTCCTTGCTTTTCCCCTCGACTGCTTCAAGCTCCTTCTTAGCCTGTGCAGTTTTTTCTTGTGCGGCCTTAAAAGATGCTGAAGTCTTGCTCTCTTCTTCCTTCTTTTCTTCTAATTGATGTAAGAAATCCTGCAATCGACTCTTCTTCTGCTCGAAATCCTCCAGTTTTCCCTGCAGATGCTTGATCCTTCCTTTCAGTTCCCTGCTATAGAGCAAAGAATTCTCTCTGATCCTTTTATAACGGTCGATGTCAAACACTTTCCGTAACGTATCTAAACGGGCATCCTTGTCCTCATAGATGATGCTCTTCATCTGCTCCTGCGGCGTATAGACCGTGAAACGATAGAGAAGATCCTGGCTCTTCGCTACTAAGCTTTCTGGATAATGAAGGACCTCAAATATCTTGGCTTTCAGCTCCTTCGGCATAAGGTCCTCTTTCACCTTATCGATGACAAGAGAGCCAGAACTTTGGCCGATCCTTTCTTTGCCTCTCGATAATGTCCTTCGGATCGTGACTTCTTTACCTGCACAATGAAAACTCAATTCAACAAAGCCTTTCTTTGAGCCGTGCCTCAATAACGCACTCCCTGTTAATTCCCCGGTTTTCAATCCGAAAAGGGCAAATTCAATAGCAAGAAGGATAGTTGATTTTCCAGAACCGATATCTCCTGCCAACAGCAATGAGCCTGGAAAAAAATCGATCCTCTGAGAACTATAGCTCCGTATATTCTCTAAAACAATAGACCTCAGCTGCATGCAGCATGGTAATGGTTGCTTTTATAAAAACTTAATTGACACATCTCTTCTTCATGAAGATGCTTTCATCTCTGGTGTCGATAAGATGTTCGTTGCTGTACTCGACCCGGTTATAGACAGTCTGGTTGAATCGCAATCGAAGGACATACACTGTGCCCTCATTCAATTTAAAGTCGGCATCTTTGCCGGTGCAATCGTCGCAGATCGCAAAAGAGGTGAAGCGTTGATACAGGCCATCGTGACTGGAATAATCCTCATACTCCCCATCAAACTCCCTGATCTCATAGGCGATATCTGAAGGGACCGTACCCACTTTGAAGAATATCTCTCCGCCATTGATGCCTGCTTTGCAGGCAGGTTCGACAGCTACTTCCTCAATCAAGGTATTTTCCTCATTGGCCGTTGCCAGCGTCGGGATGACGGCTTCTCTTTCCGTATTCTCGACGATGCAGGCCTCTATTCTAGTGACGACAGTTCCATTTTCGCACACATACTTGACAATCTCCTTCTCCAGGATCTTGGGCTCTTTGATGATGATGGTAGGCGCTTCACCGAGATCTTCATCAGCATCACACAACCCATTGTTATTGCCGTCTAGACAGCATTCCCTGCCGATCTGCATATAGGGCTCATTGCAGACAACTGCCTGGCATCCTGCAAGCACGATTAATCCTAAAATCAATAGGTATTTCATCCCAGCGCCCTCTTCAGATTCTCGATGACATGGACTGGTGTAGGGTCTATCCTCTTCCACATCGCCAGATGATAGCTTGTCCAGTCTCCTAAATATATGATAGAGAACATCTTCGCCAAGAGAGAATCTCCCAAAGAAGTCATCTCCTCGACATCCACTCTTTCTTCAAAGAGATCCTTGCAGACCTCCATCCTTTTCTTGATGCGCTCATGGTCCGACCTGTTCCTCACCAGAAGGATCACGAACTTGCTCCTTTCCATCCCTTCAAAGCCGACAATCTCATTATGGCACATCTCTGGAAAGACATGGAAGAAAGCAGGGCTTTTGGCATTCTCATTGATCTCACATTTGAAACGATAGGCGCATGCCCCTAGGGTTGCAGAACTATAGATGATCGCAGTCTTATCCTTGATCTTCATCGCAAGCTCTTTTCCTTTCTCATCAAAATAATTAATATCTCCGACGACTTTGAGCATCTCGTTCAGGTCATTGTTCTTCACTTCAATGATGCCTGAATTATAGAGGATGCCTATGATGGGGAAGAACAGATATCCTACAGCATTCCTTGGTTGAAGCCCTGCAGGCACTTTTATCAGCGTATCGGCGAGATCAGCAAGCTGACCGCCTGTGGTTATACCGACGACTTTCGCTCCTCGGTTCTTGGCCTCGACTAAAGTGCTTAAGGTCTCTTCAGTGTTGCCGGAATAGCTGACCGCAAAGACAAGAGTATGCTGGTCGACAAAATCAGGGATCCGATAATCTTTCACGACATAGACTGGCTTGTCTGTGACATACATCTTCAGCAGATCTCCTGCTATGGCAGATCCGCCCATGCCGCACACCAAGATGTTGTTGAACTGTCCTTTTACAGTAACTCCTTTAGCCAATCCCATCCCTTCTCGACATTGTTGTGGAAAATCAGTGAGAACTTGCCGCATGTTAGATTTATCTATTACCATTTTACAATAATAGCAAATCCTCATCTATATATAGTTTATGGTTTCTTGCCTTCATTTTGATAACATTTAAAAACTAGTGCGTTCAGCTATTTCACCTCGAGGTACAATAAATGGTTTTTGTGATGGATCATTGTAAGACGGGGGTGTATGACAACGCTCTGGCCCAGATTAGGAAGGCCTATAAATTCATTGAGATCGACGAAAACACCGTAAAACTTCTCGAAAGCCCTAAAGAAATATTCATGGCAAGCCTGGCTGTGAGGATGGACAATGGTAAAATAAATGTCTTTCCTGCCATCAGGGTGCATCATAATGATATACTTGGTCCTACAAAAGGCGGCATCCGTTTCCACCCTGATGTGCACGCCGACGAAGTCAAAGCCTTATCGTTCTGGATGACCTTCAAATGCGCGATTGCAAATATTCCTTTCGGCGGTGCCAAAGGCGGTGTGGCAGTGAATCCGAAAAGCCTTTCATTGAGAGAATTAGAACACGTCAGCCGTGCCTATATGGAAGCGATGGCTGATTTCATCGGCCCTGATAAAGATATTCCTGCTCCTGATGTCTATACGAATGAAACGATTATGGGCTGGATGATGGACGAGTACAACCAGATAACAAGGAAGCAGAATCCTGCTGTCATCACCGGCAAACCTATCAACCTTGGAGGCTCGCAAGGAAGAAGAGTCGCAACCGCTTTAGGAGGCTACTATGTCTTCAGAGAGCTGGTGAAAGAGCTCGGTCTGGACAAGAATATCACTATCGCAATCCAAGGCTTCGGAAACGCAGGAAAGAATATGGCAAAATTCCTGCATGAAGAGGGCTATAAAGTTGTTGCCGTATCTGATTCACACGGAGCTGCCTACAAAAAAGATGGGCTGGATATCACCAGTATAGCGAAGGCAAAAGACGCGAGAGTGAAAGGAATGCCTTCAAAGATCTCCCTTTGTGATCATTGTGAGGGTGCTACAGAGATGACAAATGACACCTTGCTGGAATTAGATGTCGATGTGCTTATACCGGCAGCTCTTGAGAACCAGATAACAAAAGAGAATGCTAATAACATCAAGGCAAAGATGATCATTGAGTTGGCGAACGGTCCTACAACCAAAGAGGCAGATGAGATCCTAAAGAAGAAAGGCGTTACTGTTGTTCCCGATATCCTAGCAAATTCAGGCGGAGTCATTGTCAGCTATTTCGAGTGGGTCCAGAATAAATATGGTATGTACTGGACTGAAGACGATGTGTTCAAGAAACTCGAAGAGAAGATGATGACAAGCTTTTCGCAGGTCTTCCATTCGATGAAGAAACACAAGGTAAGCATGCGTACAGCAGCTTATCTCGTCGGCTTGAAGAGGATAAAGGAAGCCATAGAAGCAAAGGGCGGCCATGAATGGCTGTCTAAGTGAGCTTAGTTTCCAATCTCTCCAATATTTCTTCTGTTTTCCAGGTAAGGATCAGAAGCAGGAATTCATCAAAAGTAAGCGTTCCTTTTTTCTCCATTTTTGAATATCTCTGATATTGCTGGAGTGCATTGTCCATATAATCTAAAAATCTTTTATCGACCATGATATCACCTACTTCTTCTTTAGATGTCTGATTTAAAAATGTTTAGAATCCTAAAGCAAGGTCGAGAAGTTTTTTCTTATAATCCAGAAACAGAGGGATGACATCTGTTATCGAGAGTATACCAACAACCTGGCCGTCCTGTATAACGGGCAATCTCTTCAATCTTTCCTTGCAGACGACTTCGATAGCATCCACCAGTTCAGTATCTGGAGAGGTTGTTCTGACAAGGGTGCTCATGACATCATCCACTTTCACTTTTTCAGGATCAAGCTTGTCATGAAGCACCTTTCTGACAAAATCAGTATCACTGACAACACCCACCAGCCGCTTATCAGATGGATTTTCCACAATGACGATGAAGCCTATGCCTTTCTCTTTCATCATGTGCGCTGCCATCGCGACCGGAGTGCCTTTTGTCAAGGTTACTGGAGGAGTCTGCATCAGATCTTTCACTAGAGTCATGCCTTTTTCTGAGAACAGGTAATATAAAAAGTTTATGAAGTGAATTTGGGGGACTGAGGAGCTTTGCTCCGAACGTCGCCCTCTTTTTACGAGATTTTTTGCAAAAATCTCTTATGAGCCTGGGAGGATTCGAACCCCCGTCAATCGGTATCTTACAAGCTTAGGCTTGTCCGAAGCCGACCGCACTATGTACCCAGCCTAGGACTTCCAGGCTATGCTACAGGCCCATGGTGTTTCCTTTTTCGTGGGCTTGACGACCGAAGGGAGGAAACCCACCTTGCGTGTCGACCGCGCGTAACCAGTCGCTACAGGCCCATGTCAAAGAAAAGATATATATCGATTTAAAAATCTACCGCACTTTTGAAGCATATTGTCTGTTATCAGGATCCAATTGAGCAGCCACTTTGTAGTATTGCTGCGCCGTACTCATCTCCCCTACTTTCTCATAAAGGATGCCGAGATTGAAGTAGGGTTCAGCATAATAAGGATTAAGCTCGATTGCCCTCTCCAAAAATCCTTTCGCCACAGTCAAGTTTCCTGAATTGCCGAACAAGCTTCCAAGCCGTGCATATGCTTTGTAATAATCAGGATTGAGCTGGATTGAGCTGCCATAGGCGTCAAGAGCCTTATCATATTCTCCCAGACCGGCATACGCATTCCCCAATTTCTCATAGGCGTTATAATTCTCAGGAGTGAGTCTCAGAGCTGTTCTCAGTGCATTCAACGAATTATTATAATCTTCCACTGCAGTAAAATACACTCCGAGATTGACCCATGCCCTATGGTTAGAGGGATCAGACCGCACCGATTCTCTGAAATGGGTAAAAGCTCGATTCAGCTGTCCAAGATTGAAATAATAATTCCCGAGGTTATTATGTGCACGAGAACTGTCAGGATTGATCTCCACTCCCCTGGTCATCAGGTTGAAATCATCTTTCCAGAAGGTGTTCTGCCATACGGTCAATCCAGAAAAGACTATCAATAAGATGATCAAAACAGGATAATGCCATTTCTTCTTCAGTAAAAATATCAACGAAGCGATGCCCACGATGATGCTCAATGATGCAAGGTAAAAATATCGCTCTGCCATGATCTTGGTCAGGGGAGTGATGTTCAGGAAAGGCAGCATAGTAATGATGAAGAATCCGACGAAAAAGAGCACTTTATCACTATGTCTCTTGACATAGATATATCTGATGATAGCTATAAGGATGATCAAAGGTATCAAAAACAGAGGGCTGAAAAGAACAGAGACAAAATCAACACCCCTAAAAGGACTCAATTGGACAGGCCACACGACCAGAAAGATATATTCTAAAAGCACTTTCGGCATGGTCAGGAAAGAGACAAAAGCAGATCCACCAGGATACGCGCCGACACGTGCTGAGATCTGCAGGATGATGATCCTCCAGAAGAGGAATAATGCTAAGAAGATGAAATAGGGGCTGGTTGCCTTATAATTCATGCTCTTTCGACGGAAAACAAATTCATACAGGCCGATAAGCAAAGGTAAAGTGAACAATTCCTCAGATGAGAGCAATCCAAGGACAAAGACAATGATTGAGCTGACAAGAAAAGATCTCCTGTTAGAGTCACGAAATCGTACGTAGAGATAGAAGCTCAAGAGGTAAAAGATCAATCCGATGATATCAAAGCTGGCAGTCGCATTAGCCACCCTGCCCACATGGATGGGGTGCACAGCAAACAGCGCAGCAGCAAAGAATCCTAACTTCTCATTGAAAAGTTTCGCAATGATGAGAAAGATCATCACAGAAGCAAGAGCATGCAATATGATAGAGAAGAGATGATAAGGCAGAGGATTGAGATCAAATGACTTGAAGGCAAGATAGTAGAACAGTTCCCTGACAGGCCTATAGAGCTGAAAGAAGTCTTCAGTGAAATAGTTCAACGTGCTGCCGATCTGCCTTGTTTCAGGCCTGTCTATGATGAAACGTTCATCATCCCACACAAGTCCATTGAAGAGGATGTTGCCATAGCTGATGAAGCTCAACAGGACAATGATCAGCATAAAGAGTTGATTCTTCTTCATAAGAAAGAAAATTCAAAAGAGGTTTAAAAAATTAATGTCTGAATGTATCCTTGAAGAAATAATGGATCCTTTTCCACATACCATAGTTTAGGTTATAGGTCTCTACCTTCATTTTCCGCCCCCTTAGGAATTTTTTCCGAGCACTATTTCAATGGTGCTGACTCGGACTTGCTTGCCTTCTTTATTGGTGAACTCTTCAGAATCTATCTTTATGTCTTTGATGGTTGATGTTCCTTCCAAGAATCTCTTGGTGGCCACTTCAACGACATCGACCGCCCTGCTGATGAATTTCCCTCTTGCTTTGACAATGACTTCAGTGGCGCTTTTTGTGGTGAACTGCATGACCACTCCAGTTACATAGTTCATGAAAGGCTTACCGCCTATAAAGATAGAGTTGTCTTCCCCCATTTCTGTCACCCTAATACTTGCGTAATTTCTTGAGTCGAGTGGCATAGCCTGCAATGATATTCCTTAATTTCTTGCTGGAGATATCTGCTGCCTCATTGACCGCGAGTTTATTCTTCTCAAAGTCAGTGTCAAACTTATCACCGTGCCTCTCCAAAATATCTCTCGTAGCTGATTTCAACACTCTTGTTTTTATTCGTCCCATCGTGCAATGTATTCTTACCCCTTTTATAAAGCTTACGCAGCCTTCTGATAGAGCTTCGCAATCGAAGCATGGCTAGGATAGTTCCTGCCAAAGTGCTGATGGGAGTTGATCCTGCTGGCAAGGTCCTTTATCGTTCCTTTGTCCCTGAAGAACCATGTATGCCCCGCATCCTTAAGCACCTCCACATTCTTGACTCCTTTGAAATTGGTAGAATATTCTGCCTCTGTATGGGCCAACAGATCCCATTCTCCATTATAATAATGCACTCGTGGATGGGAATATCTCTCAGGGCCGCTTTTCTCAGGATTGACAGTGACCGGGTTGCTTCCGATGACATGCACGCTTCCCACATTATTCAATCCATCATTCAATACAGATTCCACTGATTTACCGCCATCACTGAAGACAATGAAATCTGCAATGCCATGCTTGGCTGCCATATATGCAGCTACTTTCTTGATATAGGCAGGATCTGTGCCATTCACATATGCACATTTCTTCCCAAGCTCTTTCTCGAACTTGCTGATATCACGCGGCACTTCAGCATATCCTGTCAGGAAGATATACTCTGCGCCATTATCGATATCTTTGAATGGATCCCTGTCGCTCTTGCCCTCAAAGAGTGCATTGAAGAGATACCATGCTCCTTTAGCCATATTCTTCAGGCCAGGATTGCTTTTCAGATACGCCCTCATATTCTCGACGAATCCAGAGATGTCCCAATGATGATTCTTGTGCTCATTCCTGGATTGATACATGCTGTTGACCATCTGGCTTGCATCTTCAGAACTAAGACCAGCAGCCATCAGTTGCTCAACAGCATCATCCTTCTCATTGACAATACGCTCAATAGTATCAGAATCAGTCTCAGCAAGACTATGTTCAAGGCCTTTAGGCCCCTCATGATTCTCCTGTTCTTCCTCTTCGTCAGTCTCCTCACTAGGAATTTCTTCATAATCCCTGGTATCAGAGTCTTCTCCCATGATATCCCTCATAGTTTTTACTACTAATTAGTAAGGAAATATAAGATAACTAGTATATAAATGTTTCGACGATAGGGGGCATTTCTGTATACACATTCTTACTTATTTTCTATATAGAAAATAATAAATCCAAAAAAAATTAAAGCGTAGTTATGGCTCTTGACTGAAGGATATGGATCTTTTTGTCTTTGACCGCAAACTCAATATCTTGAGGCCTTTTATAGCTCTTTTCAATATCCATGCCTATCCTTCCGATAGCTGGTATCA
Source organism: Candidatus Woesearchaeota archaeon (assembly GCA_018221205.1). Classification (GTDB taxonomy): domain Archaea; phylum Nanobdellota; class Nanobdellia; order Woesearchaeales; family WJIZ01; genus JAAOYF01. Next base: position 20,635 of record JAAOYF010000016.1, on the reverse strand, counting down.
GCTCCAAATTTAGCTCATATTGCTCGTTTTTCTCCAAAATTTCAAAGGTTTTCCTATCAAGCATGAAACTACTAGGCGTTATAGAGCCCGAGACTACCTGCTCTCCTAGGCCTGGAGCAGCCTCAATAAGCAGAAATTTCTTCTTTATAGGGTCTACAGTGAACATCACGCCAGCAAAATCAGCTGGAATCATCTCCTGGATAACAACAGCCATCTCCACATCATGCCCGATCTTCTTCTCATGCCTATAATAGATCGCTCTTGGATTATAAAGAGAGGCCCAGCATTTCTTTACTGCCTCAACAACATCCTTCCTTTCAACATCCAAATAAGAATCCTGCTGTCCTGCAAATGATGCCGTTATGAGATCTTCAGCTGTTGCTGAACTCCTGACTGCAAAATTCTTGCCTTCCAGTTTCTCTAATGCCTTGGTGATGTCTTTCACCAGATCCTCAAAGATCTCTTCATCTAGGATTAATTTCTTCACTTCTTTTGAGATTTTTTCTAGAACTTCATGGTTGCCGACATCGATCTTGTCAAGTTTTTCCATCAGATCTTGCTTGATCTTCCTGATCTCGAGGAAATTACGATAGGCTTTTGTGGTAACGACAAATCCATTCGGTACAGGAAACGTGCCGAACATCTCTCCTAAGTTGGCTCCTTTACCGCCGACAATAGCGATATCCTCTTTCTTGATAGAATCAAGAAATCTAATCATGGGCGATCTCCGCACATAATGGCACAACGCTTTCAAATATCTGCTCTGGAGAGAAACTCCTGCCCCCATTAGCGACAGGCCTTGATAATCCTACAGGAAAGCTTCCATACAATTTGTAATCAGTCCACTGTCCTAAACTATGTATCAGGACATTCCCGACAGTGATGTTAGGAAAGATAAGTACATTCGCCTCTCCTTTTAGAGGAGAATCTGGACTTTTCTTCTGTGCTGCTTTAGGATTGACTGCTGCATCAACCTGCATCTCTCCATCAACAATGATATCTGGCCTTTGCTTCTTGACAAGAGCTAATGCCTCTCTGATCGGTTTTAACACCTCGTGCTCGCCGCTTCCTTTGGTGGAATAAGACAATAAAGCAACTTTCGGCTCTATGCCTATTCCCTTAGCAAAGTCAGCTGCATTGATCGCGATCTGTGCCAACTGTTCTACATTCGGATCGATGATGAAATCAGTGTCCCCGAAGAAAACAACTTTCTCTTTCATCGGGATGAAGCATACTGCCGAAACAGTCTTCACTCCTTTTTTCGGGCCTACAACCTGGAAGACTGGACGCATCCATTCTGCTGTCGACATTGAATTTCCACCAGCAGCGCCGTCAACTTCCTTCAGTTTCAGCATCATCGCACCGAAATAAGCAGGATTCTTCAATAATTCTCGCGCTTTCTCTTCTGTCATGCCTTTGTGCTTCCGCAATTCGACAAGTTTTGCAACATAATCATCAAGCTTGTCAGAAGTGATATAATCGATGAAGTCTATGCCTTCTAGAGCAATGCCCTCTTTCTTTGCATCCTCTTGAGACTCCTTTTTCGCCAAGACAACTGGCTTGCACACTTTTGCTGCAGCACATAATGCAGCAGCTTTCACAACCCTCATATCATCTCCTTCGACAAAAAGAAGTCTTTTTGGATTCTTCTGAGCTTTTTCCTTGAGTTCTGCGATAATATCCATACTAACACCCCAACAAAGCTAATAATCAAGTATTTATTAACTTAACGAAGAATCTTCACTCTACCGTGATCAGCATCAACTTCAATAAGATCGCCTTCCTTCAATTTCTTAGTAGCGATCTGTGTTCCGATAACGCAAGGTATACCTAGTTCTCGAGAAACAATAGCAGCATGTGAAGTTATCCCGCCTTCATCTGTCACAATAGCAGCAGCTTTCTTTAGGATAGGAGTGAACTCTGGCCGGGTCATTTGCGTAACCAGTATATCTCCTTTCTCAAAACGAGGGAAATCTTTCACCAGATGGATGATCTTCACTCTTCCTTTTGCTTTTCCCACAGATGCAGTCACTCCTTTCAATTCTTCATGCTTACTCATGATGCTTTTGTTGATAAGATCGAACATCTCTTTTGCATCATCCATGCCAAAATAATGGAAATCCCTTTCAGGAGCGATCCAGATGCAATTCTCTTTTCTTCCACGTAACGTAAACAGCTTCTTTCTATCCCAATGGAAAATGTCTTTGACTTCCCACGGCGCAAGATATTCTAGTGTCCCTACATCAATCTCTAATCGTTTTGAGATCTTATACAGGACATACCTGGCAGCTGTCAATCCTAAAAGGTTCATCTTCTTCCGCTCATCCCGATAAGAAGTAAGCTTTGAGAAGAGATCAAAGAATACCCTATCAGCCTTAGATAGCTTACATTTCTGCATGACTTTATCACGATCAGAGATCTTCTGTATCTGTTTCAGCTCTTCTTTGATCTCCTGAGCAGAATGTTTCTGCACAAACATATGCAATCTTTTGTAAAAATCTTCAACAGTCATATATTTGACATGGCCATAATTGTTCCTGAACCAATAGAATTTTTTCTGATGTTCAACAAGATAATCATTTAATTTCCTATCTTTCTTCAACGCCTTCTGAACAATCTGGAGAAAAGCGATATTCTCCTCGGTGATATACGAAGGAAGGGGAGATTGCAATAATGCTGAAAGATCCTCTTTAGCGATATCCAGCTTGTTCTTCTTCAGATGATCCTGGACAAATTGATCTCCATAAGGATCGAACGCATCGATGAAGATGAAATGATTCCATACGTTGATATGTGCTTTGAGGAATGCTTTATAGTAAAGAGTCAGTTCTCGGTTCGTCAGCTTCTTGAAATTCTTAGTATTCACTTCATCAACCAATGCATAGAAAGTTTTGAGCTCTTTCTGCCATGTTTTATAGAGTTTGTCCAGGTATTTTGTATCTTTATGGTATCTCCTAAGGATAGTCTTGGCCATTTTCATCATCTGGTCCTTGTCCATGAACCAAAAAGCATGGCCATGCCTGGCATGTACAGCTAAAGGTCCATAGTTAAGTTTGAGAATACGCTGCATGGTCTTTTTGCAGGCGATAGCAGGAACCAGTCCATAGACCGGCTTCATCTCCCCTCCTTGCAGGTACCAATGCACTTTAGGGATCCATCTCTTCATCTGGGATGTATTCATGGTTTATGTTAGGAGCTAGAAGTTTTTAAAGATTGTCTAAAATCGTTATCGTGCCCTTATCAGCGTCTACTTCGATCATATCATTATCTTTTAACACTTTAGTGGCGATTTTCGTGCCGATGACACAAGGCACTTTCAGCTCTCTAGAGATGACTGCAGCATGACAGGTTATGCCTCCTTCATCTGTTATGATCGCCTTAGCTTTCTTCATCAACGGCACATACTCAGGCCGAGTCATAGGTGCAACTAAGATATCTCCTTCCATGAACTTTCCGAAATGGGTCTCACCGATGACTATTCTTGCCAATCCCTTTGCTTTTCCACCACAGGCTGTTTGGCCTGTAATCACCTTTCCCTGAAATTCTTCTGCAGCTTGCAGCTCCTCTGCTAAAGCTTTTGCATCATCTCCCTCAAAAATGGTATTTTTATCTCCTTGATAGGCTGAAGCAAAATAGTTCTTCCTTCGCATGCAGATCTCAAGTATACTCTCCCTGTCCATATCTTTAGTAAATGCATCTGAATTAATCAATGACAGGGTCTCAAATGGGATATCCAAGATCTCAGATAGTTTTGTGTAGAGTATGCTTAAGTGATGCACAAGCAGCTGCACATATTTCTTTCTTTCATCCCTTAAGAAAAATAGTTGTTGATAGAGATGGAAGATATTTTGCATCTCTTTTGGCAGGTTATATTTTGTAATTATTTTCTTTTGTTCTGACTTCCAGTCATTCTGCAAATCTTCAAATTGAAGTTTAGCATCCGAAATATCCTCTTTGAGTTCATCATATCTCTTTCTAAAGTCATCCGCAGTTAGAATTTTTGCGGATTCCCAGCTATTGTCAATGAAAAAATATTCCTTGACCAATAGGTCAACAACTGAAGTGTCTTTTTTGAAGAAAGCTTTTAGCAATGCTAATTTGAATTGTTGATAGTATGTCATTTCGCTGGGTCTCAGCATAACAATAAGATCTTGCTTGTCCATTTTAATACCTTGCCTCTTTAATTCCTCTTGTAAGAATTCCTCCCCATGTGGATCAAAATGATCGGCAACGACACCGGGATCCCACATATCTTTGTTGCCCTTATCAAGTTCGGTAATAGATGCCTTTATTGCTTCCATATCAGAATAATCGACCTTAGCGAATATTTGTTCTAGAAATTTCCATGCTTTCCTAGATCTATCCATCTCTTTGTCAATTTTATGAGTATTCTCTCTGGAGCATTTAATCATATTGCGAGCATGGTCATTCATATAATCTTCATCAAAGTATCCCTCCATCTTAATCCCATTCAAGATAAACGTTATCCCTAATGTTGTGGGGGCATAGCAATAAGCCCCGTCCCATCCCTTCATGATAAAACATAGTCTTGAGTTAGCGCCTTGTCGATACCATTTGATTTGATTTATCTTTTGAGTAATTTTCATAATCTCACCATGCCTTTTTCAGCATCAACAGTAATCTCTTGCCCATTTTTCAATATTTTGGTGGCAATCTTCGTCCCGATGATGCACGGCACATTTAATTCACGAGAAACAACAGCTGCATGACTGGTGATGCCGCCTTGTTCAGTGATGATCGCAGCCGCTTTTTTCATGATAGGGACAAATTCAGGAGTGGTTTGATTCGCAACCAAGATCTCTCCTTCTTTAAAATCCTTCATGTCGCCTGTTTTCAGGATAACTCTGACTTTGCCTGTTGCGTTGCCCTTGCATGCAACCACACCTTTCAATTCTACTAGTTGAGAATAATCTTCTTTTTCCTTATAAGCAAAATATTTCTCTGCTTCCTCGCCTTCGCAGACAAAATAACTGTCTGCATTCACCGAGAAAAAGCATTTCTTTCTTCTTAATGCAATAATATCTTTGAAATCCTCTCCATCTAATAATGGCTTGATCTCGTGGAAGATAAGAAAGCTAAGATCATCAGCAGAATAAGCAGTCCTTCGAGCAATCTCTTTCAAGAAAACATCAAAGAAATGCGCTCCCATCGCCACACCGCTTTTTCTGACATCTTTCCATCCAGAAAAGAGTTGGGCGATGTTCAAAAGATTCTGAACAAAAGGTTCTTGTGGAGGAATCTCCTTCTTTTCAGCCTTAGTTTCTTTCAAATCTGGAATCTGTTTATAGAATTCTTGAGCTGAAACATAATGAACATGGTGATAATTATTTTGTATCCAAAAATAGCGCTCTTCATGGTTCTTCAACTCATCCTTAAAATCCTGAGATAGATCATCAAAAAGAGGAAAAGTCCCATAGTTCTTCTTAATGCATTTACCAAGATCAACAAGTTCCTGTTGTGACTGCAAGGTATAGGATAAAGAATCAATCTGTGAAACAATATCCTTCGCCACCCCTTGCTCAGCAAGGAGCTGCTCGAAAAAATCTTCCTCTCCACGGGACATAAAGCAATCAGTAACATACGCGACAGAACCTGCAAGAAGATAACACTCATACAAATTCTTCAATTCTTCATATAGTTCTTTGTCAGAGAGAGAAGATAACTCTTTTTCTCGTAGGTTATCACAAAGCTGAGTAAAATCCCCACAGTATGTTCTCCATTGATCATAGAGTTTCACAATATGCTGTGTAGATGTCTTCGCGTTCTCCACAACCCATTCGCGAACTCGAAGTAAACTAGCAGCATCCATGTTCCAATTCCCTTCTTCATTCTCCAGAAACGTAAAAGAATAATCATAGTGAGGCTTATGCAATTGAGCAAAGCAATAGATCATACTATTTGAAGACGCAAAAAGAGTGAACACTTTAGAATGGAATGTCTTATTGTAAGAATCTTGCTGAAGCACGTTAATAGGAAATTCTTTCAGCTTATGTTTTGCAATAGGGCTCATTTGATAATCCTTATCCAGCCGTGATTTGCATTCACTTCCACCATATCATCATCTTTCAACACTTTTGTTGCCGTTTTCGTCCCCACAACGCAAGGTTTTCCCAGTTCACGAGAGACAATAGCTGCATGGCTAGTGATGCCTCCTTGATCAGTCACAATAGCAGCTGCTCTTCCCATTAAAGGAACATAATCCGGCCGAGTCATCGGTGCAACTAAGATATCGCCTTCATTAAATTTAGGAAATTGACTAGTAAGATGGATAATTTTCACTTTACCGACAGCAATACCCCCTGAAACAGGCATGCCATGAATAGTGCTGACATCAGTATCTACTTCATGCATAAACTGCTTCTCATATCCCAAAGTATCTTTTCCATAATATTCTGTCGATTTCCCTGGTTCTCGAATATAAGTAAATGCATCAAATCCTTCTTTGATTTTTTGAGGATCGAGTTTCTTTTCCTTGAAAAGACGTTCTATCTCTATTTTCGAAGAAAAGAACATATCATGCAAGGAATACTTGAATCGTTTGCCGATTTCTTCAAGTAACAGAGCACAGTAGTATAGCCATTTGAGAGTATATTCTTTACGTTCGTCATGCAGTATACCAGTAAAATCAGAAATATGGATCATTTCCACTGTTTCAGGAGAAAGCTTGCTTTTTGAGATAATGCTTTCTTTTTTCTGCGTAATATCTTTCTCAAATCCAAGAATCTTTTTCTTTTCTCGTTCAACAACCTCGTTTTGAACAAGTTCTTTTGCTCGGTCAAGCACATCCTGTTCAGACAACGTAGGTGTTTCAAGATAACTCGACCGAAGCCAAGCAAATTGATGGATATGCTCGTGCAACGCTCTCTTTTGATCTGCATTCAATCCGCTAATGATGGCATCCTTACCAATATGCTCAATCAGTTTGATAACACTCAACTTCTCTTTCTGGATAAAGCTAAGCTCTGGAGGAGTTGTCAGAATAGAAAAATCCTCTTTCAATTTCTTGATAGAATCCTTAAAAAAACCATCAAGTACAAGTTCAACTGGCTCTGCGAACATCATCAAATCATAATATTCAGCATAAGCAGCATTAAACACATGATACAGCTTCTCTAATTCCTCGATAGACAAGTCATGATGTTTCCCTTGCATTATTTTTCCGAAAAGAGCATCCATTGTTTTCTTGAACCCCTTCCAACTATCTCTGATTTCCTTCCTAAATTTCTTATCTTTGAACTGTTCGATGATATGTTTACCTGTTTCAATAAGATCCTCTCGCAAGAAATACTCATAGCCTTTCCCTTTCTTCCCAATGTAGACATGAATAGACAATCCTTTGCCGAAATGCTTCTTCAATCCATCAACTGCGGCATCCACCCACCCAAACACACAATAGCTTGAACACGGTGCTTCTTGTATCTCCCATTTCATCGTATTATTTTCACCCACCCATGGTTAGCGTTAACCTCGACTAATTGTCCGTCCTTTAAAACCTTAGTGGCAATCTTCGTGCCGATGATGCATGGTTTGCCCAGTTCACGAGAGACAATCGCAGCGTGACAAGTAACACCGCCTTCATCCGTAACAATTGCTCCAGCTTTCTTCATGCCAGGGACATAATCAGGCCGTGTCATGACCGCAACAAGAATATCGCCTTCCTCAACCTTGCCCACTTCTTTAGCAGACTTCAACACTTTCACTTTACCGACTGCTTTTCCTAAGGAAGCGGTCAACCCACGAAAATCATCAATATCTGATAAATCCTGAGTTCCCAATACTGCTTGTTTTATGCCATCTGCTTCCTTGCCATAGAGGCATTCCATCCCTTCTTTATCCCAGTAATACACAGAATTTTTCCTTCTTTCTTTTAATTCTTCAACTGTTGGCGGATTCACAAATAAGTTAGGAATTTCTCTTGGTGTAACATATTTCAATTCCTCAAAAGGCAATGTAACTCTCCTGGAGATTTCTTTTAGCAAGAGGAGGAAATAATGAGCATTCCAGAATGTAGATCGTTTTCTCTCATCCTGCCAGTACGTAAAGTCTTCACTTATGGTTATTAATATTTTCAGCTCTTGGCTTAAGCTTAGTTTATCCATTAATTCCTTTTTCTTTTTCTTGTTTATTTCAGGAGTCTGCTCAATGTTTTCAATTTCTTTCATAATATCGATATCCATATCGTGCAGTTTTCTTATTTCCTTCTTAAAATCATCAACAGTAAGCACAAAACTATCAACATAATTGTTTCTTGTCCAGAAATAGTTTTTCTGGTGATGTTTTAAACTGTCTTCAGTCGGGTCCAAAGCTACTTTCAATAACGAAACTTCTGCTTCATTGATGAAAGAGAGATGGACAGGTGCAGTGAGAATTGAAAAAACCTCCGTGTATCGCATCTTGTCTTTTAATTCAGATGCATCATACCCTTCTTTGATCATATCTGCAATCAGTTCATCGGTGCCTAGAGCAAATCCATCAATGACTGAAGAAGAGGTATTGTTATTGAGCGCAATATCAGTAAATTCGTCATGCAGTGCAATTAATTCTTTGTCTGATAACTCCTTTAGCTGTAATTTTCCTATTTCTATACACTTCTTATAGAAAATATCTTCATCTTTTTTCCAGGACAGGATTAAATCTTTGCTAATGTTTGGATTTTTCTTTGATAAGCTGATAACATCAGTATAAATTTTCTTAATATCATCCATTAAGATGTACCAATCCCCTTTACCATCATCATAAAAACAATAATGCACTTCGTTATCACCATCATGCTTTCGCTTTTCTTTTCTAATCTCAGCCTCAGCTATCAAATGCATCAAATAAGGAGAGCCATCAAAGCGTTGATGATACCATTTCTTATTAATCCACTGCTTCAGCTTCTGTTTCATAAGGCCTTTGATATATTTCATCGTTTAACCGTGCCATTCACAGCATCTACCTCGACAATTTCACCATCTTTTAAAATCTTTGTGGCATGTTTCGTACCCACGATGCAAGGTTTCTTCAGCTCCCGAGAGACAATAGCAGCATGTGAAGTAACTCCCCCTTCATCTGTAACGATGGCAGCAGCCTTCTGCATAGCAAGGACATAATCAGGATGAGTGGTCACCGTAACCATGATATCTCCCTCTTCGACTTTAGGGATATCTTTCACAGTGCGGACAATTTTCACTTTGCCCTTAGCAGTTCCTTCTTGCGCAACAGTTCCTTTTATTTCATCATTCCTTTCCTCTTCTGAAAATCCTAAGTTTTTCAGTTCATCAGAAATATTCTCATCAACATACGTTATCTTTCCATCCTTGAAATAGAGCATAAACCCTTTCTTCCGGGATGTTTTATCCTCGATTTTTTTATCTTCAAGAAATTGAATGATCTCTGGCTCACTCCAATACGCAATGTCTTCAAGATCTATTCCTGCGCGTTTAGCAATCTCTTGATACAGTTTCTGGATATAGAAGACACCTTTCCTACGGAAATCATCCCGTACTTCTTTGATATACACTAATTCCCTCACCATAGTAAAGAATTCCTTATCAGACTCGGGCTCTGTAATGAATTGCTCAGATGGAAGTTCAGTGTGCGTAATAATGTATGCAGTGGCATCTCTCATTTTCCATGGCTTATGATGAATATCCAGACAAGGTATCCATTGGTACTTCTTCATGAACTCAGCTATTTTATCAGGATCATTCGGAGAGATCTTGCTTGCTTCCTCTTGCATCTTCATGACTGTAGTCTTTTTAGCAGGAATAAGCATTGATTTTCTGACATCTTCACTAAAATCTTTTGTGTTTGCCTCTGTCCAATACTGATTAAGTAAGAATCCTACCCATAAAATGCAGGTGTAATCGATCGCTTTAGGATAATAATCAAGGATGATCTGCTTCAGTTCATCATTATGGAGATTTTCTACATCTTTTTCATGGATTTTTTTGCAAAAATCAACATAATCCTGTCCGATCTTGAAAAAAAGATCGATAAACTCTCTAAATTTTTCTGCAGAGCCTGTAAAATGGTCTACAAGAGCATTCATGAAATCATTATACTCTTGCGTATCAAAATAACAGCTTTGATTCTCATTATCAGGGACAATAAGAAGATTCTGCATCGTATAAGGCAGGATATGCTCTACTTCCTTGCCTAAGGATCGAAGTACAATTTCGCAATATTGCATCGAATACTCGCGAGAAAAGATTTTTTTCCACGGTTCAAGGTCGCCATGATCTCCAGAAAGAATCTCATGCCTGCCTAGGCTCCATCGATAAGTATAGCCCTTAATCCTTCCTTTGATATCAACCTCAACATTCTTCCCATTAAGTTTATCAATAATTTCCTGGCTAGTGAGGTAAGTCACTTCCTTCAAGCTTAATCCCAAGCGTTTTCCCATCTCTCGGTATAATGATTGGATATAGAATTGTCCTTCTCGTCGTTGTTCGTCTCGCTTATCCTTAATGTATGTATGGAGCTTTCCCATGCGAAAAATCTTTTTTTGCTCATTACTTGCAGAGCTCATAAGTTCCTTGAAATCACTATCATCGCGTTCAACTTTAGTTGCTTTTTCTAAGGATTTAAAATATTCAAGATCCCATGGCTCATCATCAATGTCTGATACAGACATCCATCGATATTTTTGATATAATTCCTCCGCTGACATGCCTGTAGCAATATCATTCTGCATCTGCATGGCAGCATTCTCGATGTGTGGAGTGAATACAGCAGCTACATACTTTTGTTTGTCAAGAGAAAGTTTCTCAATTTCCTTTTCGACATCGTGCTCGACAAAGGATGCAATAAGGAAAGGTAACCATACTGATGTGGAGAAGAATTTCATATTTTTTCTAAAAAATTCCTCATAAAAGGTGGTGAGCTCTGTATTAGAACAGGAAGAGAGTTCCCTCTTGTTCATCTCTTTGCAAAAAGCAACAAAAGTCTCTCCTTCCTGAAGAAAAGCCACATAATGTTTCTGGAGATGCGGCTTGAGTTCCTTGTAGATTCGTATTGCAAAAGGATCAAATTTCTCTTTTTCATAATAACAAGAGACATTATCTCCATCAGGAACAACCAACATCTTAAAATCTGGGTTAAAGGGTTTATAGAAATCTCCTTCCATTCCTCTGAACACTACTTCATGCCGTTGAATATTGTATCTCCGAGTGTAATAAAGTGTCCAGGTCATAGTTCTTTCACTTCCCCAACATCAAAAACAACACAATCACAGCTGCAAAGCTTCTTGAATGTATCAGCACTCTGACCCAAAAAAGGAAAAGTGCCAAAGTGGATAGGAATGGCAGTCTTGCAGCCAATAGCTTTGCACGCTTTTGCCGCATCCTCAGCTCCCATCGTGAACCTATCTCCGATAGGTAGCATCGCAATATCGATACTATACTCTTTGAACCGTTCCATGTCCATGAAATAACAAGTATCTCCAGCATGATACACTGTTTTACCGCTTTTTTTGATGATAAAACTAGCTGGCGCACCTACTCCTGCGCTATGGAATGCCATCTCCATCTTGATTTCCCAACCACCAAGCTTAATCTTGCCTCCAATGTTCATCGGCTCAGTCTTGCAGCCTGCTTCTTCAGCCTTAGCAGTCACTTCATACATACCGACGACAACTGCATCATTCTTTTTCGCGATATCGAAAGCATCTCCGACATGATCTGGATGATCATGGGTGATCAAGACATATTTACATTGTATATCAGCAGGCTTGTCCACTGCTTTCGGATTTCCTGTCAAAAATGGATCGATAACCAAATCATCAATCAAAAAACCCGCATGTCCTAGAAATTTTATCTTCATTTTTTCCTCCTCACAACTTTAATCAGGCCATGATTCGCATAAACATCGACGATATCGCCAGTTTTGAGTACTTTTGTCGCGATTTTAGTGCCTATGACACAAGGTACCCCTAACTCGCGACTAACAATAGACGCGTGGGAAGTAACGCCTCCCTCATCAGTGATAATAGCTGCAGCTTTCTTCATGGCACGGACAAAATCTGGAGAGGTCATCGTCGTCACCAAAATCTCTCCTTCCTGCATAGTATTCATCTCCTTAGGATCGACAATTACTCTCACTTTCCCTTTTGCCCGTCCCTCGCACGCCACCATGCCTTCGATTTCACGCACTTCCTGTGCATCAGATGAGAAAAACTTCTCATGATGCTTCTCGGCCTCTTTTCCGGAAAACAATTCAACACGGCCATCAATACGATAGATCACAAAAGAATGTTTCAATGATTTGACATACTCAAGATCAACCTTGCCTGTTTTCAGCAACTCCTTTGCAAGCGGTGCAGTGAGCCATGCGACATCATCATACGGAATAGTGAAGCGCCTGCTTATCTCTTTAACAAAAGAATCAAGAACGTGGTTGCTCCACAACACAATTTTCTTCCTGACGTCTTGGAAATACGCAAATTCATCAATCAATTCGACAATAAAACGGGATTCCCCATCCAAGTTCAGAGAATCCATCAGTGCAGTTTTTTTCTGTTTGGTTTCTGTAAGGCGTTTGAGATTCTCCTTTTCTAGTTTCTCCACATCAACACCATCATCGAGAAATTTCTTTACTTTTTCTTCAAAATAAGATGCACCTAATATCCTCGTATCATGAAAATTATTCTCTAACCAGAAATATTTCTTCGCATGATTCACCAGAAGGCTAGTGACATCCCCTTGTTGAGCTTGTTTCACAATCTCAAACAGCTCATGCTCTTCCTCACCAGTAAATGAGCTCTTGGTAGGGGATGCTAAAAGATTGAAATCCTGTTGTTTTGGAGCAAGTTTCTTCAACTCCTCCTCGCAAAAATAAGCAATGGGTTCTGCAACCTGGGCAAACGCCCACCACTCAAGATAAATATCATCGAATTCATGATATAGCTTAGATAATTCTGCTTGAGAAAGCTCAAATAACGTGATGCCTTGGAATTTCTCTAAAAACGCTGTAAGTTTCTTGCACCTTTTTTCCCAATCAGCCATTTTACTCTTATAATAGTCTCGATCATCAAAATCATCGACGATTTTTCTCCCATAGTCAATGAGTTCTTTATAGCTGCAAAAATATTTGATCATATCATTCTTAAATAATCCATACAACGTATCAGCATAGCACGCGTTAAAGAGATCATGCAATGGCTTGACTGCGCAATAGGCAGCAGTATATACCATATGCATGGTCGCTGGCCGTTCCCATATCCACCATTTCATTTTGCCCCCTTGATAATAACCACAACTCCATGATTGCCTTTCACTTCTACTAAATCGCCATCTTTGATGACGCGAGTAGCATTTTTTGTTCCGATAACACACGGCTTGCCTAGTTCACGAGAGACAATAGCTGCATGCGACGTAATGCCGCCTTCATCGGTGACAATGCCTGCAGCTTTCTTCATCGCAGGAACAAATTCCGGCCGCGTCATCGCAGTAACAAGAATATCTCCTTCCTGAAGATTCTTCATCGAGTCAGCAGTCTTGCAGATAACTGCCCTTCCGATAGCAGTTCCACCAGATGCAGACAATCCATGGATATCAGAATCATGCTCAATACCTCCTTCATGCAATATCTTATCATACTCTTTCAACTCATCTCCCTCGATGACGATAGTCTCATCAGGAGAAAGGATGATAAGGTATCCTTCTCTGCGTTTTGCCAATATCGAGGGAAGTTTTTCATTTTTCAACAATGCTGGATTAAACTCATGAGGGAGCAGATATTTTATTAATGGTTTGGGAATATTGAAGCGTCGTGCAAACTCAAAGCAAATGCGTTCAACATAATGATTCGAAATCAAGATATTCTTCTTCCGCTCATCCTGATAATCCACAAAAAACTCAATGTGCTTGATAAGTTCTTGAATATCCTGTCCCAAGTTTAATTCAGTGATAAGACCCACCTTTTTCTTCTTGATAGCTTCATAATCAATAGCAGCATAATCCTTCATATGCCCCATCTCTTCCCTGAAATCAGCAGCAGTCAACGCTTCAGAATGAAGATAATTATTTCTGATCCAGAAGTATTTCCGTGCATGTTCTTGAAGCAGTTGGGTTTGCTTTTGTTTATCATTGATTTGAGAGATATCATAGAGCTCGGCTCCGGCCTCATTCGCCCAGGATTTAGAGATAGGGTGGGCAAGAAGCTCTGCATATCTATTGATGATGGCCTCATCATCGACCTTATCTTTGATCGCATGCCTCAATTTACGGTCATTGGTGATCGAGAATGCCTCGATATCATGGCAGATGCACACAGTTTCAGAAGCAGATTCAAACATCTCATGTGCAAGCTCAATAAGTTGTTTTTCTGAGAGTGTAGTAATATCCAATTTTCCATATTCCTCGACTAAAGGTTGATAACTCTCAACAATCTTCCGATATTTTTCCCGTTGCTTGAGAAAATGCTGTGAATCTTTCTTGTACGCTTTCTCCATTTCATACCACATAGCTTTCATATCATCTATGCCATAGTAAGCTTCACCATAATCATCTTTATGGAAGCTCATCAGATAAGAATAGGTATACGGATGATACTTTTTCATCTTCACCCCAGAATAGAATGGGTTAAAGAATAGTGTTACTGAAGAGATAAAGCCCTGCATATACCAATCCTGCTTCACCACTTTCAATAGAGTTTCTTTATTCATAGAATTCTCACAACCCCATGATTCGCATTCACTTCCACAGAATCGCCATTTTTTAAGACTTTAGTGGCTATTTTGGTTCCGACGATGCAAGGTACATCTAATTCTCGGGCAACAATTGCTGCATGGCAAGTAAGCCCTCCTTCATCTGTCACGATCGCAGCAGCTTTTTTCAGGATAGGGACAAACTCAGGTCGGGTCATAGAAGTAACAAGGACATCTCCTTTTTCCATGAGCTTAAAATCATCTGGCTCCATGAGGATCTTCACCTTTCCCCTTACTTTTCCCAGATTTGCTACTGTACCAAATAAATCAGCCAGGCCGTTCATAGAATATTGGCTATTGATTTCCTTATCAAGTCGGACAGAATCCTCATAATTCAAGGGTAAATATTGATCAGGAGTGTAAATGATACCCACTATCTCTTTTCGTTTCTGGATAATCGACAGGTCAACTGGCTCGCCTCGAAGTAAATCAATGACCTCGAATGGTATGGTATAAAGAAGGTCGTCAAAAGGTATCTTTTTTCTTCGGTTCACTTCTTTGAGAAGCAGATCAATATGATGATCAGCTTGTAGGTTCACTTTTTTTCGCTCGTCTTGCCAGAAAGTATGATCATCCATAAGGTAGAGTAAGACCCGTAGGCGTTTTGACGCACCTATCTTATCAAGTAGCTGTTCTCTTTCAGTTTTTGTCTTAGTGAATTCTTCAGAATAATGTACAACTTTATCCAGCACATATGCCTGATCTTTCCCATGCTCTTTGATACGCTGCATGAAATCATCCTCAGAAAGGACAATCGCCCGTAAGTAACTATTTTGAATCCAGAACCATTTCTGTTGATGTGCAGCCACTGCTTTTGAGACATCCTTCCCATCTATGGAATCTTTTGTGATACCGAGGAGTTCAATCTTCTCCTCACCGATAAATGAATCTCGGATGGGTGCAGTAAGGGCAGTTAGATAACGTGTGAATTGATCCTCCTTTTCTATTTTTTTCAAGTGGGATTTAAGCAAGTCTTGTATTTCGATCTCACAATAACACCCTAGACAATCCGCTAGGAGGGGAGCAGCGTACTCTTCTGTATATTTATTGAGAAATTTTTCAAACAGCAAAGCCAGTTGTTCATCAGTTAGTTCTGATAAATCAGATTCATGAATTTCCTGACATGCCTGGTAGAATGCCTCGACACGTTCATTCCAATCACTGATGAGCTCTTGGGTGTAGTTGGCATTAGCAAGTTGTCGCTTCTCAAATTCTTTTCCAATCGCTAACAGCTCACGTTCATCATAACAATATGTGAAGATATTATCCTTTATTTGAAGCACGACAATGGTGCAGTAAAGATCAAAGAAACTACGAAGAACAGTGATGAAAGAATACGCGACATACCAACCAAAATGGAGATTAGCAGCTCCTTCCTGGATCCACAGCTTCACACCCTCTGGAATCAGTTTGTTCATTTCTCGACCAGTTTAGCAGGCGCGCCTGCCCACACTTCATTGTCTTTAGCATCTTTGATCAATACTGCATGCTCTTCTAAGGTGACATTATTGCCGATGACTAATCCAGAGCGGACATAGGCTCCTTTCTTCGCATGAAAATTATTGCCTATGGTGGTCCGGCCATAGATCCCTTCTGAGATTGTGTAGTCATGGCCATCAAAATAGGCTCCGTCTTCAATGACACAATTATCTCCGAATCGTACCATGTCACCATAGATATGATCAAACATCACTTTTTTGCCTAGTTTGAAATTTTTTCCCCACCTGACTCCCATGATCCACATGAGCATTTTGCGGATGGGTTCAAAAGGGCACAGCAGACTTGCTTCCACAAGAGCCCCTTTCCAATAGATTTGCCAGACAGGCCTTGCTCTCCACCAGTCACATCCTGCATTTAGCCTGTTTCCATCATTTCGAAGCGTAATTTTCCTGACTGAGGGGTCTGTTCGAAATTTCGTTGTTTCTTTTTTGTAGTTTCTGGCATAATGTGGATTATGCTTGCTTTCGCCAAAATGCCTTTCAACTTCTTCTGTGCTCCATGTTTTCAAGATTTTATTGTGTCCGACAACAAAACTGTCTTTTGGAATTTCAGTGTCGATTAAGCAATGCAAACCAGTGATGGTGTTAGTGTGAATCTTGGCACCTGGCCGCAATCCGGACCAACCTGCAAACAATACCCTCCTACCAGCCCAAATTTTTCCTAAAGTTAATTTTCCATCTTTCACTATCCAGGGCTTAATGGTAGTAGATCCTCCCACAAGGATGCCTTCTTTCAGAGTTATCAATTCCGGAAAGAACGGATCAATATCGATGAAGCCAGGCAGACACACATCTTTGCCAAAATTATAGCCTAAGAGCTTAAAAATCCAGTTCTTCAGGTTCATCGGAGGCACTTTGGTCAAGATACCAAGAATCAACATCCTCCATGCCACTGCTATAGGATTCCTGACCCAATATAAAGAAAAATTCTTCGGGACCTTGATCTCAATCCTCTCTTTATTGCTCTGTAGAAACTCCCCTACTTTTTTGCGTATATTTTTCTTGTTCATGCTACCCCCTGAGAGAAAAATTGCTCAGAAGCTTAAAAAGATTACGCATGATTTAAAGTTATTATTTGCCAGTAATGAAGACAGAAAGTTTTATATAGAAAGCTTTAAATGTCTTAAATAAGAAAAAACTGATAAAGATGGCAAAGAAAGGAAAAGCAAAGACCGAAAAACATCTTGAGAATCTTCTTAAGGGTATAAAAGTATCATTAGATTCTGATGCGTTTAAAGAAGCATATAGTGATCATAAAAAAATTGTTGATGCTGCTGTCAAAGAAAAATACGGCAAGACAAATATCTCGGGTGAGATAAAGGATCATTATGTCGATGCTATGGCTCACTTGGTGATCGGCACTGATGTCATCAAGCAAGCATACGATAGGGCAGGAAAAGAGATCGGTAAAAAAGTAGAAGCATCTAAAAAAGGCATTGCACAATATGTTAGGGACTTGGCCAAAAAGACAGGCGATTGGCATCATTATTCAGGAGAAAAGAGTGATGCAGCCCTTGTTTCAAGGGTGAAAGAGGCTTTTGAGCGATCTGGGCATGATTTCGAAGAATATTTCAAGGCATTCCAGAAGGATAAGACAAATGACGAGATTCTTGATATGATCAAAGAGACTCTTGCTTCTGACCATACAAGGCAGTATCATAATTCAGTGCTGATGGATTATACATTAGAACTCGATGATGAACAGAGTTTAGAGTTTGCAGCTGCCTACGGCAGCCATATGAAATCAATGAATATCAGCGACAATGTAAGACACGCTCAGCTGGCTACGAATAAGAACAAGCTTCATGGTGAGATGGCTGGCTATGTATCTGGATTAGAGCAGCTTGCCTCCCGATCAACTGCGCCGCATGCAAGAAGAAAGGGTAAAGCACATAAATAATTCTACTTCAACACTACTTTTATATACACTCTTTTTTTACATATCTTGAGGTGGGAATATGGAATTGACAGAAGAAGTAAAAAAGCACAGAAAAGCAGGTTATGATATTCATCCGCTCTTCCTAAACAGATGGTCACCAAGAGCAATGTCTGGAGAGAAGCTCGAAAAAGACGAACTCATGGCCTTGTTTGAAGCAGCCAGATGGGCTCCTTCTGCCTTCAACAACCAGTTATGGAAATATATCTATGCAGAAAGAGATTCAGAGCATTGGGATACTTTCCTTAACCTATTGGTTGAATTCAATCAGTCCTGGTGCAAGGATGCAGCTGCCCTAGTGGTCGTTATCTCAAGAAAAGATGCAGAATACAATGACAAGCCCGCTCCCACACATGAGTTCGATGCAGGTGCATCCTGGGAGAATCTTGCTTTAGAAGGCGCAAAACGCGATTTAGTTATCCATGGTATGGCTGGCTTTGATTACGAAAAAGCTAAAAAGCAGCTTGAAGTCCCTGATAATTACAAAGTATTGGCTATGATCGCTATAGGAAAAAGAGGCAAGACAGAAGACCTTCCTAAAGAAGTGCAGGAAAAGGAAATCCCCTCTGACAGGCGCCCCTTGAAGGAGATAGCCATAGAAGGGAAGTTCAAAGGGAAATAATATGCTCACTCGACCAAAAATAAAAGACTTGATCAACCGCGATAAGGACCATGAATGTCCTGGCGAGAAGAAAAAGACCTGCGTAAAGATCGTCGCCATTGCAGATCTGCCGAGCAGGTTCGGTCAGTTCCAGATCGTAGCATTCTATAATGACCATGACAAGAAAGAGCACATTGCTTTGGTGCATGGTGATGTCTGCAATAAAGAAGATGTGCCAGTAAGATTACATTCTGAGTGCTTGACAGGAGATGCGATAGGTTCATTGAGATGTGATTGCCGCGACCAGTTGAAAGCATCATTGACAAGAGTAGGAAAATTAGAGTATGGTATGGTGCTTTACTTAAGACAAGAAGGAAGGGGCATCGGCCTTACTAATAAAGTGAAAGCATACCAATTGCAAGATGACGGTTTTGATACAGTTGAAGCAAACAAGATGCTCGGCTTTCGAGATGATGAACGCGATTACGCCATTGCTGCCCATATGCTAAGAAGCTTGAATGTCAAATCTATCAAATTGATGACCAATAATCCAAAGAAGATAAACGACTTGAAAAGACATGGCATTGAAGTGAATGGTCGCATCCCTATCGTCATCAAACCGAATGAATATAACAAGGCCTATCTCGAGACAAAGAAGAAGAAATCAGGCCATATGCTTGATGAATTAGAACAGATAGACAGCGCCAGTCTGAAAGAATGAGACCCTATGTCTTGATCAATTCTGCAGTTTCAAAGAACTTCAAGCTAGCAAAAGCAGACCGGAAGCAGTTAAGGATTTCTAATGAAGAAGATCTGAAAGAAGTCGATAAGATACGGGCAAAAGTAGATGCAATCCTCGTCGGCTCCACTACTCTGAAGAATGATGATCCCTCTTTGACATTAAAACATGAAAAAGGAAAGAATCCCATTAAAGTCGCCATTTCCAAAGACTGCAATATCAAAGAAGACAGTGATTTCCTGAAAGGAGATGAAGAAAAAATCATCTTCACTACCCGAATAGCTTCACCAGAGGACATCAACCGAATAAAAAAACATGCTGCAGTTATTCAGCATAGAGAAAGAGTTGACATAAATGAATTATTAGGAGAATTGGGGAAAAAAGGAATAAAACGATTATTAGTGGAAGGGGGCGGCAAGACAAATTACGAATTCATCAAAGCAGATGCAGTTGATGAGATAAGAGTTGCCATCTCCCAAATAGAGATCAACGAAAAAGATGCTCCAAACTTCATAGAGGGAGAATGGAAAGACAGATTCACCTTCGTAAGTGAAAAACCTTTAGGAGATATGACCATCAAACAGTACAAGAACGATGATAGATATATGAGATTAGCATTGGAGGAAGCAAAGAAATGCACTCCATCCAAAAAATATTTCTCAGTCGGCGCGATTCTTGAAAAGAGTGGTGAAATAATCGGAACTGGCCATACAAGAGAACATGAGAACGATCACGCAGAAGAAACAGCCATAAGCAAAACAAAGAATCCGGTAGGCTCAACACTCTATACAACAATGGAGCCCTGCACGAAAAGAAAATCAAAAACAAGCTGCTGTGTAGAATCCATCCAAAAAGCCAAGATTGCCAGAGTTGTCTTCGCAGCCAAAGAACCAGATACATTCGTAAAGTGCGAAGGAGAGGAATTCCTAAAGAAAAATGGCATTTCAGTCACTCAACTGAAGAAATTCGAGCAGGAAGCTCTCGAGATGAACAAGCATATTCTAACGGCTTTGCATAAAAATTAGGTAGAATCAGCCATTTCTTGGAGCCTTTCGCCTTCTGTACCCAAGTGCGAAATTTGAGCCTATTGCTTCTCTCTGGCAACTTCTGCAGCCAAGTACTGAAATGATTCATGGTCTATCGGACCTTC
>JAAOYF010000015.1 GCA_018221205.1 Candidatus Woesearchaeota archaeon | reverse complement strand
GCGGACAAATCTTCATTAAAGTTCACCTCATTCTTTTTTGAGATGAACTTATTTATTAATCTGTCGATTAGTTAACACTGTCCCATAAACTATATAAAGCAACAGAATAAGAAATGTGTAGGTGATAAAAAATGGGGTGTTACATATTTCCAACAGCAGCTGCAATAATACATTTCTTTCTGAGGAAAAAATTTCCGAAGTTACGGACTAAAGATCATTCAATGCTCAATACGTTATTTCTCGGCGCAGCCATATTCGGCGTTGTCGACCATGCGTGGAACAGAGAATTATTCCTGTTCAACTGGTTTGATTTAGCGCTTGGTGTAGTGATCACCCTCAGCATCTTAGCAGTCTGGAGACTCATCGTTCTTCGAGAACAGATGCATAAAGTTCCAGTAAAGAATTGATGGGACAGATAACATTTGCACTAATGATGTAGGCACTTTGGAAAATAATCATTCTTATGTTGCTCAAACATGAGGATTGACTCTCTTGATTCTAAGATATCTCCAAAAAGTGTCCTGAACCTCAAGATAAATTGCTTCAATTCCATTGCGTTCTTCACAATTACATCGACATTGAAATTAAATTTTCCGGCATTCTTTCCGATGTATAAAACTTCACTCTGTGATCTTAGGAAATCTACAATAGAAGTTTCGGTTTTCTTATCCAGTTTTGTGAATTGGAACAATAAATAATAGTAAGATAGGTCGATGAGATTATAATCTAATTGTATTATAAATTGCTCTATATGTCCAGATTGCTGCATTTTCTTGATTCTATAAGAGACTCGATCATGTGAGATCTTCAACTTATCTGCAATCTTAGTGCTTGGTATGCGTGATTCTTGGGATAAAACCGAGAGTATCTTGATATCAATTTCATCTAACCCATAGGGGACTGTTCTTTTGTTTGCTCTTTTAGAATCCCTTCCTGTAAGAAACTTGAAGTTATAGTAGTATTCTTTGATCGTCTCCAGAACATCATAATTTTTTAGATTATCTCCTAATCTATTCATCAATTGCATCAGGATCTCATTAAATTGATATGAGTCTTTCGAGATTACATCAATTACAATATCCCATTTTCCACTTGGAGATGCGATCCATATTGAATAAGGTAAATTCTTCAAATAGAGGATGATATCCTTCTCAATGTTAATATCAAATTTCTTAAATTCAAGAAATAAGATGTGTGTCCTGTAACCTATCTGGTTTAAATTGATAACAGTCATATATTTCTTGATGATTCCGCTTTCTTCCAGACTATTCATACGGTAAATGACAGCATCTCTTGACAGCCCTACTTTTTTGGCTATTTGATTGGCTGATTGTCTTGAGTTTCTGGAAAGCTCGAACAAAATCTTTGTGTTTTTCAAGTCCATATACGTTAGAATTGTAATTCTATATATAAGTATTACGTAATTAACGTAGAATATTCAAGAAAGTTATTAATAATTGAAATACATCTCCACTCATTAGTGGTAATATGTTAGATCCGACACAAGTTCAAGGCACGGTATATCCTTTTGTTTCGCTCGGTTACGGTACAAATGAACTGGATGCATTTGACGATGCAGAAGTAAACGCAGGTATAGAAGCTCTTAATGCCGTTAAATTTACTTCTTTTGTACCAGTCGGGCCTAATGGTAGGTGGAAGATAAATCTAGACTGTGATTACTCAATTAAGAATGGTGTTGCGTTGCCTATGGCTTATCAAGAATCTGTTTCAAAGGATAGGTTAGTTAGTGGCGCGATAGCAATCGGATTAAACAAAGAGAGGGATAAGCCAGGAATAATCATGGAATATGCTGGAATCAATGCTTCATCTGAAGATTTAGAACGCAAAGCAGTAGATTCAGTAAGACACGCATTTGAAAGGAGAAAGGACTTAGGATGGAATCTAGGCGATATTATTTCTTTGAGTATCGAGGGTAAAGGTGAAGGGAGATATTGTTGTGCATTAGTTGGTGCAATTTTCTATCCAGAATTATAAATGCTCCCAGCGGGATTTGAACCCACGTCACTGGCTCGAAAAGCCAGAATGATTGACCGGGCTACACCATGGGAGCGTATGCACCGAGAATAAATACCTGCTTTAAAAAGATTGCTATCCACAATAAAAAGAAGAAGAATAATCCAGATTAGGATCAGTATAGCTCTCCAATCCTAAATCACTCATCAATCGATTGCAGGCATCCTTATCTTTCTCTGAAAAGCATTTGAGATAATTCTTGATATTATCTTTCTCCCATATCAAGATATTCTGTCTCTTCGCCATACCCCTATCTTCTCCATAAGCCTCAAGTCCGACGAGGACAATGATACATTTGTCTGCCTTCAGCTCCTTGTTCAATTCCCTGAATTCTTTCACACGTTCTCGTAACGTCAATTCAGATTGCTCATGGACAAATGCACAGATAATCTTGAAATCCTTCTGTACCGCAACCAAATCCTTCTCAGCTACGACATCCACCTTATAGCCGTGCATCAGTTCATCTCTTCTCACAGAAAATCCTGCAGCTTCGAGAATATTGATGACATCGGTGCGAAGTTCGTCTAAATCTACCATCTTCCCCGATAGTACAGATATCACAGAACTATTAAAACCTTTCTGAAATAGGGATATATAAATTATAAAATGGCCCTTTTTGCAATTTTTCCGGATTCAGCACTGGACATTATTTATGTATGTAACATATATAAAGAATCCATCAGAAAGAGAATACGCAAAACTCCCAAATAATGATTTCAGTACCAAAATCAATTACGGAGTTTCGCTGAACATCCACTTTTTGATATCCAAAGTCCAAAAGAACAAGAACTTTGGAGGTGCTAGCATGAATCTAAAGATAAATGATGATCTGCTTGAACTATATGGAATCCTTATAGGAGATGGTTGCATATCTAGATTTGAATCAGGTGGAAGAACCCATTATGCTATTAGAATAGATGGAAATTCCATAACAGATTACCAATACTATAAAGAATACTTAAAGCCATTAATTGAGAGAATTATTGAAAGAAAAGTCAGTATTAGGTCGAGAAAGATTGGAAATTGTATATTTATTATGTTCGAATATAAAGAATTTGCAATTTCTCTACATAACCAATTAGGATTTCCTTACGGAAAGAAGGGAGAAATTTCAATCAATGAAAGAATTACTCATAGAAAACAATTGTTGCCTGTTCTAAGGGGTATATTTGACACTGATGGATGTCTCTATTTCACCAAGAACAACTCAGAAAAGCGTTTTTACCCCATTATTGAACTATCTACGCATAGTACTGCCTTAGTCAATCAACTAGAATCTATATTCAAATCGCTCGGTTTTCGGGTTAAAATAAGCCACTACAAAGATTCTGTCAAACTCCATGGAAAGGAAAACTTATTTAAGTTCATGCACCACATCGGCTCTAACCATCCAGATAAGCTATCCAAATTTGAACATTGGAAACGATTTGGATACTGCCCGAGGATCGACGAGCTCGATTTTGAGGCAAGGGTTAAAAAACTACGCCCCCATAGCTCAGGCTGGTAAGAGCGCCGTGTCTAGAGGCTATCTCTTAACGCGCAAGTCTTATATGAAATTGCTGGGCATGTTCCAGCAATTCTCTAGGCCAGCCGGAGGCCCGGAGTTCAAATCTCCGTGGGGGCATTTTCTTATCAAATAGATCCAGAATAAAAGTAGTACACTGAGCTACAGGGCCATAACTCCCAGAGTGAGAATTCGGTTTATAAAACTTTTTAACAAGTATAGAGATTAGATGAGCCCTCAATCGGAAAAAATCTCTTGCCCTCTAGAAAGACAGGCAAACCAGTGTCAGTAGAGACTAATCCGCCTCGAGTGACTGTCCTCAAAAGAACTTCTAGTCCTTGAGCAGGATTTTTCATTCCTTGTAGTGCATCATAACAAAGAACAATATCTGGCCTCGGATTCAATACTAATGGATCAGTGCTCAGATCCCTTTGAAGAGTTTGCACTCTGCCGGGATACTTCGTATTGATAGCACGTAAAACTGCTTCATCCGTACTGACAGCATAAACCCCTTTTGCATCTTCAAACGTATCAAGGACATCTTGGATTTCTCGAGATGCTAAGGTGGCTCTATCGACTGCTCGTCTAGAAAGTCCTAAAAATTGTGTTATCATGCGTTTGATGGTATTGTCATATCCTCCATTTGAAACATACGCTGAACTACCGGGCTCAACAACCAGAACAACGGGCTCAGTGATGGTCCGCTCTAAAACCTGCTGATGCGCTTCTTCCATATCACGTCGATTTCTTGCTTGTATCTCTTCTGTGTGTGAAGCCATAATAGAGAAGAACTTTATATATTTTTATAAATTTATGCGCAAGCCGGGACTCGCACCCGGGTCTCAGGCTCTCTCCGAGATTTTCTGTGGGCTTGAGCGAACTTTGAGCTATGCTCAAAGGATTGTAGGCTTTGCCTACAAAAGCGAAACCCACGCTTTTTACGAGATTTTTAAGCGACCGCAGAGAGCGGGCAAAAATCTCCTGGGAAGCCCATATACTAACTCCTATACTACTTGCGCATAAAACAAGGTAAAAGAACCAACTATAAAAAATATATGCGGCAGCTGGGATTTGAACCCAGGTCACAACGTCTTTGCGCGAAGCATGGCAACGTCGTATACTAACCACTATACTACTACCGCATGGCTTGATTGAGTAGGGGGTTGATATTTAAATATTATGGAGAACGCAGCCTCATCTTGATTGCGTTGCATAATTTATCAGGCTCAGCTGTGCCGATACGCGCTACTTTCCCATTCTTGAACTGCAGCTCAACAGCGTCTAATCCGTGGATATTATACAGCCATCCTCTCCCAAAATATCTGATTCCCCAGCCATACCACCATCTGTTCCGGACTTGCTTGCAGCTGACAATATCCTCGAGAACAAAATTCTTCCTGATAAGGCCTATGCCAAATCTGACAGTGATGCGATCAGTGACTGAAACCGTAAGTGTAGAGAAGAGTGGGATTAAGAGGAAGAAAAAACCCACCAACCACTCAACAGGTGCTTCTTCTTGAGAGGAGAGATAAAAGATAAGCGCAATAGTGATAAGAAAGCTGAAAAGGATGAGATAGCCTATTTGTGTGCGTTTGTACATGGTAAACTGTTCCGGGGGACTGAGCACCAAAGGTGCGAATGTCGCCCGCTTTACTTGGAAATAGTAGATTTCCAAGTTCCCGGAAATCTTCGATTTCCAGGATTACGAGATTTTTAAGCCTCAAGAATCGGAGATTCTTGATGGTGATCAGAAATGCTTTGCATTTCTGACATGACCGCAGGGAGCGGGCAAAAATCTCATGGGCCCAACCGGACTCGAACCGGTGACCTTCTCCTTTCGTCAACAACGAAAGACCAGGAAATCTGATTTCCGCTGCCTTGTAAGGGAGACGTTCTAGCCACTGAACTATGGGCCCATAACCTTTCTGAGTCTAAAGCCGTTTAAAAATTTAACTGAACATTAATTTTATATACAACTCGTGCAGAAAGAGACATATGACAGAGAAGAAGCATCATGAGCAGATCCTGGATATCATCCTGGACAAGAATAAGATTACCTGGCAGACTATCATCTATGATCTGGTCAATTCAGAGCAGATGGATCCCTGGAATGTCGATGTTTCTTTGCTGACAAAGAAATATATCGAGATGATCAAATCATTGAAAGAGCATGACTTCAGGGTAAGCGGCAAAGTGCTGTTGGCAGCGGCATTGTTGTTGAAAATCAAGTCCACCAAATGGATAAAAGAGGATATCGCCAACCTAGATGCATTGTTCTCCTCTGCAGAGGATGATATGGATGATCTTTTGGATGGGTTGGAAGACGACCATCCAGAAAGGGAGCAGGTGGATGCTACCTTGATTCCAAGGACACCTCAGCCGAGAAAAAGAAAAGTCTCTGTCTATGATTTAGTCAACGCATTAGAAAAAGCATTGGAAGTGAAACATAGGAGGGTGTTGAGAGATATCCCCATTATGGATATCAAGAGGCCTGTAAAAAAGAAAGACATCAGCGAGGTCATCAAAGATATCTACAAGAAGATAATGCATTTCTTCCAGAAGTCAGAAAGACTTACCTTCACCAAACTACTTCCCTCAACATCAAAAGAAGACCGCATCTATACCTTCATTCCCCTGCTCCATCTCACCAATCAGGGGAAGATTGACATCAACCAATATCAGCATTTCGGAGAGATAGAAATCATCCTGAAAAAAGACCTCGACAAAGAGCTTAAGAGTGAGAAAAGTATATAAAGCCTCTATAATTCTTTCAGAGCATGGATAAACACCTGACAGTCCTGAGTGGAACCGCAAATAGAGAATTGGCAGAACGGGTGTCAAAGAGCCTCGGCACCGACCTTACTACTGTTGATATAAAACGCTTCAACGATGGAGAGACCTATGTGAAGATCCAGAAATCCGTAAGGGGCTGCCATGTCTTCATCATCCAGCCTACCTCTCCCCCAGTCAACGATAACCTCATGGAGCTTCTTATCATTGTCGATGCTTTGAAAAGGGCATCTGCGAAAGAGATAACAGCAGTCATCCCTTATTATGGATATTCAAGACAGGATAGAAAAGCCACTTCGAGAGAACCGATAACTGCCCGTTTGGTGGCAGGCCTGCTCGAGCAAGCCGGAGTCAATAGAGTAGTGTCGTTTGACCTGCATGTTGACCAGATTCAGGGTTTTTTCGATATTCCTGTTGACAATCTCGAAGCCATGCCCGTTCTGGCTAAATCAATCAAAGAAAGAAAATTGAAAGACATGGTTGTTGTCGCACCAGATGTGGGCAGCGCAGTGAGAGCGAGAAGATGGGCAAAATCATTGCAGACCGACATGGCCATCATCGATAAGAGACGGATAGCTCATGGCGAATCGCAGGTGATGAACCTCATAGGAGAAGTGAAGGGAAAGACTGCCATCATCATCGATGATATCATCGATACGGCTGGAACGATCTCAACTGCCTCGACAGAACTGATGAAGCAGGGAGCAAAAGAGGTCTATATCTGCGCGACCCATGGTATCTTTTCGAAAGAGGCGATGAAAAAATTGGCCAATAAAGACATCAAAGAGGTCATTGTGACAGATACCCTTCCACATAAGGATATGATAGACAAGATTAAGACAGTCTCATTGGCTCCCTTTATTGCCGAATTGATAACCTCGATTTTCGACGGCGAGCCCATGGGCATCATCGTGCAGGGAAAGCACGCACAGATCTAAGATGGACCAAGAAGCGATGCAGAAGAAATTCATGGAGTACCAGATGCTTGATCAGAGAGTGAAGCAGTTCCATGAACAGATCCAGATGGCTGACCAGCAGATGGTTGAGATCGCAGCCACGATTGCCAGTCTCGAAGAATTTTCGGCATTAGAGGAAGGGACTGAAATTCTCGTGCCGATCAACAATGGCATCTTTGCCAAGGCCTCATTGAAGAAAGAGGACAAATTGAGAGTGAATGTCGGCAGTTCTATCGTCGTTGACAAGACATTTGACCAGGCAAAGGAACTCATCGAGAATCAAAAAAAGGAGATTGAGAAAGTTCGCACCCAGCTTACAGCCAACATCGAAGTTCTGATGAAACGCGCCTCTGAGTTGGAGAAAGAGCTTAAAGTCATCTAAAATGTTCAAGTTTCTGAAAGAAAAACTGAAAAAAAGTATTGCTGCATTCTCGAAAAAGATTGACAAGGAAGGAGAAGAGGAAGTCAAGGAAGAGATCAAAGAGGAATCTGAAGAAGTAAAAGAAGCTCCGAAAGAGGAACCGAAGAAAGAGGGATTTTTCAAACGCATATTCAAGAAATCTGAGATTACCGAAGATGATGAAAAGCTAGTCGAAAAAGACGAAAAAAAGAAGGAAGGGCTTCTAGCCAAAGAGAAAGCAGAGGAAGAGAAGAAGGCTGAACAAGAGAAGAAAGAGGCAGAACAGAAAGCCATTGAGGCCGAGCGAAAAGCCGAGGAAGAACGGATCATTGTTGAGAAAGCCGAACAGGAAAAGAAAGCAGCAGAGAAACAGACAGAAGAGGCAGAAAGAAAAGCTGCTGAAGCCAAAAAAACTGCAGAGGAAGCGAAAAAGGCCGAGGAAAAAGCGAAAAAGATAGCTGAGGAAGAGAGAGACTCTGAAGAAAAAGCAGAAGCAGAGAAACAGGTAGAAGAGGCACGATTAGCTAAAGAGCAAGCAGAGGAAGAGAAGAAAGAGGCAGAAAGAAAAGCAGAAGAGGCAAAGAGAGCCGCGGAAAAAGCGAAGGAATCTGAACGACTAGCCTCAGAGAAGGCAGAAAAAGAAAGACGAGAAGCTGAAGAATCCCAAAAGGCTGCAGAGGAAGAAGCGAAGAAGGAAGAAGAAAGGGCTGCTGAAAAGGCGCGTCAAGAAACTAAAGAAGCAGAACCAAAAAAAGGCTTTTTCGCTAAGATAAAGGAGAAAGTCATCACGAAAAAAATCAGTGAAAATAAGTTCAACGAGATGTTCTGGGATTTAGAGGTCGCATTATTGGAGAACAACGTCGCTGTCCAGGTGATAGAGAAAATCAAGGAAGATCTGAAAAAAGATATTGTCGATACTCCCATCAGAAGAAATAAGATTGAACAGACCATCATTCTCTCGCTCACTGACAGCATCAAAAATATCCTTACATTTGACAAGATAGATCTCATCAAGAAATCTGAAGAGAAAAAGCCCTATGTCATCGCCTTTGTCGGCATCAACGGCTCTGGAAAGACTACCACCATAGCTAAGATGACGCAGATGTTCCTCGACGCAGATAAGAAGGTGGTATTGGCAGCAGCCGACACCTTCAGGGCAGCAGCCATAGACCAGCTGCAGATACATGCAGATAAGCTTGGAGTGAAGATGATCAAGCATGATTATGGTTCCGATCCTGCTGCCGTCGCCTTTGACGCTATCAAATACGCAAAATCAAAGGATACTGATGTCGTCTTGATAGACACAGCCGGTAGATTGCATTCAAACATCAACCTAGTCGATGAGATGAAAAAGATAATAAGGGTAGCCGATCCTGACATGAAGATTTTCGTGGGTGAATCCATAACCGGCAATGACTGCGTCGAACAGGCCGAACGCTTCAACGAAGCCATCGAGATTGACGGCATCATCCTGGCGAAAGCAGACATAGACGAGAAAGGCGGTGCTGCCCTATCAATATCCTATGTCACCCAAAAACCGATCCTCTATCTAGGGACAGGGCAGGAATATTCCGACATCAAGCCCTTCGACAAGGACGAGATTATGAAAAGCCTGGGGCTTGAAGCATGAAACTCATAGAACCATTCAAGATACTTGCATTTGACATAAAGACCATCAAGAAAGTCTCGAAAGAGAAGAACGCATGGCACTTTGGCATAATCATAATCGCCATTGCTGGCTTGCTGGGGAACATTCCAAGTTTCTTCGGCACGCAGAGGCAGGCATTGCATTCCCTTGGGCTTGCACCGCTTGTCAAGCCTTCTGCATTCAGCTTCTTTGGCTCTGCCATAGGCAGCATCGTCGGCGCGTTGATCTGGACCGGCATCTTATATCTTCTCGCAAGACTTCTCAGGGGTAAAGGATCTTTCCTGGAATTGTTCCAGCCATTGGCCTATGCACGGGTAATCTCGTGGCTTGCTGTCCTCAATATCATTCCTCTCTTTGGCGCGTTGATAACATTCCTCACAGGGATCTGGATGATCATCCTTACTGTCATTGTACTCAAGAACACCATGGTATTGACGACAGGAAGGGCCATAGCTGTCATCGCCATCCCTTTAGTATTGATAGCGATCCTCGCCACAGTCACAGCGATCATTCTGTTAGCGGTCGGTCTCACTTAGAAAAATCTATTCTCCCTTCTAGATACACTCCCTGTTCTAATTTCACAGGACGCCAATCGTCAACAACTAAATGAGCGCCTAACCACTCTGCTAATTCTTCAGGATTGCCGATAGTGGCGCTTAATCCTATTATCTGCAGATTGCTCAGTAATTTCCGAAGGATAGTGATCAAGATTTCTAATGTAGGTCCTCTGCCCGGATCATTCATCAGATGGATCTCATCCACGATGACTGTCTTGATATATTTCAGCCACGGGCTATGGTGTCTGGTCAAAGAATCTAATTTTTCAGAAGTGGTGAAGATGAGATCATAATCCATCAGGTAGGGATCACTCGAGTCCATATCTCCTATGGAAAGTGCGATCTTCAAGAAGCTACCATATTTTTTCTTGAATTCCTTGAACTTCTCATTTGCCAATGCTTTCAGCGGCACGATATACACTGCCTTTCCCTTCCGCTCCAGGATATTCTTGATGCAGGCCATCTCTGCAATCAAGGTCTTGCCAGAAGCAGTAGGGGTGCATATCAATAAGTTCTTCCCTTCAAATAGGCCGTTTTCGATGGCCTTTGTCTGAGCTGGCCTTAACTCCTCGATGTTCTGGGAGATTACCTCATAGAGTTTTGCTGGAATATGCTCTTTAATATTCTCTAATTGCATGGCCAAAGTATTATCTGACAATTTATAACAGTTTGCCAGAAATAGTGACATTTATAAAGCAATCTTGACTCAAGCCAACCATGTCAAAGACAATCATCGGCCTCACTGAAGAAGTCACCCTTCATGGTGCATCAAAGCATAAGATAAGGGCGAGAATAGATACCGGTGCAACAAGAAGTTCTATGGACAGCACTCTCGCAAAAAAGCTCCACCTCGGGCCCATTTTGAGACAGAAGAAAGTGAGGTCAGCGCATGGCTCTCATGTCAGGCCGATCATCGAGTGTAAAATAACCATCGCGAAAAAGACATTCAGCACAGAATTCACTCTTGCAGACAGGAGCCATATGAAATATAAGGTCCTCATAGGGCAGAATGCATTGAAAAAAGATTTTTTAATCGATCCGATGATAGAATGAAACAAGACAATGAGGAGAAACGCTCGCTGAGAGCTGCCATCATCTCGTTAGGGAGCAAAAGCTCCGAGATGTTAGCAGAAGCGATGAAGAACCATTTCAAAGAAGTCGATATGATAGACTTAAGGAACATTGAGGTAAACCTATCGAAGCAGCTCGAAGTTCTCTACAACGGAGAGGTCCTCTTAAAATATGACTGCATCTATATCAAAGGCCCCTACAAATACGCCCAATTATTGAATTCACTTGCCTCTTCATTATGGGACAAGGCCTATCTGCCCATTCTTCCGAAGGCCTACATCAGCGCACATGACAAGATCTACACGCAGATTGACATCCAACAGAATAATATCCCTATGCCTACGACATATTTGACTGCGACGATAGCGGCCGCAAGAAAGATCCTCAAAAAAGTGAATTATCCGATAATCATGAAATTTCCTCAAGGCACCCAGGGAAAAGGGGTGATGTATGCTGATTCATTCGCTTCTGCATCTTCTATCCTGGATGCACTGGATACCTTAAAACAGCCGTTCCTCATCCAGGAATATATCGAGACATCCGGAGTGGATATCCGTGCCATTGTCGTCGGTGAGAAAGTCGTTGCAGGGATGAAGAGGACAGCTGAGATTGGAGAGAAAAGGGCCAATATCCATGCAGGAGGCATGGGAGATGCATTTATGCCCGATGCTCACACGAGAAAAGTGGCAGTGAAGGCTGCTAAAGCCATAGGTGCTGAAGTATGTGCTGTAGATATTTTAGAGGATGTAAAGGGTCCTACTGTCATCGAGATTAATATCTCCCCTGGCTTGCAGGGGATAACAGAAACAACAGAGATTGACGTTTCTGATAAGATCGCAAAGTTTCTCCATGATAAGGCAAAAGAACACAGGCAGAAAAAGACAAAGAATGAAGCTAAGGAGATCATGAAAGACATCAATATGGCAGAAGGCCAGGGTATCATCACCCAATTAGACCTGAGGGGAAACAGGATCTTGCTGCCAGAGCTTGTCACCAAGATATCTGGATTAGATGAGAATCAGGAAGTCGTCCTGAGCCTGAAAAAAGGTCAAGTGACCATAAAGAAGTTCTAAAACAATAAATTTTTAAATACCCTTCCTGCAGAAAGGACTATGACATTTTTAGGAATTGACGTCGGCGGGCAATCCATTAAAGCCGGTATTGTCACAAAAAAAGGGGAACTCCTTGAAAAAGAGGTGTGCTCTACTGAGCCTGAAAAGGGCAGAGAAGCAGTCATCTCGAATATCGAGAAAGTCGGCAGGATTCTTCTGAGCAAGGATAAGAAGATAGAGGCCATAGGTATAGGTATTCCCGGCATTGTGAGCAGGGAAGGTTTTGTCACGCTCACCCCAAATATTCCATTGAGCAATTTTGATTTAGGGAAAGAGCTCGCAGAAGTCTTCAAAAAAAAGACTGTCTTTGGCAATGATGCTGATAATTTCGCTCTTGCGCAGAAATATTTCGGGCAAGGGAAGAAATTCGAGAATATCATCACCCTCACTCTAGGGACTGGTGTCGGCTCAGGTGTCATCCTGAACGGAGAACTCTTCTCAAATAATGGTGCCCCTGAATTCGGGCATACTACGATCAAATTTGACGGTCCCCCATCAAAATGCTGTGGAAGCAATGGCTGCGTGGAATCGTTCCTGGGCAGAAAGAGTTTCAAGGATGGCGGTCCGTTAGATGTCTACAAGAAAGCATTGAGGAATGACAAGCAGGCGTTGAAGATCTTCGAACAATATGGAAAATATCTTGGGATAGCGCTTTCGAATTTTGTTAACATCTTCAGTCCAGACATAGTCATCCTGGGCGGCCAATTGAGCAACGCCTTTGACTTCTTCAAGCTCAGCATGGAGCATGAGATGAAACACCGGTCTCTTTTCAAGACAAAAGTGGTCAAGAACACCATGAGAGAACCAGGGACAGTAGGATCAGCTACTCTTGCTTTTGAATAAAACTTTCACCAGTCATTTCTTCTGGCTTGTCGATATCCATCAGATCAAGCACAGTAGGAGCGATATCCTGCAGCCCTTTCCCTTCCTTTAAGGTAGCTTTCTGTAACGCCTCTTCTTTTGATACAAGGATGCAAGGGACTGGATTGATCGTATGAGATGTCCTCCATTCAGGAGTTTGGTCTTCTGCGTTGCCATGGTCCGCGAAGACGATGAGTGTATAATCATTTGCTAGTCCGGCTTCAGCAGTCTTCCCGACACAGCTATCAACATCTGCTACTGCTTTTTTTATCGCTTCGATAACACCTGTATGTCCCACCATATCAGGATTGGCAAAGTTGACGACAATGAGATCATACGTTCCTGAATTGATTTGGTTCAAGAGATTATCAGTCACTTCAAACAGGCTCATCTCAGGTTGGAGATCATAGGTAGCGACTTTTGGTGAAGAGATCATCTTTCTGTCCTCCCCCTCAAAAGGTTTTTCCTGCTGGCCGTTGAAGAAAAAAGTGACATGGGCATATTTCTCAGTCTCGCTCGTACGGAATTGCTTCAACCCATGCTTGCTGATGACCTCTCCCAAAAGATTAGTATATTTCACATCTTTAAAGGCCACCTTACAGTTCATCGGTCTGTAGAATTGCGTCATACTGACATAGAAGACATCTAACGGTTTTCGTTCCCAGCCGTCAAACTCCTGTTCGATAATAGCCTTGGTCAGTTGTCTCGGCCTGTCAGTGCGGTAATTAGAGAATATGATTGAATCATTCGGCTTCATTCCTTCATACCAGTCTGCTTTCCTCGGCTTGATGAATTCATCTGTTTCATCATTATCGTGGCAGGTCTGGACCTGTCGCAAGACATCATCAAAGTCTGCTTCTGCTTCTGCGTTGACGATGCAATCATAGCTCTTTTTTGTACGGTCCCATCTCTTATCTCTATCCATAGTATAATATCTTCCTGAGAGTGTCGCTATCTTTCCAAAACCCACATCTTTGAATTTCTCAAGCAATGAACTGATATGCTTCTTGCTCTCATGGACTGGAGCATCTCTTCCATCAGTGACTGCATGCACATAGACGTTAGTGAAATCCTGTTGCTTGCAGAGATCAAGCAGCGCAAAAAGATGCTTGATGTGACTATGTACGCCCTGAGTCTGCAACAGGCCGATGATATGTAGCGCAGTGTTATGCTTCTTGCAATTCTCTATCGCATCCAAGAATTCCTGTATCTTGAAAAAATCACCAGACTCAATGGATTTGTCGATCCGGACAAGCATCTGATAGATGATCCTTCCAGAGCCGATCGTCATATGCCCTACTTCTGAGTTTCCTTGGTATCCTTGCGGCAGGCCGACATACTTCCCTGACGCATCCAATAAAACGTTCGGATAGTTCTTCATCAGTTCATTTGCAACTGGCGTTGCAGTTGATGCTATAGCATTATCAGAACTCTCTTTTCGATAACCCCATCCATCACGGATGACTATGATGACTTTTCGCATAGTTGATGAGAAGTCAGTTTGTTTTTAAATGTTATTGCTCTTGTCCATATCATCAAGAGTAGGGCTTTCATCGATGGTGATATCAGAATCATTTATACTATCCTCGGATTCAGCTGCTTCTTCAGTGCTTTCTTCAGTCTCAGGGACATCTTCTGGCTCCTCGGTTGCAGGCTCTTCAACAGGCTCAGGTTCTTCCTCAGGCTCTTCTTTTGACTCACCAGTTATAGCCTCTGCTTCAGGACTCTCTTCCTCGCTGATGAGCACTCCAGGCGCTTCTTCTTCAGTCACTTCCTCGACAGCATGATCGATCTCTTCTTCAACTTCTTCCTGGACTTCTTCGGTCTCAGGGCTCTCTTCTGCTTCAATTGGTTGGTCCTCAACTGCTTCGCTGGATTCTTCTTTGGGTTCTGCCTGCTCGTTTTCCTCAGGTTCTGCAGCGGTCTCAGGCTCCTGCACTGGTTCTTGAGAGATGGATTCCTGAACTTGTTCTGAAACTGCTTCCTGGACTGGCTCTGCAACAGACTCTTGGACTTCTTCTTGAATCTCTGGAATTTCCTCTTGCACTGGTTCTTGGGCTTCTTCGATCTCAGGAGTTGCTTCAGATAGATGCTCTTCTTGAATCTCAGGTTCTGTCTGGGTTTCTTGTTCGGTTTCTGAAGTTGTTTCCATAGGCTCCTGTATCTCGGGAGTTGTTTCTTGAACTGGACTTTCCTCTTGGACTGCAGTTTCTTCTATAACAGGTTCTTGGATTTCCGGAGCTTCTTGAAGAGTTTCTTCCTGTATCTCAGGAGTTGTTTCTTGAGATGGCTCAGGTGTAGCTTCTTGGACTGGTTCAATCTCAGGCATTGTCTCCACTGGGCTTTCTTCTTGCACTTCCGGTTCTTCAGGAGTTGTTTCCTGGATCGGTTCTGCCTGAGTCTCCTCCTGCACTTCCGGTTCTTCAGGAGCTTCCCGAACTGGCTCTTGCGGCTCAGATGTGTGCGTTTGAATATCTGGAGTGATGGTGACGCTGTCTTCAGGGCCCTCTTTCAAAACAGCCCCTTCCTTAGGAAGTTTATCTGCATCTTCCACAAGTTTCTTCAAAGGCTGATCACCTTCACTGATCTTCCTCGCTGATAATCCTAGAATGGTCCGGGCTTTCTCTTTCGCATCCCATAAAGAAGCAGCAAGTCCGTTGCTGAATAATTTCTTCGCTAATTCCTCAACTTTTAGATCATCCATAGATGTTTTTCTTCGCTAACATCTATTTAAAATTATTGCTTTCATGACATAGAGAATAAGTCCTATCACTTTAAAATGGTAACGTTTATATATTATGGAATTCTAAATGCAGTAGGGTGATTCATATGAAAAAAATCTTACTATTATTCTTATTCAGTTTGTTCGCAGTTTCTGCTTCTGCGCTTACCATAACTGATACAGATGTTGACTCATTGCACTGCGGCGAGTCTACGGTGCTGACAATCCATGTTGAGAATGAGGCGACAGCATCGATAGCAAAAGGAGTGAGGATAACTGCAGTTGATCCTGAGCTTGGTCTTTTCTTTGAGGAATTTGATGGAGGATCTATAACATTAGAGCCTGGAGATGGTCTTTCCCTTGAAGTGATTATAGAGACAGATGAATCACTCCAGCACGGCACCTATATAATTGATGTGGCGCTCTATGAAGACAAAGACAGTCCGGAAGACTCTAAGACAGTGGAACTTGATGTCATCTGCAATGAATCAATGCTGAGGTTTACAGATATTGATGTACAAGTAGGATCAAAGACCGATAAAAACCTGCACGAAAAAGCAGATGGATATGATATAGACAGAGATGCTGAGCCTGGTGATAGGCTAGATTTTGATGTCGAAGTAGAGAACACATTCAAGGATCTTGAGATAGAGGACGTTGTCATGGAGATCACTATAATGGACTTTGATGATGACGATGATGTTGATGACGAGACAAGTGAAGAAGACATCAAAGCAGGCAATGATGAACTGTTCAAGCTTGACTTTGATGTACCGATAAAGATTGACGAGGGAGACTATACTATCATCATCGAGATCGAAGGAGAGGATGAAATAGGCCGAAAACACAGGCTCGTGAAGAGGTTTGTCCTCAATGTAGACAAAGAATCTCACAATGTAGTGATCAGTAAGGCAGACTTAAGTAACCCTTTCCTCGGCTGTGAAAGAAAGACAGAGTTGGACGTTACTGTCCTTAATCTTGGCAGTGATGAAGAAGAAGAGATCAGGATAACAGTAGAGAATTCTGAACTGGCCATAAATAAAGAAGAGTTCAAGGATGGAAGGATCGATTTAGAGACAGGAACAGATGCCAATGCAGAATATACTGCTCATTTCTCCATCAATGTGGAAGATGCCTCTCCAGGAAGCTACACGCTCGATATAGGGGCTTTCAGGGACGAGATAAGGCTAGAGGATACTGAAAAGATAAATCTGGATATTCGGAGATGTATTGATGAGGTGTTTGAAGAAGAGGAAGAATCAGTGGTTGTAGTGGTGGACAAAACCCAGACAAAATCACCTCCTCGAGACACACTTGGACTGAATTTCCTCTACACCATCATAGGTATACTGTTGCTGGGTCTGGTGGTCTTTATAATAGGAGCGTTGCTTATAAAGGCTAAATAATTCTTAGCCCGATATATTTATAAATGCCCATTTATTCACAAAGACGAATAACTGGAGGTATTGTAAAATGTCAAATCAAATTCAACCCGTGTTTATACTGCCTGAAGGCACACAACGCTCTACAGGAAGGAATGCTCAGAAAGTCAATATCATGGCAGCTAAATTAGTGGCTGAGACTGTGAGAACAACATTAGGCCCTAAAGGCATGGACAAGATGATCGTCGATTCTATGGGAGATGTCATCGTCACGAATGATGGCGTTACGATATTGAAAGAGATGCAGATTGAGCATCCGGCAGCAAAGATGATGGTAGAGATTGCTAAGACCCAAGAGGCTGAAGTGGGAGATGGCACCACAACCGCAGTTGTGCTGGCTGGAGAATTGCTCAAGAATGCTGAAGATCTTATCGAAAAGGAAGTCCATCCCACAGTCATAGCAAGGGGATATAGGCTAGCAGAGTCTAAGGCTTTAGAGATTCTCTATAAGATAGCAGAAGATGTCTCAGAAAAAGATGAATCAAATCTAAGGAAAATAGCCATGACTGCCATGACCGGTAAAGGGGCTGAAAATGCAAAAGAGAAGCTCGCTGAACTGACAGTCCAGGCAGTAAAGACGATCTTCGACAGAGATAATGGTGTCAAAGTCAATACAAATGATATCAAGCTCGAGAAGAAAGTGGGCGGAGCTGTCGAAAGATCCGAATTGATCCGGGGAGTTGTCTTAGATAAAGAAAGAGTACACTCAGAGATGCCCCTTAAGATTACCGACGCTAAGATTGCTCTGATTGATGCGGCAGTCGAGATCAAGAATACTGAGATTGACGCAAAGATCCAGATCACCAATCCAAATCAGTTGCAGGCATTTTTAGATCAGGAAGAGAAGATGATCCGGGACAAAGTAGACAAGATTGCCGCTTCAGGCGCAAACGTCTTGATCTGCCAGAAAGGCATCGACGATATTGCACAGCATTTCTTGGCGAAGAGGAAGATTTACGCTGTAAGAAGGGCTAAGAAATCCGATATAGAAGCGCTGGTGAAAGCGACCGGGGCAAAGATCGTCTCCAGCATAAAAGATCTCTCCAGTTCAGATCTTGGAAAAGCAGGATTGGTAGAGCAGGTGAAGGTCGGCGA
Source organism: Candidatus Woesearchaeota archaeon (assembly GCA_018221205.1). Taxonomy (GTDB): domain Archaea; phylum Nanobdellota; class Nanobdellia; order Woesearchaeales; family WJIZ01; genus JAAOYF01. Next base: position 23,980 of record JAAOYF010000015.1, on the reverse strand, counting down.
TGAAGACATGACCTATATCCAGAGATGCAAGAATCCGAAAGCTGTTACCTTGCTTGTACGAGGAGGGACAGAGCATGTTGTCGATGAAGTGAAAAGGGCGATCGAAGACTCCATCGGCGATGTCGCAGCAGCGTTGGAAGAAGGCAAGATTGTTGCAGGAGCAGGCTCACCCGAGATGGAACTTTCAAAAGGATTGCAAAAATTCGCCCGTTCATTATCCGGCAGAGAGCAGTTAGCAGTTCAGGCTTTTGCTAATGCGATGGAAGTCATTCCACGGACATTGGCAGAGAATGCTGGATTGGATCCTATCGATGTTCTCACAGATCTGAAAGCACAGCACGATAAAGGCCAGAGATGGTCTGGAATCAATGTCTTTACTGGGAAATCGATGGATGCATGGCGCAATGGAGTCATTGAGCCGTTGCGGATTAAGACCCAGGCAGTAAGTTCAGCTGCTGAAGTGGCTGTGATGATTCTGAGGATTGACGACGTCATCTCAGGATCAGGAAATAAGCCATCCATGCCCCCAGGTATGCCGGGCGGAATGCCTCCAGATATGGGCATGGGTATGTAAGGGACATGCAGCATCGATAATAAGTAAATTTATTATACCTCTTCTTTTTCTTTACCATTATGTCACACGAAACAGCAATCGCTAAAGGGATCATCGACGAAGCCATGAAACACGGCTCTGTAAAAGAGATCTCCTTGGAGATAGGCCAGTTGGCCCATGTGCCTGGCCATGAACTGATCGAATGCCTTGAAAGAATGATAGATTGGAAGATCAACCATGAAGAAAGAAAAGCCATGGTAAAATGCAAATGCGGCTTTGAAGGCCCACCGACTATCTTAGATAGAGGACATGATTTCTTCATGATCGAATGCCCAAAATGCAAAGCCGTTCCTGAACTGACAGATGGAACAGAGATAAAGATCCTTAATGTGGTGATAGACTGATGTGCCTCGCCGTCCCCGGAAAGATAGTCAGCATCAAGGATGATACTGCTACAGTTGATTATGGAGAGGAAAAAAGAGAGGGGAAAATTCTAGAAGGAGATTTTAAAGAAGGCGACTATGTCATCATCCAGGGCGGTTTTGTGATGCAGAAGATCCCTCAAAAAGAGGCAGAAGCAAGCCTAAAGATGTATCAAGAAGCCATCAAGAATTCAGAACATCAATGATCTTCTGATTATATCTCTTCAGATTCTCCAATTGTTCAGACGTAAGGATATAAGGGGCAAATCCCCAGTGCAACGCAACTATATCTCCTTTCTTTACAGTAGGGAGCATCTCCTTGAGGTAGACGATGTTCTTTGTCTCTTCCTCACTCAAAAAGAATTTCTCATCCTTCTTCAAAGATTGCGTCTTGACAATAAGAGAATCTCCCACTTCAACAACCTCTCCCCAACCCACACGGCAATTGTCCATATTCTGCAAAGTAGCCTCAACTGCTCCAGTGATATTTCCCACACCAACGTAAAAGACATTGAAATTATGATGAGGAAAGAATCCAGAAGGCATCTTGCTAATTACAGACTCGCCGATGCTTTTAGGCAATCCTCTTTTCATTAAAGCAACAACAATATTCTTCATATCATCATCAGAAAAACTGTCCAATAATTCATTTCCTATCCAATAGGCCTCAATGACTTTATAGTCGAACTCATCAAGGCCGTGCTTTGAAGCGATAGCATGCAGATAAGGCCATAATCCTTCAAACTTCTCGAGAGAATCCTCCACTTCCGAAGTATTATCTTTATTCTCTAGATACGTTAAGAAATGCTTCTGTGCTTCCTCTGGTCCGCAAAATCTCAGTTTATTGGTGATATAAGAAAACCTGAGACAAAGTTCAATACCCTTCATGAGCAGGAGTCCCATATGAGATGATCTTATTGTACCACACGATGAAAACAATCCCTGTCACGATAAGAAGCATTCCTAATGCCTGGAGCAAGCTTACTGCTCCTCCTCTAAACGCCCAGGCCAATGCTGTTGTGATCGGGCTTCCCAGCAAAAGGATTGATGTGGCTGTAGTCACATTGACATTCTTGAGTCCGTTGTAGAAGGTAAACACATACAGCAAGAGGAAAACTGATGTTAAAGCGATCCACCCATACTGTGCAGCGCTCATCGAACTAACAAGAGAGGCTTTTCCTGTAGCAAGAAGGAAAGCAAAGATAAAGACACTTCCAAAAAACATCCTGCCGAAAGCAACTGTTGTGCCCGATAAGTCCTTCAAGACATATTTCGAAAGAGTATATTCAGCTGCCCAGAAGAGAGTAGCTAAAAGAATGAGGACATGACCCAGGGAAAGATTGAAATCAGGCCTGATCAAGAAATAATTTCCCAATAAGAGGAATGCGCCGCCGATAAATATCCCTTTAGATAATTTTTCCTTAAGGAAGATTATCGCGAAAATAGCGACAAAGACAAACAAGGTCTTATGGATAAAGGCAGAGGTAGTGCCAGTAGAAAGCTGCAATCCTTTGAAGAACAGAAGGAAGGGGATGGACCCGCCGATAAGGCCGATCGAAGCAAGCTGCCACCATTGTTTCTTTTTCAATGATTTCAACTGGCTGAACTCTTTAAAGCCGAGGATGATGGCAAAAAGCAGCACTGCGACGAGAATGTTTTTCGAAAACGTAAACACAGAGCTGTCAAATCCCCTCACACCAAAACTGTTGATGAATATGGAGAATCCTGAGATCAATGCAGTAAATAAGACCAATGTCAGACCTTTATTCAAAGACACGCTTCCACCTCTTGAGCCATTTTCTGGGCATCTCCTTGCATAGGGATGCCGATGATTTTTATGTTTTTCCCTATTCCCATATTCTGGAGCAGGGTGAGGAAAAAGCTCAGATCAAAATCATGCAGTGAGATGATATCTCTAGTCTGCAGCTGATTGACATCAGTGATGATGATAGGTTTCTCAATGCCCTTCACCACATCCAGTATGGTTATTTCACCATCAGCTTCCAAAAGATCATCCGGGCTTCGGCAGTGTATAAGATGCACATCATTGAGATATTCAGATGTCTTCCGAGCAAAAGAATCCTCAGCCAGAAACTCATTCCCAAAAACATAGATAGTCTTCATAGCCATTTCACTTCTAAAAAATGAGCTGAGCAGGAGAAACAAGGATCATAGCTTCTGATAAGTTTCTCGATCTCAATGACGATATCTTCTTTCTTCTTATCCATCAATCGAGGGACAAAAGCACGGATGTCTTCCTGCATATTCAGGAGATTCTGTGCTGTAGGAGTGATGATGTTTGCATTCGTGATCATGCCGTTTTTATCTAACGTATATTCGTGCCATAACGTTCCCCGGGGGACCTCTATGGCGCCTACTCCAGTACCTGCTCTCATGCCAACTTTATCCACCCTTTCTTTCCTCACTTTCATCGATCTGCAGATATCGATAGCATGATCTATGCAATGCACCAGTTCAACAGCCTGGGCAATATTGTTATAGAAAGGATTGAGGGTCGGAATAGGTATGTTCGCCTGCTTCAGCATCTTTTTCGCATCAGAAGAGAGCTGCCGGTGATTGTTGTTCAGCCGAGGCAATGCTCCTACCATGTACCTATGATCTCCTTTTACAACAAAATTTGCAGTAGAATGCTCTTCATGGTATTCTTTGACGAATTTGCGGTAATGCTTTTTCTCGAATGAGCTGCTGAAGGATTTGAACGTTCCATGCAACACTGCATAATGGTGTTTATCCACGAGAGAATACCATTCTCCTTTGGTCTCAAAATCAGGATAGGTAAGATTGGAAAAAAGATCGCAAGTGGCAGATGCATCTGCCTTTATACTTTCCAGATCTCTTGCCATCGTATCAAACTCCTCCTGCGTCGGCAGGCTTAACCAACCGCCGACCGTGGCAGAGACAGGATGCAGATCTCTCCCTCCAAGGATCTTGATCATTCCGTTTCCTATTTTCATCAGCCGCAATGCCTGCTTCAGCTCTTTCTTGAACTTCGGGGCCATCGCCAATGCAGATTCATAACCTGTATAATCAGGCAAGGCCAAAAAATAAAGATGTGTTGCGTGACTCCGGATGCGTTCTGACAACGTCAACAATACTCGTAGTGTCTCTGTCTGCTCAGTCGGTATATAGTGCAGCGCATTCTCTATTGCCTGTATTGATGTGATGACATGTGCGCAGCTGCAGATGCCGCAGATTCGAGAGGTGATTTCACTGGCTTCGTTGAATCTCCTTCCTCGGACTATGCCTTCAAAATAACGGCTTCCTTCAACAGAGCTCAGTTCACACTGCTTCACTTCTCCGTTCTCGATGCCTAAAGCTAATTTAGCATGCCCTTCTATCTTCGTGATGTGGTTAAGTGTTATCTTTTCCATGGTTTATCGCGATCTGCACTAATTTGTCCATATTTCCTTTCTGCATGACCTTCTCGAGCATAGGAAGCTTCAAACCGACAAAAGTCCTCATCCGATCCTGGATGAATTTCTCGTCAAATCCTTTGCTCTTCAGAAGAGCGATCATCGCATCGAGGTTCATGTCTTTTGTAGGCCCTCTGCAACCCCAGCATTCAAAACCTCCATTGATGCATACGCTATCACATCCTCCGATGGTGATCGGACCAAGACAAGGCTTGCCCTTCTCTAAGAGGCATTCGTTCCCGTTCCGTCTGCATTCGACGCATACCGGACTTTCAAAAGGCCTCGGCTGTTTGCCCTGGACAACTGCTTTGATGAAAGATACTATCTCTTTCTTATCAGGAGGGCATCCTGGTATATAATAATCGACTTTGACATGGTCATCTATGGGAGTAGGCTTCACATCTTCGATATGCTGCTGCTTCTTGTACAAGAGATGCTCATAATTCTCTCTCAAGGTAAATGTTCGATAAGCAGGCACGCATCCCGTACAGGCGCACGCTCCCAAAGCAATCAGGAAAGTTGAATTCTCCCGCAGTTTCTTGATCGTCTTCAAATCTCCTTTGTCTGCCACCAGTCCTTCGACAAAAAGGAAATCGAATTTCTCATCAGCATTGACCTCTTTGATGAAAGGGAACGCTCTCAACTCCACTAGATCAACAATATCCAGGATCTCATCCTCATTGAAGATGATAGAGAGCTGGCAGCCTGCACAACCAGTGATACCATATACTCCCACTTTTGGTTTAGTCATTTTTGAAATCCTTTATCTCATCATATCTGAATACTGGTCCGTCCATACACGTGAATTTTCCCCGTATCATGCAATGGCAGCACACTCCGAAAGCGCAATACATCAATCGCTCAGCGCTGATGAATATCTGATCATCATTGAATCCTTTCTGATGCAAGATCCCGATGACAAATTTCATCATGATGGGCGGCCCACAAAGGAATACTATCTTTTTATCGTTAGAAAGTTTTGCTTCTTTCAGTGCCTCAGTGATGAACCCTTCGCGGGCGTCATAGCAAAACTGCCCGTGGGGATTCTCATCAACAGTCACTTGAAGATGATACGTCTTCCTCCATTCTTTTAGCTCTCGCTTGAAAATGACATCGTTAGGACTTCTATATCCTAAGAACATCTTCACCTCACCATAATCATCTCGGTGATTCTCGACATAGTCTATGACTCCTTTAAGCGGAGCGATGCCACAGCCCCCGCCGATGATAAGGAGATCATTTCCTTTCAGGTGGTGCATCGGATATCCTTTGCCATAGGGCCCTCTCATCAGCAGAGTGTCCCCTTTTTTCAATTGGCTTAACGCTCGGGTAACGTTCCCGACCTCTCGGACATTCAATTTGATGTGCTCTCGAGAATCAGAACAGATCGATATGGGGCTTTCTCCTATGCCCGGTAAACTGACTTGAACGAATTGTCCAGGATCATGTTTTGTCTTCATGCTCACGGTCAACGTGAAGCTGTCAGGAGTCTCTCTATAGAAATCTAATACTTTATACGGCGTCGGGATATAGGGATTTTCTTTTTTCATTTCATCTCGTTCAGTATCTGGACAAAATCAATCCGTGTCGGACATCCTTCGACGCATCTACCGCAGCCGACGCAGAGATCTACACCATTTTTTTCCTTGAAATATTGTAATTGATGATAGATACGATGTTTGAACCTTTCTTCTCTATCTTTTCTGAAGACATGGTCACCGGCAACTTTAGTGAACTCCTGCACCTGGCAGCTGCTCCACGTCCTCTTCCGCTCTCCTGTTGAAGGCTTGCTGATATTCACTTCATCATGCAGCTCAAAACAGTAGCAGGTTGGGCAAAGATTGGTGCAGGCTGAGCAGCTCAGACAGACATCAACTCCCTTTTTCCAATCAGGATGATCATAGAACTCCTTGATATCTTTCTTCTCCAGCCTATCCGCTCCCAAGATGAACCTATCTCTTGCACTTATTTTTTTATCGGTCTTGCTGAACAAGCCCATATATTTTTTCACGAAATTCTCTCCTTTCTGGCTGCCTGTCTCAACAAGAAAATAGTCTTCTTTGTCAAAGAACATCAGGTCAAAGAACTCTGCCAATTCAAGACTGCCGCAAAAGCAGTATGGTGAAGGCGCTTCATCGCAATGGTAACCGATAAGGATGCTTTTTTCCCGCGCTTCAGTGTAATAAGGATCCTTTGCCCCTTTGAACACCACATCCTGATGCGCAATCGCATTGAGATCGCACCGTCGTATCCCAAAAAAGACTCGGGAAGGTGTCTTGAAAGCCGGAACAGTTATTTTGTTCCCATCAAAGGTAAAGATGGTCTCTTGCTTCCTGAAAAAATATTCCTTGACAGGAAAGAAAGAGTTTTTTTCAAAATGGATCTCATCTGCATCCTGGATCTGCTGGAATTTCACTACATCTTCCTTGACAGGAGCGATGACTTCATAGCTCTTCGTGAGCTTGGAAATGAATTTACTAAACCTCTTTTTTTTCAATGCAAATACGGGCATGGTTCCATCCAACAAATACTCACTTATAAATTTATCGAGAACTAATCATTACGGATAGAGACTTCCTTGACCATCGGTTCGATGATCTTCTTGAACTCCTGCAGTTTCTCAGCTGGCAAAGGATTCATCTCCCGATATCTCTCTGCGATTGACTTGGAATCTGGCCTGAACTGCTGGATATAGTATTTTTTCGCGCCTTTGATCAACAAAGAGATTTTCTTCATCTCCTCATCCGTAAAAATATCAGGGATGATGGTTGACCTAAATTCATACTCCACTCCCGAATCCATGATTAAAGAGATGCTCTCCTTCAGTTTTTCCTGGTTCGCTTTGGTGTCAATGACTTGAGAATAGTTTTCCATGCCTGCTTTGATGTCCATGGCGATATAATCGACAAGCTTTCGGGAGATCAGTTTCTTCAGCAAGTGAGGGTTTGAGCCGTTCGTATCCAATTTGACCAAGTAACCCATCTTCTTCAATCTGTCGCAAAAATCAGCAAGGCCAGGATAGATCGTCGGTTCACCTCCCGTGATGCATACTCCCTCCAGATATCGCCTCCTGCTGTCTAAGAATGCAAATATCTCCTCTAGATGGATCTCTTCTACGTCTTTATTGAAGACCAGGTCAGAATTATAGCAATAACCGCAGCGAAAATTGCATCCACCTACGAATAAGGTGCATGCCAATTTTCCCGGGTAATCGATTAAGGTAGTCTTCTGCAGGCCTTTGATGAGCACCTTACACCTCTATTTTCAGAGAGTGTTCATCGCTCTTTTTTTCGCAGAATTCCTTTCTATCCTCAAATTCCTGCGACTTGCCAGCATTCCAGTTCTGTACAGGTCTAAAATAACCGACAATCCTGCTGTACACTTCAGTTGCCTTGCCGCATTTTTCTGTTGTCACTTTTTTACCTCCTTTGTACACGGACAGGAGAAATGCTCTCCTGCGATGTAGCCATGTTCTGGGCAGATGCTGAAGGTAGGCGTCAGGGTAAAGTAAGGCAGCTTGAAATTATATGCTATCTTCTTCACCAATTTCATTGCGCTCCTCCAGTCGTCCAGGCGTTCTCCAAGAAAGCCGTGCAGAACAGTGCCTCCATTATAGAGACATTGGAGCTCATCCTGATGTTCTAGAGCATCAAAAATATCTGTCGAATGGCTGACAGGTAAGTGGGTCGAATTTGTATAGTAAGGTTTTTTCCTTGTGCCGGAAGTGATGATATTCGCATATCTTTTGATATCCTCCCTGGCAAACCTGAACGTAGCGCTTTCACAAGGCGCTGCCTCAAGATTATACAGGTTCCCTGTTCCTTCCTGATAGGCTGTCAGCCTATCTCTCACAAAATGCAATGTCTTCAACGCAAGTTCTTTCCCTTCCTTGCTGTCTATTCCTTTATCAAGCAGATTCAGACAAGCTTCATGCATGCCATTGATGCCGATAGTGGAGAAATGGTTATTATAGCTTCCCAAGAACTTCTTTGAGAACGGCATCAGACCAGCCTGGAGGTTTGAGTTGATAGCTCTCCTTTTGATCTCTAAAGATTCTTTGGCAAGGTCCATTGCATTGCCCAAGTTCTCAAAAAATTCCTCTTCGTCCTTAGACTTATAGCCAAGACGGGGTAGATTGATGGTGGCGACGCCGATACTGCCGGTCTGGTCTCCTGCTCCGAATAATCCGCCCATCTTATTACGTAAAAGCTTCAGATCAAGCTGCAGCCTGCAGCACATGCTCCTGATATCAGCAGGCTTCAAGGTGCTATTGATGAAGTTCTGGAAATAAGGTGTGCCATATTTTGCTGTCATCTCGAACAGCAGAGCAGCATTTTCAGATTCCCATTCAAAATCCTTTGTTATATTATAAGTAGGTATAGGGTAGAAGAATGTCCGGTCATCCGCATCTCCTTCGATCATCACTTCGATAAACGCTTTGTTGATCATGTCCATCTCTTCCTGACATTCTCCATAGGTGAAATCCAGGATCTTCCCGCCTACGATGACTTTCTCATCGACCATGTCCTCTGGGACGTTCCAGTCAAAGGTGAAATTCGTGAAAGGCGCTTGACAGCCCCACCTGCTTGGTACATTCAGGCTGAAGACAAGCATCTGCATATTCTGTTTTACCTTTTTGTAGCTGAGCTTGTCTGCTTTGATGAAAGGGGCAAGCAGAGTATCGACAGAAGAGAATGCTTGTGCGCCTGCATGCTCCATCTGCATGGTTCCCATGAAATTGACCATCTGAATAACAACAACTTCAAGATGCTTTGCAGGCTTGCTCCTGATCTTCTTGGACACTCCTCCAAATCCCATCAGAAGAAGATTCTTCAGCGACCATCCACAGCAGTAGCCCACAACCCCAAAACCCAGATCATGGACATGGATATCACCATCACGATGTGCATCCGCAATCTGCGGCGTATAGATCTCATTCAGAGTGTAATTGGCGATGATCTTGCCAGAGATATGGGACATCAGTCCTGAGAAAGAATAATCAGCGTTGCTGTTCTCATAGACTCTCCAATCAGACTTGCCAAGGTATTCTTCCATCGAATCCTTCACTTCGACGTATGCTCCTCTTGTCCGCCTGAGCTTTTCATGCTGTCTTCGGTAGAGGATATAGGCTTTTGCTGTCTTCGCATGCCCTGACTTGATAAGGACCTTCTCGACAGTGTCCTGTACTTCCTCGACTGTCGGAGTGTTCTTCTCATCATAATTTACTTCAAGAACTGCCTCAACTTTGCTGGAAAGTTCCTCAGCCTGCTTTCGATCTTCTCCCCCAACAGATTTCGCCGCATTAAAGATAGCGTTCGTAATCTTCGCTTTGTCGAATTCGACAATGCGTCTATCCCGTTTTTTTATAGTTCTGATTGTCATTCTAACATCCCTTCAAGAAAGCACTTCATTTTTGAAGAAGGAGAAATATTTAAATATCAGCTACACTATTCTGTACGTGTTGAAAAAAAGAAAAAAATCAGTATGCGGGATATTAGACCTGTATGGGTTTCTTGGCAAGAAATGGGCCTTTGCCTTATTCTCCCATATCGATGACCATCCTAAGACATTCAACGGGCTCTATAGCATTTCCAAGCACCTTATCAACCCTACCCTTCTCTCCAAGCGCCTGAAGGACATGATCGAGCTGAAGATGATAAAGAAAGAGCTCAAGAACAAGAAACTTGTCTACACTATAACTCCAGAAGGGGAAGAGCTCAAAGGGCTTCTCCACAAGACCAAGCTCTGGTGCATCAGTCATCATTACAAGATTCCTGAGAAATGCAAGCATATCCAGTGTGTCTGCCACGACGCATTCAAAAAATAGTTCTTAGTGCAAAAATTGCGATGAGAAATATAATATAGAGCAGCGTAAAGCCCACTCCTTCCCTTCTCCTGATTCTCCAGTCTGTCCTCATGAAGATGACCATCAAGATGCTCATCAGGATCATGAAAGGGGCTGTAAAGAGAAGTGTTGTCTGGATCGCCTGCAGATTGCTGATCATTCCTGTAACTCCTATGATGAGCAGGATATTGGTCACATTGCTGCCGAGAACATTTCCTAATGCGATCGTTCCATATCCTTTCCTCAGGGCTGAGATCGTGACAACTAACTCAGGCAAAGATGTGCCCAAAGCAACAACAGTCACTCCGATGAAAGAGTCTGAAACCGAAAAGAACTCAGCAAAGTACAGTGCTCCTTCGACGACAAAGTGCGACCCATAGATGACAGCAGCGCTGCCCCCAACTAAGATCAGGATGTCCTTCCAGAGCGACTCTCTTCTGACTTTCTTTTTCTTCGGCTGCTTTCGGAAAAGCAGAGTGACATAGCCGAAAGTGAAGAAATATTTGAGAAATCCAGGAAAATGGTTTCCATATCCTTCTCTGGAATCGAAGAGGTAAAAGAGATATGCTATATAGAGCAATAATAATATAATAGACTCTACCAGACCGATGACAGAATTCAACAAGAAGAGATAGAATAATACTGTAACAAAGAGCATGATATAGCCATCTCTGTTGAGCATCTCCTTTTTCGTCTTGATCGTCATGATGCTCGCCGATACCCCGATGACCAGGCAGATGTTGGCGATGTTGGAGCCGACGACATTTCCGATAACCAGTCCAGTTGCTCCCCGCATGACTGCCTGTATCGATGATGCGAGTTCCGGGATAGAGGTGCCTAGGCTCACTAGCGTCAAGCCGATCACAAACTCAGAAACTCCCAATACTCGGGCGATGGTTGCAGCTGCCTTGACAAAATAATCTGCCCCTTTCACTAACAGGACCAAGCCGATGATAAAGAGTAAGATGTTGACGATGAGCATAAGACAAAATGGAGCGAAGGACTATTTATAAGTTTGTACCGCAAGCTTTAAAAACCACTTATAAAACCAAATTTGCATGGCAAGATTAAGAAAAGGCGTCTGTTATAGAAGGCTGGAAAGGCCCTATACGAGAGTATCGAAGTATAAGAAGAAATCCTTCATCAAGACCAATTATAATGCCCGCGTCATAAAGTTTGTCATGGGCAATGCCAAGAAGCAGGATTTCAATTGCAAGCTCAGGCTCAAGACCAATATAGATATCCAGATCCGGGACAACAGCATGGAGAGCGCAAGGCTCACCTCAAACAGGTTGTTGGAAAGGGATATAGGCACTCCCAATTATTTCTTCCGTGTAAATAAATATCCTTATCATGTTCTCAGAAACAATCCTATCGCTTCTGGCGCTGGAGCAGACCGGTTTTCAACAGGTATGAAAAAATCCTTTGGCAAGCCCATTGGTCAGGCAGCAAGGTTCAAGAAAGGCGATACGATATTCGAGATCGATCTGGATAAGAATCATATTGACATCGGCAAGAAAGCATTGACACGGGCCTCTTATAAGATTGCCTGCACCACACGCATTGTCATCACAGAGAAGAAGTGATTCTTAAATACGTAAACTTTAAAAAGTCTACCTTCAAATATCTACCTAAATGGTTCAAAGAAAAAGAATTGAGCTAGGGATTGTTGTATTATTGACTATAATCCTCTCTGCCTCACTTATTTCTGCCACTGCGATCATCTTTCCGAAAGGCCATGTTATCCGGACCTATGAGCAAGGCGCTCAAGTGGCTGTCCCTGTATGGATACGGGGTGCCGATATGGTGTATGCTTATGATATCGACGCAAGTTATGACAATCCTGCAGTCATTGATTATAATAGTTTGATCATGGGCTCTTTTCTCACAAAAGATGGCGACCCGATCATGAGCTGGGAGAATTTCCCTGATCAGCCAAAAGTCGGCTCTGGATATGTCAACGAGATCATCGCTACCATAACCGGGGATCAGACAAATGGAGTGACCGGAGATGGTCTGCTCTTCACCATCATGTTTGACAAACTGGGAGATGGAAACGCAAAAGTGACCTTGAATCCTGAGCTCATGACCATCGTCGGAAATGAAGGCCAGGTAATTGCTGATTTTGATGTCTACTATCTCACCATCTGGGATGATGCTGACCAAGGCAACACCATTGTTGCGAGTGAAGCTGGAATGTATTACGCCACCTTAGAAGATTCCCAGAGCAACCCTATAGCAACAACCTGTCAGCTGACAATTAATAATCAGGTGCTGCCCATGTCCTATTCAAACGGTGTCTATTCTACCTCTGCCACATTTGATTTTGTCGGAACATATGATTATAGTGTTGAATGTGACAACTTCTATTCTGGAACAGCTCGCGTTACTGTATCAGATTGCCGGCTAGGCATGGAAAGACAATGTGGTGGTGAGCAGCCTGCTGACACCTGTAAAGAAACAATCCAGGCATGTACTGGCCAGGTTTGGGGAAATTGTTTCGAAAGGTTCATCGACCCCATACCCGATCAATGTAACGCTTATATAACTACATCCCAGGAAGAATTTGGCGGCGTAGAATATCTAAATGTCATCTATAAGATAAACAAGCTCTCAGATGTCATGGGTTATGAGTCTGTAGCAGTAGTCGACGAAGCTCAGCTCAGCTATAATGATCTTGCACTAGGAGAAGTATTGACAAGTTACGTTGGACAGGCTGAACCTTTCCCTATCGCTAAAGCAAATCCGAATGGACCAGGCCTGCTGCATGCAGGAATCATCATCCCTCCAGAAGGGGTCCAGTTCCAGAATGACATGGCTTCTGGCACATTAGCCTCATTAAAATATGAAATTCTCGCAGGCGGCTTGACGACGATTTCTGGTCTGAATACAGAGATCCTCTCTGATACAGCTACTTTATTCACAGGAGATCTGATCGTACAGGTAGATGTCCCTTTCACCGGATGTACTCCTGGTGAGACAAGGGTCTGCGGCTCAGATATCGGCGAATGTTCAACAGGTCTACAGACCTGTTTAGGTGATGGCAGCTGGGATCAGACATGCGCTGGTGAAGTGACAGCCATTCCAGAGATCTGTGACACCTTAGACAATAACTGCAACGGTGTTGCTGATGAGGACAATGTCTGTACAGGAGAGGACTCAGATAATGATGGTGTTCTCAATGCAAATGATTTCTGCCCTCGTACCAGACCGAATACTCCTATTAATCCAAAAGGCTGCAATAGTGATCTTCAGTTCCAAAAATTACGCCTCATCAAAGATGTATCTCTAGAAAATTTGCAGGACATTGCTGACTTCGAGGTTGAAGATATCGCCCAGCAGTTCGGTAAGATCCTGTTCAAGAACAATATCAATCTCATGAAAGATGTCATCGATGGTGTAAACACCTATCTTGATGTCTTGCCCCTTGATATCATAATAATAATAGAAGACAATAAAGTAAGTGTAGACAGCACTCTCGCGCCCCTCTTGAATGTGCCTGCTCGTGTGACCATAAGCAGACTCTATCCTAATGGTGATATTCCGACAGATGACAAGATCCTCGTATTGAAAGATGGTACTATCTGTGGAGAACCTCAATGCATCATCTTTGCCATCAGAAGGCCGTCTGCTACAAAATTAGAAGTCGATGTCGATGTTGCATCATTCTCAGAAATAACCCTTGGAGAGCAAGTGGATCCTTCCTGCGGAGACAATGTCTGCAATGGCGGCGAGACCTGCTCAACCTGTTCAGGTGATTGCGGATCCTGCGCACCCCCACCACCACCAAGTTCTGGTGGAGGAGGCGGTGGAGGTGGAGGACTCTCCTGCAAACCTAAGAATTTCGCTTGTTCCTCGACAAGTCAATGCTGCTCTGGATATGCTTGCGTTGAAGACAAATGTAATGATCCTCCAAAGACTTGCTCAGTAAAATGGGTATGCGAACCTTGGGACGAGTGCCAGGACGGCATACAGACAAGAAACTGCCGGGATGTCAACAACTGCGGCTCAACAAACAAGAAACCTGTTACAAAAACAACCTGCGCCAACACTTGCTTTGACGGCATCCAGAACGGAAATGAGCAAGGCATTGATTGTGGTGGAAGCTGCACAAGAGAATGTGAAGAATACCTCGCACCTTTAGAGTATGAACGATTTAAGATCCTGACTGATGAAACAGAGCTTAAGAAAAGCAGAGTGACTATCTACTATGATAACCGGGGAGAAGGACGCAAATCTGGAGTCTATTTCAAGATTCTCCTTAAGAATGAAGATGGCAAACTGGTGACTGAAGAATATCTTGGACCCCTCACCATTGATGAGGAGGAGGAATTCACTAAGATAATGACCATGCCTTTCTACTTGCTCAGCGAAGGAGAAAACTTCAAGCTTGAGGGTGAGATATTCGAGAAAGGATCTGATTTAGAGCAGTACAACTCATCTACGTTATTGACAGATGCTCCTATTAATATGTTCATATTACGATTGATTGCTGCATTCGCTGTAGTCGGCCTGTTGGTCGTCGTGACAGCATCGATTTTCGCACGTTACATGAAGAGGTGATAGAAGTGGTATATGTTTTTGGAGGTTTTGATATTCCTGTATTCGAGATAATCTTCATAGTTTCTGTGCTATTGATCATAGGGCTGACGATTATTATTCTTGGAGTATACTATATCCTTAAGGAAGTGCAGGCCTTGAGAGGGCTCATAAGGAGAGAAGGGGTAGATATCAAAGAATTTGATGCTGATATCGCCAAGCTCGAGAAAGGCGCTGTGAAGAAGAAAGATAATGAGCTCACAGGCTATGTGAAAGCATGCAGATCTCGTGGATATTCTAGCGCACAGATCAGGAAGACATTGCTGGGAGCAGGTTGGGACGAAAAGGCAATTTCCCAGGCTTTAGGAGGTAGAAAATGACAATCGTCTTTGGCGGTCTGGACATCCCTATTTTTGAGATTATCTTCATGATATCTCTCTTGTTGATTATCGGTTTAGTGATACTTATCTTCGCCATCATCTATATCCTTCGGGAGCTGCGTGCCTTGAAGGGTGCGCTGAGCGAAGAGCAGCAGGATGTGGCTGAACTAGATAAAGATATCAAGATCCTTGACAAGATATCAGGAAAGAAGAATTCTGCAGATGCCAAGCAGAAAGTGAAGCAGTATATCCATACAGGTCTTTCCCGCGGTCAGAAATGGCCGGAAATTAAGAAAACTTTAATAAGCAAGGGATGGACCTCTGCTACATTGGATCGCTGGTATAAAGAGAAATGATACAACTACCTGAATTCGTTTCTGTCATATGGAATGTGCACTATCTTCGAGCCTTGGCTATATTTATCGCTTCTTATCTTGTGATGCAGGTCCTGGTCTTCATATTAGAAGGGATAATTCTTAAACTGACAAAAAAGACCAAGACAGAAGTGGATAATCTCATTGTGCAAGGAACGAAAAAACCGCTCGCGGTTCTCGTATTATTGTTTGGCGCCAGATTAGGGACAGAGGCATTGCAATACCCAGAGGCATTCACAGGGGCAATCCAGCAGATCATCACTTCTCTGATTGTTATTGTCATCGCCCGTATCCTCGTCGTCATCCTCAATGTCATCATAGACCAATGGGGCAAGAAGCTTGTCTCGAAGACAAAATCAAGCCTTGATGATGATATCTTGGTGATGTTCCATCGTTTTGTCAAGGTTGTCATCTATCTGCTCGCGATTATCTACATCTTAGGAATATGGGGCATCCAGGTAGGGCCGCTGTTAGCCTCATTGGGAGTAGCAGGCATTGCCGTTGCCTTTGCGCTGCAGAGCACCCTGGGAAATATCTTCGGAGGCATCTCCCTTATCCTCGACAAAGCAGTGAGGATCGGAGACAATATCGAATTGGATGATGGCACCTCTGGAACTGTAACTAAAGTGACATTGCGCTCAACAAGGATCAGGACCTGGAACAACGAGCTCATGACCATTCCGAATGGAAAGCTCGCCGACTCGAAACTGACTAACTGGAACTTGCCGAATAAACGCATCAGGGCAGTCATCGAATTCGGAGTAGAATATGGTTCAGATATCGCTAACGTGAAGAAGACCGTATTGGCAGTAGTGAAAAAAGAAAAGAAGATCCTCAAGAATCCTGCTCCCTATGTGCTCTTCACCCAGATGGCTGATTTTTCTCTGAATTTCTCACTACGTTTTTGGTTGGATGATGTCTCAGAAAGGCTTGACATGAAGGACAAGATAACAACAGAGATCTACAATGCATTGAACAAGAACAAGATAGGCATCCCTTTCCCCACCCACACAGTGCATTTAGAAAAATAATTTATACTTATCTGCTTTTTTCTCCCATATGGACAAACATTCTGGACCATGGAAAAGATTAGCAGATAAATGGGAGAAATTCTATCGCCCCCTCCTCGTCCATCTAAGCAAGCGATCGAATTATACCGTAAAGGTATTGAAAAGATTAAGCCTTCTCATATCGTCATTCTTGGATCTACGCCAGAATTAAGGGATCTGGCTGCAGAATATGATTGTAAAGTGACTGTGATTGATATCAACAAAGAATTCAACGAAGCGATGAATTCAATCCTAAAAAAGAAAAATCCCAAAGAAGAGACTATTATCCAGGATTGGATAGAAATTTCCCTTCTAGAGAACAGTGTGGACGTAGTGCTATCAGATATCGCCTTAGAGAATGTAATGGCAATCAATCATCCTCTTTTTCTGGAAAATCTTGTCCGTATCCTAAAGAAGGATGGATTATGGATTTCTAAGATGGAAGTTATTCCAAATGACTGGCAGTTTCTTGATTTCGATCAAGTGCTTGATTATTATGCACATGTGCCGATGCAAGAGACTGTGTTCTGGGAACTCATCTGTCACCTACTAAGTGATGCCTGGGACAAAAAAGATAAGGTTGAAATGAAAAAAATCAAAGAGTGGATGGAAAAGCATAAAGTCGAAGAAGGGAAATATATCCATTCAAACAAAAGAATAACTCAATTCCTCAATGACATCTGGGAATTCTGGGATCCTATGGATAAAGAATGGTCTTTCGGCTATGAGAAAGATGTCGACGAGAAAGTGAGCAAGTATTTCGATATCAAAGAAAAGCATATCTTAAAAGACTGTGTCAATCCGAAGATAGATGAAACTTTCCCTATTTGGTTCTGCAAGCCTAAGAAATAATCTCCTTTATTTTCTCTTTGAGCTCATGATAATTGGTAATAGGGTTGAATTTCTTGATGATCTCGCCGACAATCTCTTCTTCTGCGATATCAATCTTGCTGAGATAGCAGAGTAAGGGTTTCTTATAGGTCTTGGTGAGCTTATACAATTGGATCTGTCTTTTCAACGGATATTCTTCAGTAGGATCAAAGACATAGACAACAGCATGAGAATGCTTGATGGCAAGATGGGCAATTTTTTCGATGAAATTCATCTTATCCAGCCTGTTCAATGTTCCGGGAGTGTCCAAAAGCTGTATCTTCTTGCCGATATAGGCCACATTCACTCCTTTTGTCGTAAAAGGATAAGAATTGATCTCTCCTTTCGAGCCGGTCAGCTTATACAGGAGAGTTGTCTTGCCCACATTAGGAAAGCCTGCTATCGCCACAGTAGGCATCTCTTTGATATCTGGATACCCCTTCATGGTCTTCCTGGCTGCTTCAAGAAAGAGGAAATCCTTCTTCACTTGTTTGACCAGAGAAGAGATCCTGCCAAGAAATTCCCCCCGGATGATATTGACGCGGGAAAATTGTTTATTCCTCACTAATTTCCATTTATAGTCAAGGAAAAGCTTTCTGCTCTGTATCCTGAGCCAATTGATTGCTCCAAGAGATTTCCTCAGCTGGCCGTCATCAAGGGTCAATTTAAGCATATCTTGATAGAAAACAGGCAATTGATTGATACTCGGAAAGTTCTTGCCGATGCTATCCATTCGAGCAGTGATGGTATCTGCGATGATCTGCATCTTCATCAGTTCGATATGTGTTGATTTCTCCAGTCTGCCGCCTTTCAGCTTTTTTGCCCGAAGTCTTTTTCCTCCTTCACGGGCTCTCCGAAAAGCTAGATCAATATAGAATTGATAATCCTCTACTGGATGGAGATTCTGAAAGTTCATAAAAGAAAAAGGTAGAGGTAGATATTAAAGTCTATCGGAAATTCCCGCCTTGATAGTTGGCTTTGCTGCCGAGTTCTTCCTCGATCCTGATCAGTTGATTATATTTCGCATTTCTATCCGAACGTGCTGGTGCTCCTGTCTTGATCTGGCCAGCATTTGTTCCGACAACAAGATCAGCGATAAAACTATCCTCGGTCTCCCCAGAACGATGGCTCACGACAGTAGTCCATCCTTTATCATGCGTCATCTTCATCGCATCTAATGTCTCGGTAACAGTACCTATCTGGTTCAATTTGATCAAGACAGAATTTGAAGCTTTCAATTCAATGCCTTTGGCAATTCTTTTAGTATTGGTCACAAACAGGTCATCTCCTACAATCTGGATCTTATTGCCAAGTTTGCTTACCATCTCAGTCCAGCTGTCCCAGTCATCCTCAGCATGGCCGTCTTCAATTGAGACAATGGGCCATTTCTCTGTCAATTCTTTCCAGAAATCGACAAGCTCTCCGCCAGAATAGGATTTCGAACCAATCTTATACTTCCCATCATGAAAAAACTCAGAAGCTGCAGGATCCAAAGCAATCTTCATCTCATCATTGCATGCTTTCATCATCAATTCAAATCTATCCTCGATATTATCCAATTTAGTCGGTGCAAACCCTCCTTCATCTCCGATGAGTGTAGCCATAGATCCATACTTTGCTTTCAACAACTTCCGCAATGCATGATAACTCTCAGATACTCGACGGATGGCTTCAGTGAAATTCTTCGCAGAAGTAGGCACGAGCATATGCTCCTGGACAGAGTTTTCCTGACCTGCATGCTTTCCTCCATTGATCACATTGCACATCGGCGTAGGGATAGTGTTTGGAGTGACTCCATAGAGCTTCCCGATATAGGCATAAAGAGGCATTCCGGTGGCGGCAGCTCCTGCCTTAGTAACAGCCATCGAGACTGGCAGGATAGCGTTCGCTCCAAGCTTATCTTTGTTCTCTGTTCCATCTAGATCAAGCATAACAGTATCAATATCCTTCTGTTGGGTACAATCCATACCCACAACCTTTGGAGAGATGATTGAATTGACATTTTTAACAGCCTTCAGTGTGCCTTTTCCACTATATCTTTCCTCTTTATCTCTTAACTCTAAGGCTTCATGCTGTCCAGCACTCGCTCCAGAAGGCGTCATCGCTCTAAAAGTGCCATGGTCTGTCTGCAGATCGACTTCTACTGTTGGATTTCCCCGTGAATCAAGAACTTCTCGCGCTTTGACATTGAGTATTTTCATGGCAACCCCCTCGATACTAAAAATGAATAAAAGACATTTATATAATTATTGGTAGCCGCAAGCTTTTTATATGGCCTCATAATCCTCAGAACCATGAAAAAGCCCAAAGTGATGAAGAGATTCTGTGCGAAATGCAAGAAGCATACTGAGCATAAAGTCTCTCAGAATAAGCGAAAACAGGCCTCTAGCCTGACGTATGGCTCAAAGATCAGGGCCAAGCGAAGGGGAAAAGCTCGAGGAATGGGCAACCTAGGCAGATATTCCAAACCTGCTGTTACGAAGTTCAAGCTTACAGGAAAGAAACTCTCGAAAAAGACTGATTTGAGATATGAATGCAAGGTCTGCAAGAAGATATCTGTCCAAAGAAAAGGCATCCGGGCAAAAAGGGTAGAGTTCACATAATTCTCGAAAGCCTTATAAAGCAAGTTTTATTCCTAAAAACTATAATAAGGTGATAATATGCAAGAACCAGACAGCAAATTCATTAAAGTAAGATGTCCTAAATGCAAGAATGAGCAGACCATATTTGGTAAAGCGTCAACATCCATTAAGTGTCTTGTTTGTGACAAGGTATTGGCCGAGCCGACAGGCGGAAAGTCAAAGATCAAATCAAGGATTCTTGAGGTACTGCAATAAATGCTGCTGCAAAAAGAAGGCTTCCCAGAAGAAGATATTTTAGTCCTATGTACCATCACGAACATCCATTATCATTCTGTCTTCGCGAAGCTTGATGAATATGGAAAGTCCGGCCTGATCCATATCTCCGAGATTTCTCCAGGTCGAATCAGGAACATCCGTGATTATGTCGTGGAAGGAAAGAAAGTAGTCTGCAAAGTGCTGAGGGTAGACAAGAATGCAGGCCATATCGACCTCTCTCTGAGAAGAGTGAATGATAATCAAAAAAGGAAGAAGGTCAATGAGATCAAGCAGGAACAAAAAGCCGAGAAGATCATCGAACAGATTGCAAAACAGAATAAACTTGATCCTATCAAGCTCTACAAGGAGCTCACTGGGAAGATATTCGATAAATATGCTGATCTTACCTCATGCTTCAAAGATGTCGTCAAAGATACTGACTTGCTTGAGAGATTAGGCATTCCAAAAAAGACCGCAGACCAGTTGGTCGATATCATCAAAGTACGCTTTAAGGAAGAGGACGTCATCATCGGCGGCACCTTTCATCTGCAGAGCTACCGGCCCAACGGCATGGAAATCATCAAGAAAGCATTGATAGATGGCGAATCTGTAGACGATAAGATCACCATCAGATACGCTGGTGGGGGCAGCTATACTGTCTCCGTCACCTCGAAGAACTATAAGGATGCAGAGAAGATACTCGAGAAATCGATGAAAAAAGTGCTTGCTTTTACAGAGAAGGATCTAGGAGAAGGGACTTTTGAGAGAGCAGAATGAAGCATATCAGGAAATGCATATGCCTCACCTATACGATGAAAGAGCAATGTCCAAAATGCAAGAAGCAGACAAAGATTGCTCGTCCCCCAAAATACTCTCCTGAAGATAAATACGCAAAATATAGGCGGATGTATCATGAGTTGGAAGATAAAGCAGCTGAAGAGCATAAAACTTAAGGCCCCTATTCTGATAGAGGGTCTCCCTGGAATAGGCAACGTGGGCAAGGTAGCGGTAGACTTTCTTATCGACGAGCTTGAAGCAGAGAAGATGTACGAGCTGCACAGCCACAGCCTGCCGCATTCTGTGTTCATCAACGAAGACAATCTGGTGGAATTGCCAAAGATCGAGATCTATATGAAAAAGGTCAAGAATCAGGAATTCCTCTTTCTCAGCGGAGATGTCCAACCTTCTGAAGAGGTAAGCTGTTATGAATTTACTGAAGAGATTATAAAGATCTGCAGGCAGCATCATTGCAAAGACCTTATCGCGTTAGGAGGCATTGGATTGGTAGAGATTCCTAAAAAGCCAAAATTATACTGCACAGCAAATTCAAAGAAAGCGATGAAGCTCTATAAGGACAAGAGCCTCCAGCATAAGCTCTATGGCGTAGTCGGTCCCATTGTAGGAGTATCTGGATTGCTGCTTGGCCTGGCTGATAAAGGCACAAATGCCGTGGCCCTGCTAGCTGAGACCTATGGCCATCCGATGTATCTAGGAGTTGCCGGAGCAAAAGAGATCCTCAAGTTTTTCAATAAACGCTTCAATTTCAATGTAAAACTAGACAGGCTTGATTCTGAAATCAAGGATATGGAAGAAGAAGTATTGCGAAGGACAGATGAATTGACAAAAGTCAGCTCTCAGAAAAAAGGGCCTGGTGAAGTCAACTACATAGGTTGAATCTCTTCCGCTCTTTTTTTATCGACGAGGACCTGAACGATCTTTGAAGGCAGGCTCGCGACATCCTCTTCATCAAACGGTCCATACTGTTCTAATTCTGGCCCGACAAACTTTGGTAACGGGCTTAAGAACCTGACTGTCTTGAGGTTATTCTCAATCTTTGGCTTCTCTACACTATCTGCTGTCTGAAACTCTTCTTTCGGCTCATCCTTTTTCCCGGCTTCCAGAGAAAGTGTATGCATATCTCGGTGCCTGTCAAGAAGCTTCAGGACAAGATCGAACAGTTCTCTTTCATAATCGAGGAATTTCGTGAAATCTATCAACGCCGATTTTGTCTTGCTCTTATCTATGGCCATGGTGATGATCTTCTTCTCTCTCCGCTCATAGATCTCATGGGTAATTTTAAGGATATTCTTCTCATGCTGCTGCTCCTGCTTGAGAAGTTTCTGCAGATCCTCAGCATAGCTCGCAGGAAGCTGCTGCAATTCAGTCCTGCTTCTCTCTGTCCTCAGCAGCTCAAAAAGGGTTTCATAGCTCATGACCATTTCCATACACTAAAGAATGGGGATTTTTATTTAAATTTTAGCAATATTTTTAATCCACGTCCGGATTCTAAGCACATGGTGATGCTCAGCTTCCAGGATTTTGCCTTCAGAGAGGAAAAAGACTCAATAAAGGTCAATTTTCTTAGATTATTCTCTTTCACGATAGAGAAAGAAGAGCTGCGAAAGATAGCCCCCTTTGAGATAAAGGGCAATACCATAGAATTCCAGAAAATAACCCAAAAAAGGGCAGAGAAATCGTTCTCAAAGCTGCTGAATAGGGGCTTTCAAAATCTCACAAACAACATTACAAAAAATCCCACTCTCTACATCCACAAGAACTCTGGAATTCCCCTCATAGGATCATTAAGCTTCGGCATTGTCGACAAAGGCTCTGATCTTCTTGAGATCAAGCCATTGTCGAGCTGCAACACCTCTTGCATCTTCTGCTCTGTCGATGAAGGATTTGACTCAAAAAAGACGTTTGACGTCGTTGTCGAGAAGGATTATCTCGTCGAAGAGACAAGGAGATTGCTCGAATTCAAGAAACATCCGATGCATCTCTACATCAATCCACAGGGCGAGCCATTATTATATGCGGAAATCGTTGAATTGGTGCATGACCTATCAAGATTACCCTATGTGAAAGAGATATCCATCATCACTAATGGCATCCTCCTGACTGAAAAACTGGCAGCAGGCCTCATCGATGCCGGCTTGACCTCTTTCAATGTCTCCCTCCACTCGTTAAGATCAGATATCAGCAAAGAGATCATGCATACTCCTGCTTATAACATCAAGAGAATTCTTCAGATAGTTGAGAAGATCAAGGGCAGGATCGATGTTATCCTGACTCCAGTATGGATGTTTGGTGTCAATGATGAAGACATCGAAGACATTGTCAGATACGCAAAAAAGCAAGGTTTTGAAATAGGCATCCAGAATTTTATGATCAATAAGCGCGGCAGAAACCCTGTAAAAGAGAGGTCCTTTGATTTTTTCTACGAAAAGATAAAAGAGATTGAGAAAAAGTGCAATATCGTCCTTATCCAGGACAAGAAGATCGGAAAGACAAGACAGCTTTCCAAGCCCTTCAAGAAGGGTGATATCATCACTGCAGAGATCATCTCAAGAGGACGCTATCCTTATGAAAGCTATGCAGTGGCAAAGAATAGGGTGCTCCTTTTGAGCTGTCCATTCGAGAGAAGAAGAACAATCAGAGTAGAGATAACCAAAGATGCCTACAATGTCTTCTATGCTAAAATTGTTTAGAAAAAGATAAAAAAAAGAAAAAATAAATAGGGTTTACTCTTCAGCCTCTTCTTCCACTACTTCCTCTTCCATAGCCTCTTCCTCGGCTGCAGTGTAGGTCGTAACGGTTCCTGTTGAGGTGGTAACCAACAGAGCATCGCTGGTTGCTGCTTTAACCTTGTCCATCTCAGCTACGATCTTGGTAGCTGC
>JAAOYF010000074.1 GCA_018221205.1 Candidatus Woesearchaeota archaeon | reverse complement strand
TGTCGGCAATCCCTTTGCTTTAATGATGGATATGTCTTTCATTTTGGTGTGTAGGACGATCATGACCCAGGCTCTGTCTGTCTCTAAGTTCTTCAATATGGCCTAATTTATGCGCGATAAGTTTGTCTATATCATTCCCGAACTGCTCGATCAGTAGGGATACATGGTCTCCGCCAAGCAGGTGGGGGACAATGACATAATCAGCACCTGCATCATATAGCTCAAGTGCGTCTTCAACTTGTGACGCCGTGACGAACAACATTGCTTTTTTGTTCACTGCCTTCACTTTCTTGATGAGCAGCTTGTTGTCTCTCTTGTCCGGAGAAGTGGAAACAGCCATCGACAATCCTTTGAGGTCTATCCTTTCCAATATCTCTTCATCGCTGATGTCACCATAGAGGCAATGGATGTTTTTCCCGATCAGTTTCTTGATGATCTCTGGATTATAATCGACGACAATGAGATGCTTTTTCAGGATGTGGAGCTTTTTCACGATAGAATAGCCGATACGATCATATCCCACCAAGAGGACATCATAGGCCAGTTTCTTGTCCTGATACTCAAGATGCTTGATGCCGTTCGTGAAGCCGTCGAACTTTCTTAAGAAGTCCTTGAAGAACGAATAGATGCTGTACTCATATTTGATGAAATAGCTGGTTGAGCTCATCGTCACCACAGCGATGATCGCAGCTATCGAGAACACCTCCTGGCTGATATGCCCTAAGACCAGTCCTTGTGTCACGATGATCAACGAGAACTCGCTTATCTGCGCCAACGAGATAGCTGTCAAAAATGCAGGCCTTTTGTTGTATCCGAAAAAGGCAGTGATGAACATCACGATAAGCGGTTTGAGCAGCCAGATGATGAGCAGCAATATGACTGTGATGATGATATGGCTTTTAGAGATGCTCACAATAGACATGCCCAATGAGACGAAGAATATGGTCGAGAAAAAATCTCTCATCGATTTCACCTTTCCTACAATCTCATACACATAAGGCAGGTTAGCGAGGCTGATGCCTGCGACAAAAGCTCCGATCGATATCGAAAAGCCCAATTCCGAGAAGAGCAACGAGAACGTGAACGTTACTGCTACTGCTGTCAGGAAGAGCAGCTCTGAGCTCTTGGCCGCAAATTTAAACAGTCCTGGAAAGATATATTTGTTTGCGCCTCTGGCGATGACAAAGAGGAATGCAGTCTTCCATATTGCTTCAAAAAGTAAAGTAAAGGAGAATCCATCCAGATTCGCAAGGACGATCATGGCAAAGATCGCCAGGATGTCCTCGATGATGAGGAAACCGATGATGATGCGCGCATGCAAGGTATCAAGTTCTCGTTTATCAGAGAGTACCTTGATGACGACCATAGTTGAGGAGAATGCTAAGATCAACCCCAGATAGATTGCTGACATATCTCTGAAGCCGGCAAAGATAACGACGACATAACCCAAAGAGAAGAGTATCAGAGACTTTGTCAGGCCGCCTATAGTGCTCACCATCCCCACTTCTTTCAGTTTCCGCAGATCAATCTCTAATCCGACGATGAACAGCAGGAACGCGATGCCCATCTCAGACAACGTGACAATGATGCTCTGGTTGGTTATTATCTGAAGGAAAGGGCCAAGGATCAGTCCTGCCAGGACATAGCCGGTGATGATAGGCTGCTTGAGCAATCTGGCAAGATAGGCGAAAGCAGTGCCCACTACCATGATGATGCCTATATCGAAAAAGATGTTGTCGATCATTGTTTATTGAGATCCTCTAGGTAGCCTTTCTCTGATAGGTATGAAATCAAAATATTCTTCACAATCTCCGCTTCCTTATTCCCGAATCCCTTGACAGAATGAAGTAATTTAATCTGTTCAGGGTCCAAGGAGATGCTTACTCGTTTTGTCATTTTTACGAATTTGTAACAAAAATTGTCCTATTTAGATACAAATATGCAACAATCATATATAAATGTTTCGATTACTCCTTCGGTGCAAAGAACAAGCTGATGACTGGATCGATCATCCTTAAGAATAATTCCAGGCCCATGGCCAGGACAAGATAATAGAAGATGGTCTTCCAGCTGATGAGGATATTGTTGAGGACAACCTTTATGCTCTCGAAGGTGATAAAGGTGATATCTATGATAAGGACAGCCAGCAGCGCAAAGGGGATCATCTTTGCCAGGTCTTTTGATAATTCTTCATTGTAGAATGCAGCAATCCTCGTAGCAGAGACAATGGCCATCGATATCAGGAAAACATCCTGGAATCCCCTCTTGGACAGTAATCCGACTAAGGTTGACAGTACCAAGAACCAGAAGATGATGAAGAGTGGAAAGATAATGATATATTCGACAAAATAGAGGATTAAGGCAAAGAATTTCTCCAGGACAGGGTGGACAGCCTGGTTGTATTTGGCCAGATTCAGGTTGAAGATATCCTTCCGGGCCAGGAAACGATAGAACTTGAAGATAAAGACTCCATAGACCGCTATCCCCAAGATAGTGAGGCCCAGCGGAATGAGGGTAGTGATGCCTTCCTCAAAAGATATCTGAGATGCAGTCGCAGTAAGATTGAACATACACTAATCTTGAAATAAAATATATTTAAATCTATTGCTTCGAAAGCTGAAAAATTGCCTAAGAAGGTCGCCGTCCCCAATATCCATTGCGCCTATGTACTGAATATCTTGTAAAAGCGCAATGACTTCGCTAAATAGTTGTTAAGTTCAATAAAATTTGAGTTCCTTTTTTTAAAATAGGAGTTCCTGGGCGTTAGGACATATAGATTTTCTCTGCTAGAAAGAAGTCCAATAGTTATTCATTATCAAGAGGAATTACTGTCAATCCAGCATTTCCATCTGCAACATACAAATACTCTTTGTAAATTTTACCTTGTTCCGCAACATTATTACTATAAACTTCACCTATTGTGACAGGATTTGATAAATCACTAACATCTAAAATATTTATGGTACTTAATACATATGCTTTATCATCTTTTATCTGAACATGTCCTGCTTTAACTTTAAAAGTAGAAATCAACTCTAACTTCCCATTATCTTTTATTCTAAAAATATCAAGAAAATTATCGCTCATTGAGACATATAAGATATTGTCCTTTAATGTCAATGATCTAACATTTTGCTTATACTCATAAGTATCTGTAGCAATAGGTTTTTTTGGATCTGTAACATCTATTACATTTATGGAATAAGGAATATTTGTTTTACATACCACCCAGTGATCGTCTAAAATAAAATTACTGCACATCCCCTGCATAAACTCTGTTCTTGAGATATGTTTAAAATCATTTAAGTCAGTCATATCATATATGTCAAGACCCCATTCACCAATTACTGTATACAAATAATTATCTTTCAAATGGATTCCATCAACATCAATATTACCTATGTTTAATTTTTTTGGTTTATAGGGGTCTTTTACATCATGTACTACCAATCCATTAGCATTTGAAAAACTTTTGCCTTCATGAAGCTCAATAGTTGTATAACGAAAAGCTCCTCCCTGAATTAATTCAGTATAAGCAAGAACTGGATTTTCTGGATCTTTTACATCTGCAACATTAAAATATCTTTCTTCAACTGCCATATACATCTTATCTCCCGATCCATGCAAACTAATATAATTCTTTTTTGCATCATAATCTTTTACATGACTGGGATTTATTGGATCTTTTAAACTAAATATCTGAAAACCATCACCTGAATTCATAAAATAAGCATAATCTCCATAAATATACATATCCATAGCCATCCTAGCCCCTTCTATCGATGTGATAGTATTGGCAATCTTAGGGGAAGAAGGATTACTAATATCAATCACACTGATAAAATTAGGCACATCTCCAGCAACATACACATAATTTCCTTTAATTGCCATACTATTAATCTTTGTCGGAATAACTAAAGACCCAATTATTTTAAGAGAAACAGGATTTGAAATATCAAATACTTCAAATTTTGAAGTTGATTCATATCCTATATCACTGGTTTTCGAACTTTTCATTGTATTCATCCTTGCTAAATAAAGATAATCTCCACTCATTTCAAAACCCATTTCATGAGTTTCGAAAGGATGAAAATATTCTTCCTTGGGATTATAAGGATCTTTTACATTTATCACATTCAATCCCCCAAGAGTTACTGCAAAAAACAAATAACCATCTTTGTAAAAAATCTTTGATGGACCTGATCCTTGAATTTCCGACTCTGAAATTCTTTTAATCTTCTTTGGATTAGATATATCTAATACTACTAAATTGCTTCCACCAGAAATATAAGCATAATCCTCTTCCACTGTAATTATAGTGGCTCTAAACTCATCTTCATAAGTTCCAATTATTTCCCCATAAGGATCATCTTTAGAATAAACAGAAATCTTTTTTGAATCTGAATAATATACATATTTATCATCGCTAGTAACAACTTCAGCAGATCCATCTACATCCATATTTCTATGGACAACAATATTTGTTGAGTTGCTTATGTCTAAAACCTGAAAAACTTTTCCAACAGAAAGCCAAACAGCAACACCATCCTCCACATCTAAAAGTTCTGCATAACCTTCTCCTCTGACACTTTTTCCTTTACGTTCTACTATCTCACTTGCTTCATGTAGAAAATTATATTCTCTCTCATCATTAATATTGTACTTTTCTTCTTCTTGATTTGCTTTTTCTATTTTTTCATGAGGATTCAGATCACATTTTCCATCATTATCCTCATCAAAACAACAATCTACTTCATCCCATACATAACCTGGTGAACATTTATTCCTATCTTCACTGGTGCGCTCTTGCCTGCATCCACTTAATAATATCAGAGTTAGGATGATGAATAAAATATATTTTTTCATTAATAGCATCCTCCTTCTGGGCACGAGTTACATATTAACGGATATTGTTCTTTGTTATCATAAGTTGCTTTAATAAATAACTCGTCTAATTCCAGTTTAGCTTCTTCTGTCATGAAATCATATCCACATAGTGCTCCACCCTGACTATTAGTCTTTTCATGAAACTCAAAATGAATATGCCCAACCCTCTCTTTGCTATCCTGAAATTCTATCCAGATTCTGTAATATGCAATGATGTCTCCTCTTTTTACTCTATCACCTTCTTTAACCTGAATGTCATTCATTGATCCAGTGTAATGTATAATATGCTCTTTATAATTATCAGGCTTCAAAGTAATTGACTGCTCTTTGTATTCTCCTACCATCTTATCCATATTATCGATAATACCATCATCAACAGCAAATATTGGTGATCCCTCTCTTGCCTGAAAATCAATACCTGGATGACCATGGGGATGATCCCCACCTTGGATACCAAAAGGCCAGATTCCTTCGTACTCAAAAACAATATCTTCACTGTTAACTGGCAGAGTTATTCCAAAGCTTGTTGTATTATCTTGATGCTTAATACAACCAGATATAAGAAGAATCAGACTTATTAGAATACAAAGAGACAATATACTCCTCTTTTTTAATACCATATTCTTATACTAATTATATCACTATTTAATATTTATCATAATAGAACTCAGACCATTAGTCCTTCGGACAGTTACACTCCCTTCGGTCGAATTTATTGGGAACTCAAAAACTCTTATAATACTGAAACTATTTAAACTTTACAGCCCATTGCTTCCGATATCTTTATATAGGGCCTAGATTCTCTGAAAACTGCCTATGACAAATGATTCCCAAGGCAGGGAGGATTGAGGTAAGATCATTCTGATGATTTTACAAGGAGGAGAAAATGGTAGATGTACTAGAAATAATCGAAGTTGCAAAAGCGACAGGTAAGATTAAGAAAGGTTCGAATGAGGTAACCAAAGCTATTGAGAAGGGCAAAGCTAAGTTTGTTGCCTTTGCTAAGGACACTGATCCTAAAGAAGTGATCATGCATATCCCCTTGCTCTGCAAGGAGAAAGGCATACCTTGTCATGAAGTGGAGACAAAAGAGGAATTAGGGGCTGCTTCCGGCATAGAGGTCGGAACAGCTGCAGTGGCGGTTATCGAAGAAGGAGAAGCCAAGAAGCTCATGGATAAGAAGGAATGAAGATGGCAGAACCACCAAAAAAAGGAAAGCCAGAGAAAAAGGATGACAAGAAAGGCATCCATTTCA
Source organism: Candidatus Woesearchaeota archaeon (assembly GCA_018221205.1). GTDB lineage: Archaea > Nanobdellota > Nanobdellia > Woesearchaeales > WJIZ01 > JAAOYF01. Next base: position 5,570 of record JAAOYF010000074.1, on the reverse strand, counting down.
CCAAAGCATTTCCGGCTACAGTCCAGGAGATCATCGGAAGGACCGGCACAAGAGGAGATGCCTTGCAAGTGAGATGCAAAGTCTTGGATGGCCGAGACCAGAATAAGGTACTCAGAAGAAATGTCAAAGGACCGATACAGATCGGAGATGTGTTGATGCTTCGTGAGACAGAGATTGAAGCAAAACCATTGCATAGTGCTGGCCGGGGCAGGAAGGGTTAAAATGGCAAAATGTACATTTTCAGGAGAAGAGATCGAGCCAGGAACAGGCATAACCTATATAACAAAAGAAGGAAAGGTTCTTTTTTTCAAGAACAAGAAATGCGAGAAGAATTTTATCAAGCTGAAAAGAAAGCCCATCACGACCAAATGGTCTAAGAGGTATCAAAAATGACAGAGCAATGTCTCGTTCTCATCAAACCAGATGCAATTATCAAGCATCTGACTGGTGATATCCTCGCGAAATTAGCAGAGACTAATCTGCATATCGTAGGTTCAAAGGTTGTTCAAGTGACCAAGGAGCTTGCTGAGGAACATTATCAACATCTGAGAGAAGAAAAATTTTTCGATGAGCTCATCAAGTATATCATGGGCCATTACCATATGAAATCTGTTTTAGCATTGGTCTATGAAGGAGATGGTGCATGCGCAAAGATCAGAAAATGTGCAGGCGCGACCAACCCAGAAGAGGCCGAACCTCATTCAGTGAGGGGAAAATATGGAAGGATAACCTCAAAAGGGATCTTTGAGAATGTTGTCCATGCATCAGAGAATCCCAAAGAAGGCGAACGGGAGATAAAGCTCTGGTTCAGGCCTGATGAGCTGATCAGCACGATCTATCCTACAGAAATGAAAGAAGCGAAAATAGAGAAGATGCTCTGGAAGGAGGACTAAAAAAATGGTTACAAAATATTATTTTGGAACCCAGGAAATCACCGGAGGGGATTTCTGATGGCAAAGATGGCTGATAAAGTAAAGAAGATCATGAGTAAGCCTAAGCAGATCAGGAATATCGCTATCTGTGCACATATCGATCACGGCAAGACGACCTTTTCTGATAACCTATTGGCAGGAGCAGGGATGATGTCAGAAGAGCTGGCTGGAAAGCAGCTCGCCCTTGATTTCCATGATGACGAGAAAGAACGAGGCATCACCATCGATTCAGCAAACGTCTCTATGGTGCACTCATTCGACGATACTGAATATCTCATCAATCTGATTGACACTCCAGGCCACGTAGATTTCGGCGGAGACGTGACGAGAGCGATGAGGGCAGTTGACGGCTCTATCGTATTGGTCTGTGCTTCAGAGGGCATCATGCCCCAGACCGAGACAGTGTTAAGACAATCGCTAAGGGAAAGAGTACAGCCTATTCTGTTCATCAATAAAGTCGATAGACTAATCAAAGAATTGCAGCTGACTCCAGAGAAGATGCAGGAACGCTTCATCAATGTCATCACTCAGATAAATAAACTGATCAAAGATATTGCAGAGAAAGAGTATGGAGACAAATGGCAGCTGAATGTCCAGGAAGGATTGGTAGCTTTTGGCTCAGCTTTTCACAATTGGGCATTGAGTATACCTTTCATGAAGAAGAAAGGAATAACATTCAAAGATATCATCGAGACATATGAGAAAGGCGGAGATGCATACAAAGAATTAGCAAAGAAAGCACCTTTACATGAGGTCATCCTGGATATGGTCGTGAAGCACCTGCCCAATCCAGTAGAAGCGCAGGCATATCGAATCCCAAAGATCTGGCAGGGTGAAGCAGAGTCAGAAGAAGGAAAATCATTACTTGCATGCAATCCCGATGGACCGTTGTTCTTTGTCCTGACAAAGATCGTCGTTGACCCGCAGGCAGGAGAGATATCTGCCGGAAGATTATTTTCTGGGACCATGACCAAGGGTAAGGAAGTCTATCTCAACAGGATGAAGCAGAAATCTAAGATCCAGCAGATCTATATCTATAATGGCGCAAAGAGAGAGATCATTGAAGATGTTCCTGCAGGGAATATCATCGGCATAGGAGGCATAAAATCATATCCAGGAGAGACTGTTACGTTGGAGCAGACAATTCCATTTGAGGAGATAACACATATCTTCGAGCCTGTCGTGACAAAAGCCATCGCAGCCAAAAACCCTGCTGACCTTCCAAAATTGATCGATACCCTACGGACAATCGCAAAAGAAGATCCATCTATTGTTATTGACATCAATGAGGAGACAGGAGAACACCTTATGCATGGCATGGGAGAACTGCATCTGGAAGTCATTGAGAACAGGATTAAATCTGAGAAGAATGTCGATATCAAGACCTCTCCACCCATTGTGGTATACAGAGAGACAATAACGAAAGCATCTCCAGAGGATGTTGAAGGGAAGTCTCCAAACAAACACAATAAATTCTACTTTGAGGTCGAGCCTTTGGAAAATGCTATCTATGATGATATCAAAGCTGGCAAGATCCATGAAGGCAGGGTCAAGAAAAAAGATACAGTCTTGAGAGATGCATTGGTAGAAGCAGGCATGGAGTCTAAGGAAGCAGTCAAAGTGAAGAATATCTACAAGGGCAACATGCTCATTGATGAGACTCGCGGCCAAGTCCATTTAGGAGAGGTCATCGAGATGATCTTTGACACGTTTGAAAATGTCATGAAGGAAGGTCCTCTGGCCAAAGAGCCTTGCGTCAAGGTCAAGGTCAAGCTGCTTGATATGAAGCTCCATGAAGATGCTATCCATCGTGGTCCGGCGCAGGTCTATCCTGCTGTCAGAGATTCAATCAGGGGTGCGATGATGATTGCTCGGCCTTCTATGTTTGAGCCTTTGCAGATCCAAAGGATCGAGGCACCATCTGATTTCATGGGAGAGCTCTCAAAGCTCATCGCCAATAAGCGAGGCCAATTGCTAGAGATGAACCAGGAAGGCGCAACAGTAGTTGCCAGCGCAAAGATGCCTGTTGGTGAGATGTTCGGTTGGAGCTCAGATTTACGCTCAGCAACCGGCGGAAGAGGAAGCTCTAGTTTGGTCGACCAGATGTTCGAGAAGCTGCCTGAAGAATTACAGGACAAAATAAAGAAGCAGATCATCGAAAGAAAGGGATTATCAGATGCTATGCTTGGAGCATAAAAAGTAGTAAGGTTTATAAAGCCCCATGGAATTCCTAAGAGGGCATATTACACTAAAATTAACTGTTAAAGGAGGATAAAAAATGGCTGATAAAAAACCACACATTAATATCGTATTCATAGGGCACGTTGATGCAGGTAAATCAACAACTGTAGGCAGATTGCTCTTTGATTCAGGAAATATCGATGAGCAGGCCATGCGGAAGCTCAAAGAGAAAGCTGAAAGCCTAGGCAAAGGCGGCTTTGAGTTCGCTTTCGTCATGGATAATCTGAAGGAGGAGCAAGAGAGAGGAGTCACTATTGACCTGGCTCATAAGCGCTTCGATACCAAGAAGTATTACTTCACGATTATCGATGCACCAGGCCACAAGGATTTCATCAAGAACATGATCACAGGCGCTTCACAAGCTGATGTCGGTGTTTTGGTTGTCGATGCAAACGATAACGAGATCCAGCCCCAGACAAAGGAGCATACATTCTTGGCACGAACTCTTGGCGTTAATCAGCTTCTTGTCATCATCAACAAGATGGATGCTGTCAAATTCGATCAAGCAAAGTTCGACAAGATGAAGGGAATGATCTCAGAACTCTTGAAGACCGTTGGATACAAACCTGAAGATGTTCCATTCCTGCCTGCCGCTTCATTGGTAGGAGACAACGTTGCAAAGAAAGGAGACAATTTGGGATGGTACACAGGTAAGACTCTTCTTGAGCAATTAGATGAGATCAAAGAGCCTGAAAAGCCGACAAATCTTCCATTAAGATTAGCTATCCAGGACGTCTATAACATCCAAGGTATCGGAACTGTCCCTGTCGGAAGAATCGAAACCGGAGTTATGAAGCTAGGCGACAAAGTTGTTGCCATGCCTGGAAGGGAAGGAAAAGGCGTTGAAGGAGAAGTCAAGACCATTGAGATGCATCATGAACAAATGCAAGAAGCAGGTCCGGGCGATAATGTAGGCTTCAACGTACGAGGTTTCGGCAAGAAAGATATTGCCAGAGGCGATGTACTTGGCAGGACAGACAATCCACCTACAGTCGCGACAGAATTTACTGCTCAGATCGTGGTATTGAATCATCCGACAGTATTGACTGCTGGCTATACCCCGGTGTTCCATATCCATACAGCTCAGGTTGCCTGCCAATTCTCAGCTATTGAGAAGAAGCTCAACCCAGCAACTGGCGAAGTTGTTCAGGAAAATCCTGACTTTGTCAAGAATGGTGACGCAGCCATTGTCAGAGTAAAGCCAGTACAGCCATTGGTGATCGAGAAGCAGAAAGACATCCCACAGATGTCACGGTTTGCTGTTCGAGACTCTGGAAGCACAGTCGCAGCTGGCATGTGCATTGATCTGGTCAAGAAATAATTTTTTTATTTTATTACCCAGGATACCTGGATCATGGTGAACCCTGGCTTATCATGAGGCAAAATGCAGAAAGCGAGAATAAAATTAGCAAGTATTGACATCAACAAAGTTAATACAGTGTGCACCTCGATAATGGATATTGCCGATAAGACAGGAGTCGATTGCCGTGGCCCAATACCTCTTCCTACAAAGAAACTGAAGATAACCACTCGAAAGAGTCCTTGCGGCGACGGAAAAGCCTCTTGGGAACGTTACGAAGCCCGAGTGCATAAACGATTGATCGATCTCGGCATCGATGAGCGCGCTCTAAAACTGGTGATGCGCGTCCCCATCCCCGAAGGCCTTAACATTGAAATCGAAATGATTGATACTTAATTTCTACTACTATTTTCGAATTAAGTGGGCATGGGCTCATATAATGCTGTCATAATCACTTCTATACCAGGAATTTGTCCTGATACTAGTGCTCTTATTCCTGTACTACACATCATACTTCTCAATGCAAATTCATGCGATCGTCCACGAACTAGTTCCAAAGGAACATTACCTGCTAAATAATCTTGAAAGAACTCAAGAGTTTTAGCATGACCATCCAGAATTCTCATACCTTGTGTTTGCACGTCACTATTATTTCCTATCTTATATGCGTAAAATGAAAGCAACTGCCCAGTTCGAAAATCAGGAAAGCATGCGATCTGTTTGCAATGAAACCCAACTATAGCTGATGACATATAATGTGCAGCAAATTCATCTAAATATCCATATGATCCTACTTTTTCTCCTTTTGATTCAAATATGATGCGCAGTCCCTTAATTTTGACTTTGCCAGAATGCTTCTTGATACTTGATAACTTTGAATTTGATTTCTCATCTGTGCATAATTCGAAAGCTGATTTCCAGAAGTAGCTCGCTTGTTCTTCTGAAAGGACTTTTAGTGGAGAGGATCTGTGAATATTCTCGTGCACAAGGATAGAAAGTAGAGCAAAATATTCTTCAATGACCTCCTCCCCGACTTGAAAGTCGGGGTATCCGCTTAAGCTTCTGCGTGGTGTTGTTCTTGATTTACTATGTACTTG
>JAAOYF010000073.1 GCA_018221205.1 Candidatus Woesearchaeota archaeon | reverse complement strand
TCAAGTACATAGTAAATCAAGAACAACACCACGCAGAAGCTTAAGCGGATACCCCGACTTTCAAGTCGGGGAGGAGGTCATTACCAGACAGGGTAATACTTATCCCGCTTATAGGGCAGATCCACTTCATTGATCTCATCGATATCCTCAAGATCATGCATCATGATCTTCTTATGAGATATGGTATAGAGTACATCATCCATATAGAGGCTTCTCTTGACAGCATACGGGCTTCCCCAGTACCAACGGTCTTCTTCAAATCCTTCATTATGGCTTATTTTCCCTTTAACATCAAAACCATCTTCAGGAGTCAACGAAAAGACATACGCACCTTGCCAGACCCGCTGCCTATAACCAGTCAATCTATCATACTCTCTCTCGCCTTTGACTTCTCTCAACGGAATAACAAGCAGATTCTTCTTCTTATCAAAGAGAAAAGCCTTATGCTCATTCAACGCTTCTGAATCGCTACCAGATGTTCCGATCTCGATCTTATCCACTTCTTTAGGATGGGAAACATCAGAGACATCAAAGAGAGCTAATTTTACACCTTTAGTTGAAATGCCGCCCCATTGGTTCTCTTTTGTCTCTTTGCCTATTCCTATGATATGATCTTCATCGTACGGATGCAAGTAATCACTAAAGCCAGGAATCTTCAGCTCTCCCAGGATAGCAGGCTTGCGCGGATTGCTCAGATCAATGACAAAGAAAGGATCAACCCGTTCAAAAGTCACCATATACAATCTGTCCCCTATAAACCTTGTCGAAAAGATGCTCTCACCTGGGGCTATCTCTTCTAGCTCTCCAATGGTGTCCATATCTTCATCCAGTACATAGACATTATTGTGCCGTATAGTATCAAATCGAGTCCATATTTCAGTTGTTGTAGCGACTCTTAGATTCCCATCATGCTCATCAAGCGAAAATTGATTCAATAATCTTCCAGGTACTTCGCCCTTTCCATTATAACTCAATCTGCCGTTGTCAATGCCTATCTTATGGATGATTGATTTCCTTCTCTCTATCTCCAATTTCAATTCATACTCAGAGACCTTTTCTTCGATTTCCTCGATAAGCCTTGATTTCTCTTTATCCTCCATCGTATTGTACATATCTTCTAAGATAGATGAGATCTCATCCCAATCATCGACTGCCTTGATCTTAAGCTGCACATCAGAAGGCAATAAAGGAAGTACAACTTTGTAGAATCTATCTTCATTCTTCTGCCTATAGAAAAGGTGTGAAGGATTCTTCTGATAGCTGATATAGATATTTTCAGTCGATACATACAAAGTATTCGAATGACCCATCATATACGTTTCTGCATTCAGTGAATCATCATTCACATCAAAAGCCGCAACAGTATGGAACACAAAATTCTGCTCCGGATTATCGAAATAAAAAATTTCAGGAGAGACAATACTTTCATCAAAGTTCCGAAGAACAGGAACATCAATCAAGTTATTGAAATAATAGACACTGTCTTTAGCGATGAAATAGACATAGTCGCCAATCATCCGAGCCTGGAAATAATTACCATTGACATTGAAATCATTTACCAATTCAGGATCCTCTTTGTCAGAGATATCATACACATAGGCATGTGTCTTCTGCGTATAGCGAGGCTGTGGGAAATAATCATATTCCGGAATGACAAACACTTCATCATCCGTCACACTGAAGACAACTAATCTATCGCCGTTCACGAACATGTTGACAGGCCTGCCATCAAGAAGAGTCTTAGAGACAATCTCAGCATCATCTGCCGGAAACGCATCGACAATGACCAGCACATCTCCAGTTAAGGTATAGATATATTTTCCATCATTCTTCACAAAATCAGCTTCATCCACTCCCACAACTTGGACATTGGTTTCAGAATAATCACCCGCAACTGCTTCCATAGGCGCACTCTCTGCAACAGCCATATCCATAGAATCTATAGCTATGCCCCCTGACCTTGCGAATACATTTTTCGCATATCCATCAAAGACACCCTCCATATTATCATCAAGATATTTCTTCAGTTCATCAACAGAGCTGAATTTCTTCAGTTCCTGAGAAGTCTCAAGAGAACTGTCTGTCAATTTAACACTCGGCTCAACAACAAGAGGCTGCGTACAGCCGATCATAAATACTACTGCTAAAACAACAATCATCGTGAATAGTTTTCCTTTCATGGTATCACCTGAAAACCATTAAACAAGCCATATATAAATACTTATCTTTGACTTTGATTCAGATTGAAGTTAAAGAAATTCTTTGGTGAATTCTTTGGCAGCCTTATGCATGTCTTTTGCTTCGTAGATTCCACGGCCAATAATCGCATGCCAGTTGTCTCCAGCAGCCTTGGCACCCTCAGTCAAAGACCCTCCTTGCGTTATCAATCCAGGAGAGTAAAACACAGGTTTGATTCCTAACCCTTCTAACAATCTCCGATATTCCATGATCTTATCAGGTTTGTTTCCAGGGACAACAAAATCAGTCACTCCTAGCTGGGCTGCGAGAGTATATACTTGAGTAGGCATGTCATCTTTCAGGAAGCCATCATCACTTTCTAGATATCCTTTATGGGTCATCTCTCCACCCACAATGATCTTCATTCCAGCTTCCTGGCCAGCCTTTATCCATTCTTCTTCAGTAACAGGCCCAGCCTGAGGGAACAGAATAACTGCATTCACTCCTTTACAAGCAGCCATAAATTTTCTGCCAGTATCAGGGATATCAGTACCAGCTTTCTGATGGTCATAGATGATAGGCAGATCAGTATGTTCCCTGATAGCAGAGATGACTTTCGCAAAACCATGCGGCAGCACCAGCTCAAATCCGATCTTATACCCGCCGATGCCATCAACAGAGCAGGTCTCTTTCACCAGATCCTTTAATTTCTCTAAAGAAACATCACAGGCAGGAATGACTGATGTGCTTGCGTTGATGATTGCCATCACCCTTAGAAAACAAAAGCTCGTATAAAAAGGTTGTTATATCCAATTGTCGTGTAGATTTATTAAAAAGGGTAGCCGCCTTAGTCTCTTCGAGACAGATAGTCTATTTCTTCGAAAAAAAATTTATTGAAGAGTTCCGTGGAAAATTTTATATAAATTACAACATCTTTAATGCGAGCGTAGCGAGCACAGGGGTTTAATTCCCCGACCTTTAGGTCGACTTCTTAGAAATATTTTTACGCGGCTAC
>JAAOYF010000001.1 GCA_018221205.1 Candidatus Woesearchaeota archaeon | reverse complement strand
GCGTAACCAGTGGTTAGGAGGGAATCGCTCTATCCAAGCTGAGCTACTGGTGCATAGATCCGTGAGACTTTGCGAAGCAAATGTCTCACTTGCACAATTTTCGCGAGCCTTTTTTAAAAAGGCTCCTGCGGCTACTGGTGCATAACCTTTTAGAATTAAAACACAATATAAAAAGTTATGCGCTCAGCTCTTTGAACCATGCATCCGCCAAGCTACCATAATGTTCCTGCCACTGGAAAGGATAATCAAATTTGAATGCCTCTTTGGCGATTTTTGCTGTCAATTGATCACCATAGAGATCCCGACCAATTTTATAGACAACCCCAAATCCACTTTTCATACCAAAATCCCAACCCTTCACCTCCACACGAGTTGAGTATGCACCAGTATAAACATCTCTTGTCCTGAGCACACCATCCTTTGGCCGATTGGACATTTCTTCAATTAAGGCAGCGAATGCATAGTTTTTCTTGATTTCAAACGCGATGACAAAATCTTCAGCACCAACAAGAGCGCCCCACCGTGCAACACCAGCATGGTAAATAGATTGCCAAGTAGGAGAATCCTTAACAACAGCGTCAGTATATTTAGTAGTTAATCTTCTCACAACCACCTCATCCTCACACAGTTTTATGGCAGTGATGATATTCCCTTCCTCTTCAACAATATCACTAATCTCACCAGCATTGTCACGTCTAGCAAAATCTTCTTGAAACTCCTTTTGCGATACTGCTCCACAATCCGAGTAATACCTTATTTCTCCATCCCCTATTACAACATTGACTTTTGACATTTCACGACCCCGTCAAAACTTAAAGTTCGCATGAACACTCACCTTATTCTCAGAGCCAGTATGTTCATACTTCACTCCAATATTCTTTCCTTTATAGCCGACACCAAATCCTGCTTTATCTCGATAGCTTCCTTCAAGGAAGAATCCACTAGGAAAGCCTTCCATGCCTGCAATCTGAAAAGGAAAGGCAACTGCTTGACAGCTTGTCTGATGATCTCCACCAGGAGGCTTGACATCCAAGATCCTGAAATTAGCATAGCTACCTAAATTCTCGATAGGAGCAAGATAATTTGCATTAGCCAAAGCAAAAAAAGGATTCTGCTCATTTGCTCCGGTTATGCCTTCAGCTCTCCCTTGTCCAGCACCATGACTCAAAAAACCGCCAGTAAAAGATAACGTTCCATTAACAAGCGTAATCTGAGGACCAGGCTGATCACCTATATCCAAGTCATACCGAAATACTTCAAAAACTGGCCTTAAGGTATTTCCTTCAGGCGCGATGAAGCCAACGTGATAAGTTGCTTCCTCTCCTGTATTCGTATAACCTATTCTAAAAAGATCATTTGAGGCAAAGATACTTCCACCTACAGAATACCTTGTATCTTCTTCCCTAAATCGCGAAAGGATAGCTCCAATTTCTACATTCCAATTAGGCAAGGAAAACTCGAATTCTGGCTTCACATAATCAGTATCTATTCCATGAGTATCAACTCTACCAAAGCCAAAGCTAAACGGTCCTTTACCGACTTTCCCATGAGCTTCCCAATCTGTTTCACCACTGTCAGCCACATTCGCTCCAATAGTAACATCTAATCCCTCAATTTCTCTCTCATGCATAAATCCTGCATAACGCAATCCAGTAGTGTTTCCGCCTACTCCTACAAAGAGCTTCTTTCCCCAGGCAACAGTATCAAAACTAGCTGATTCTTTTGTCGACTGGATATATTCGTTTACAGCTATCTCTAATCCTTCATCTGCTTCGGCTTTAGGTGCCAAGGCAGACACCATATAAAGTAACCCAATGGTAGCAAGTTTTCTCAATTTCATGTTGCCATACCTCTGATATGTTGTTTTGACTTGGTAATTCCTTCATCAATAACTTGACCAATATATGGTTTTAAGACTTGCAGCAATTCAGCACTGTGTCGTGTTTGTTCAAATAGTTTAGAGTGAATTTCCACTTTGAGCGAGACATTGTGACCTGGAAATTCTTGGCGAACGCAAGATTCTAATTCGTCATCGTATCTCCGTTTACTGTCTAGCTTTGTCCAAGATCCGATTGGTGCGGAACGAGCCTGCAATCGGTCAAACCGACCATCTGCATTTAGATGATCAAAATAATTAACATATACTACATACCATTCTTTGCTGCCGCCAAAATATTCATCTTGATATGATTCCCTTTCTGTTAATTTGAAATGCGCAGTGATCATAACCATCGCTTCGATCTGTCGTTGATAGTCTTCCCGCTCTCCACCTACATTTCGAGTATCATTTACCGTTTCAGAAATTAGAAACTTGTCAGTTGCAACCACCAACTCTAATTCCTTCTTTGCAGTTTGAATCTTCATTTTTCCACCTTACTAGCGTCTTTTTGATCATCAACTTTTCCCCAAATCTGAATAGGTCTGCCGTAGGGGTCCATATGTGTCCTCACTAATACACTCCCCACAGCACCTTCGACAAGTAGTTCAAGGTCAAATTTTGCAACCAACTCATCACTGGCTAGCGAGGGATTCTCAAATGCTTCATTTACCAACCTCACTGCCACCCTCCTGCTAATTCCATCATACGCTCTTACCAAATCATGTAATACATGGGCAATATAATCACCTCTGGTGAGTCTATAATATTATACATCTGAGATATTTTGACCTCTCACGAATAAATGTACCTCCCACGGATCATCACTTCTAAATTCTGGTTTGATCTCATCTGGACCAAAATAAAGAGGAGATATTGGTTTGTTTGGTGTTTTCATTTTCCCTCCTAAATGTCTTTAAATATTATCACACCAACCTCTCTCAATGGATGAACTGACTCTCCTCGCTCAACTTTGAAATCCAACTGCCTATACCACTCCGGATTTCCCAATAAAGCAGTACATCCATCAACATGGGAGACGTACTGAAAGGAATTTGTCACTAATTCTACCAACCTGCCGATTGTAACATCAGTCCATTGTAGATGTCCACATATTGAAATGCTACCCTTCCGTGCACCTTGATTCTCCGATGCACCGGGATCTGACTCAAAATCCATAGGAAGGGGCTGTGTTCAACTATTGGTAGTTGCCCGCACCCTGGAAATTCTATTATCCGCATTGAAGGCAGCTGATAATTCCCTTATGTAATCACTTACGTTCCCATATCTCCTTACCATTCTAACACCTCCACCTATGTTGAAAATGTTTCATGCTCTCTTCTGTTTCCTTCTCCTTTTCTTCGTCTACGTTCATGATGAACAAAACCACAATCGCAGTTCCCAACATGACTTCTACCCACATTTCTACCACCTCATAGCTCTCGCTACTCTTTTTTGTTTACATCTCAATTAAACTGTCACCACACTTAAGTAGTGATGAATATCCTATGTAGGCTATAACATCTATTTAAACTCTTGTGGTGGTAATCACCACCAAAATAAAAAAAGCTTATATAGACAAACCCATCTAGGACCACTATGTACGGAGAGATCCTCAGAGAGATTGGGTTAAGCCTGAATGAAGCACGTGTGTATGAGGCCTTATTACAGACAGGAGAAGCCTCTGTACAGACCATCTCCTTGAAAGCAAAAGTACATAGAAGAAATGTCTATGATTCCTTATCAAAATTGACAGAAAAGGGCCTTGCTACCGAAGTGTTCGTAAGAGGAGAGAAGAACTTCAGTGCAATAAACCCAACAAGGCTTCTTGACTTTCTTAAAGAGAAGGAAGAGCGCATCAATAAGGTCCTTCCAGAGATGCAGGCAAAGCATGCTGCTGTAGAAGAAAAAGAGGAAGCGTATGTCTATAAAGGGATTGAAGGAGTGAAGAACTATCTGAAAGATATCCTCAAGACAAAAGAGACAGTCTATTTCATCGGAGCAAAAGCAATGTGGATGGACGAGAGGCTAAAGCATTTTCTTCCCCAGTTTCAGAGAGAAAGAAAAAAGCTCGGAATTCAATTCAGACACATCTTCGATCATGATGTAAAAACAAAGATTCCCGAGATTCTCAAAATTGTCGGGAAGCCTTATAAATTCCTTCCAAAGAATTACTCCAGCCCCACCATGGTTGATATTTTTGGTGATTATGTCGTAACCTTCATAGGTGAAAAACCAGGAGTCTTGCCCGAAGAACCAATTCAATTCGTCATGAAGTCAAGACGTTTAGCAGATGGCTATAGAAAATTCTGGCAATTCATGTGGGATAATCTGGCAGAGGAATAGAAAAGTTTATTAATTAATAACTATTTCTTATGAATTGATAACAAAATGCCTCAAATTGCTAAATATTCACCAACCTTAAACACAGTCATCATGGTAGAAGACACCCTGAAGAAAACGGATGAAAGCATAATAACTCTAGCGAATCTCAAAAGAAAACTCCCAAAAAAAGTCAATCATTACACGCTCCGGAAAATCATCGAATATTTGGAAGAAAGCAATAAAATAGCTATTTCGTTACAAGGGATAACCTGGATACATAACAGAAATCCAGCATTGCGCAAAGCAATCACGCAAGGCAAACAAGTATGAAAGAAATAAAGGTTATCCTTTCACCAGAAGCAGAAGAGATATTCAAATATCTCCAAAAGACAGATTCAAAGATTGAAAAATCAATTCTCGCAGCCATAAAAAGAAAAACAGAGCTCATTAAAGCAAACCCCCATTATGGGAATCCTATCTCAAAAAGGCTTATTCCGAAGAACTACAAAGAGCAGTACGGCATAACCAATCTATTCCGTGTCGAATTGCCGAATTTCTGGAGAATGCTCTACTCGCTTGTAGATGGAGAAACAAAGATTGAAATAATCGCTTTCATTCTTGACATATCAGATCATAGAACCTACAATAAAAGATTCGGATATCGCTGATGTACACCCTAAAACAAAACCCAGAAGATTTCATCGTCAAAGAGATTCTTAAACTAAATCTAAAAAAATCAGGAAAATTCAATATCTGCCTTCTCAAAAAGACCAATTTCACCACTCTAAGAGCCATAGAATTTATCGCAAAAGCAGTACATGTCCCGACTAAAGACATTGGTTTCGCAGGAACCAAAGATAAGCATGCAATAACAGAGCAATACCTTTCGATAAAAGGCATCTCAAAAGAGAAAATCTCTAAGGTAAGCCTAAAAGACCTTGAAATAACCCATCTTGGCTTCGCAGATGAACCTATCTCTTTAGGAAGGTTAGAAGGGAATGAATTCATCATAACAATAAGAGATACAGATGAAGGCAGGAAAATAGAGAAAAAACTGAACAAAAAGATCCTCATGCCCAATTATTTCGGAGAGCAGAGATTTTCGAAGAACAACAAAGCAATAGGAAAAGCCTTGGTAAGGTCTGATTTCAAAAAAGCCATTGATTTGATTTTAGAAACAAACCCAGATTATCAGATCCAGGAGTTCCTCGACAAGAACAAGGCAAATTACACCACCGCATTGAAGATCATCCCCCATAGATTGCTAAAGCTCTATATCCATTCTTATCAGAGCTATCTCTGGAACAAGACTCTAAAAAATAATCCAGACGCAAAAGAACTCCCGATAATCGGATTCGGGACAGAGCCGACAAAAGAGATCGAACCCATCTTAAAAGAAGAGAACCTGGGAGTGAGAGATTTCATAAATAAAAAGATTCCAGAATTGACAACAGAAGGCACAACAAGAGAAGCCTACATAGAGATTAAAGACCTTAAACTCTTAGAAAAAAATCCGTTGAAGATCTCTTTCACATTAGAAAAAGGATCATATGCAACAATAGCAGTTGCCTTCTTACTCGAGTGCCTCGATAGTGTCCTTAAAGACCTTATCGACTGATTTGCCGGCGTCAATCGAAATAAGCATATCTTTGGCAGTATAGAACTCGACTAACGGTTTGGTCTGTGTCTCATAGATCTGCAATCTGTTCTGGATAGCCTCAGGCCGGTCATCATCTCTCTGGATTAACTCCCCATTGCATTTATCACATACTCCTTCTTGTTTGGAAGGCATATTGGTGATGTGAAAGATGGCCTGGCATTGTGTACAGGTCCTTCTGCCAGAAAGACGCTGGATGATCACATCATGGCTTGCTGCCAATTCCAATACTTTATCGATCACAACCCCGCTGTTCTCAAGAGCCTCAGCTTGGGGAATCGTGCGAGGAAAACCATCGAGGATGAATCCTTTCGAGCAGTCATCATGGCTCAATCGCTCTTTTAACATATCGATGATCAGATCATCCGGTACTAGATCTCCGGCATCCATGAACTTTTTCGCCTTATGTCCTAGTTCAGTGCCTCTTTTGACAGCTTCCCGCAACAGATCACCAGTAGAGATCTGCACCAGTCCGTATTTCTTCACGACTCTTTTGGCTATGGTTCCTTTGCCAACTCCAGGTGCTCCTAAAAATATAAGTTTCATGGTCTTACCTCATTATCAGGGCAGAGAGATTAAAAATGTTACGCATCATCATCCCATATACCCCAGATCCTCTTTTATTTTGTCGACATTCTTCCACGAATCTTTGGCTTTCTCCAAAATCCTGAGAAGGCCCTTTTTCAGGCTCGTCCACTTTTTATAGCCTTCCTGTACAAACTTCCGAAAGCCTTCATTCAGAAGCTCACAGATCTGGAATTCTCTTTCCAGAACAATCATCTCTTTGTAAAGGGCATTCATAGTATCCTTATCTTTATCATCCATGATCTTGATCTCAGAAAGGATAGCCAAAGACATGCCATCTGCATGAAGGAACTCCTCTAAGAACTTCCGATATTTCTCGACTCGTTCAACAATCCTCTCAGCTATCTTTCGAGGGACGTAACCTTCATCTATCCCAGAAATCTCGAATTCTGCATTGAATTTTTCGAAACTAGGAAGTTTCAGCTCTTTCTGCAGATCAGTATAGACACTATTGATATCCATAGAAGAAAAAAGAAAAAGGAGATTTATAAAGCTTTAGCTCAGGTCACAGCTGACAAAGCCAATATCCTGGATAGTGAATCTGCCTATGTATGGGTCGAATTGCTTCTCAGGCGGAGGCGTGATGATCTCTATCTTCTTGAATGTCGGTTTGATCATGAAATCAAGCATGCCTACAGAACCATCTTCATTGATGATCTGCTTAGAATAAGTAAGGCCGCCTGCACCATAGAGCCTCTCATTTCGTGCATTCCGGGTATACCACAGCTCGGTATTCTCCCCTTCAAATCTTCCTTTCTGGAACTCAATATCTCCTTTGAGCGTAATCGCAGTTCCATCAGTCCAGTCGCTGTCATCTACCAGAAGCCATCCTGCAGAATTAGGATCCTTGCTTGCAGGCAACTCCATACCAAATACCTCAGGCAATAAGGTATCTACCCACTCCTCACAGGTCTGTGGCTCAGGTTCAGGCTCTGGCACTGCCTGGACAGGCTCTTCCATCTCCTCTGTTTCAGGACCCTTGATGATGTCATCGACCTCAAACTGACGGGGCTGGCACGCAATCATAAAGATAACCAAGGCTAATAAAAGTAATTTTAGTTTCATAGTATCACCTATACGCATCAAAGAGGCCATCCTTTAAAAAAATTTCTACAGATTGAGTCTCTTTACTTATTGAACTTCTTTTATCCTCTGGCGTATGATGAACTTGCGACATTGGCAAGACAGATAGAGGCATCAAGCTCAAGAATCGCTAATAGTCTGAAAGAAAAGTATAACACAAAGAACAATGAACGGTCAGCATTAGTAGATTCATATAATTCTTTATTGGAGAAGCAAAAAGCGCTCACTTGAATGATTTGCTTATCTCTGTAGTCCAGAATGAAGGCAGGCTATTAGAGACAAATCCTTGAAAGCTGTCTGCATGGATGTAGGCAGTTCCTTTGTCCCCTTTGTATTTCTCAAATGCCACCATATGCTTTTCATATAATTCTTTGATCTTTTTCCGTTCAAAGTCTTTCTGCAATAACGAACTTGGCTTAAGGACGAGATAATCAACTTGCCGAAGGATATTTACATCAAGATTAGCTGAATTTTGGGAGATGAACGCGATACTTAGGTTCTTATGCCGCGCAACAAGGATAAGATCACTCAGCATCTTATTTATTTTAGACATGCTCTTCCTGCTGCTGAAGAAGATGCCTCCTTCATCGATCAACACTTGCGCATTATTCTTTATTTGGTCGACATTCTCCACAACAGTGATCCAGGAAGGCATCTCTTTGGCTTCAAAACCCATCGCAAAGCATTTCCTTTTTGTCTGGCTATAGATATTCTCTAATAACTTGATTCCGAATGCGGTCTTGCCCGTACCCCGGGCTCCTAAGATGATACCGATGACCGAGTCAGACTTCTGCACATGCTTTTCCCATTTGGCAAAATCTCCGTTGATGGTCTGGATGATCTTAAACGTTTCATAGTGAGCAATTCTTTTCTGCCGTTTCTGCTTCACTTTAGCTTTCTTCACCCCACCCCTGACCCCTTTGAAAAGAGCGATGATGCCCCTGATAAGATAATACGGCAGTTTGACTATCCACCAGAGTACCTTGACCAGTCCTCCAATCAATTTCGCAACAATATTTTCATAAAATTTGCTAGCGTATTTGGTCAATTTCTTCTTTTTCGGCATTTTAATATGGGAGAAATCAAGGTATTTAATGTTTTTGAAAGCCCCAAGAGAGAGAAACTAAAAAGTCATGATTAGTGGCACCCTATTTCCAAATGGATTTGCGGAATTCTTGCTCCCTCTTATGTGCACCAGCATATGCTTTTGCAAATGACACATATTCAGGCATTTTATTTCTAATTTGATTTTTCACTCGAAATCTAAAATATTCATCAACAGCCAGACTCGATATAAAGATTATAAAAGCAGCCACAAAGTAATCCACAAAAGAAGCATTATCCCTTCTTATGAATCCATAAACCATCAAAACGACTAGCACTCCAAGCAGAACGTAAATATGCACAGGATTCATTTTCGTTCTTAAATACCTCCTATCCAGTCTATCCATCTTGCTAACATAAGAACCATTCGATGTCCTTCTGTGCTCGAAACAATATTTTCGACCTGTTCGTATAGGTCTCCCACATTTAAAACATTTTTTGACCATATCAAGAGAGTCTCTCCATTATATAAAAACATTTGCAGTAAGGAGCTTTAAAATATCCAACCAATAATGTTCGTTATAATGATAATAACAAATGCCCAAAAAGCGAATCCCCATGGGTGCTCTGCAATGTAATCTCGAATGTCAGATCGCAAGTCTTGAAGAAATTTTCTGAGTGCGCTTGTAAACTTCTTTTGCTCCTCTTTACTGAGTAGTTCAATACTCACCTTTACATCAATCTGGAAGAGCTTGACCGTTAATGCAATCCCCAAGCTCAAGGAAAGCAATATCATCTGTATGTGATATATAACGAAGATATTAAACAGAACGATTTTGTCATCAAATAACTGAATGAAATAGTATTCAGTAATGGGTGTAACTGCTTCATCATATGCCTTTTGCCATTCGACAACATTTCTTTGGCATTCTTCAAGTAAATCTTGTGTCTCATTGACCCTCTGGGCAAATTGATCTCTACATTCATTCAGTTGCTGCTGAAGTTTATTCCTTTCAGCCTCGCAATCGCTCAAGGGACCTTTATATCGCTCACATTGGAAATCTGTCAGTACTGGCAACATATTCAAGATTATAATGAGAACAAAGAAATATACAATATATTGGCCATAACCCTTCTTATTCATAGCAAAAGGTAATCCGTCTCAGCATAAAAATCTTTCACAACGGAAAATATTAAACATAATAAGAAAGCCCCCGGGGAGACTTGAACTCCCGACCTGCTGATTTCATGCAACAAGTTGATCTGTGGCTACAAGTATCGACCTATTCAGATGGGCAGGGGAACTTCACGTCTCCCAGACCTCTTCTCCGAGGTCTTTGAAAGACCTCTAGGCAGCCGCTCTAGCCACTGAGCTACGGAGGCATACGTTCTAGGGCTAAAGAGCACTTTAAAAAGATTACCAATAGGAGACGCAGCAAAAATCTCCTAGAACTCAGCCTCCATACCGTACAATTTCGGATGGAATGGCTCTGGGATAGGTATGAAGTTACGGAGATTCAGGTAAGCCTTGAT
>JAAOYF010000072.1 GCA_018221205.1 Candidatus Woesearchaeota archaeon | reverse complement strand
GCATCTTTGGTGATCTCATTCATCGGAATGATCTTAGAGCCGTTTTTAACAAGCTTCTCCTTTGCAGAGTCTGAAAATTTATAAGCGGCGATAGTGACTTTATGAGACAATTCTCCACCACCGAGAACCTTGCCTGGAACGATGATCATATCATCTTCCTTGGTAAAATGGTTTATTCGAGATAGGTTGACCTCTCTTTTTCTATTCTCAAGATCAGAGGCCACTCTTTGCAGTAACTTGCTCTCGTTCTGTCTCAACTGCTCGATGATTCTTGCTTTTTCCATTGTTGAATGCGGGGGACGCGATTCGAACGCGCGCACCCACTAAGGGACAAGGCATTTGATTGCAATGCAAACCTCAACCTTGCGCATTTGACCAGGCTCTGCCACCCCCGCGCTTATTTCATTAGTCCAGCGAGCTCGTCAAGCTGATTCTGTACCTGACTGATTGCTTCCTGGATTATGACTTTCGGAGGTAATTGGCCCCATGATTCTAAGACAAACACAAAGCTGTCTTCTTTTCTCTCGACCACAACCAGCCTTGATACTCCTTCGCAAGCATCGATTAATTCTGAAGTGTTTATCCTGTTGCGATCGATCTTTCCATTATTGTCGAAAACATGAGGGGGATACTTTTCCTTGAATTTCTCCAATAATTTATCATCATTATTCACGGTGATCTTTGCTTCATTATAGTAAAAGATAAGGCCAGGGCTCCATTTGCTATGCACTTTTCCTTTGCCGAGAACAGCTTTCGCTTCAAATTCAAGGTTCTGGCCTTTCAATAGCTTAGTGATGATCATCTCAGGATAGATAGGCACAATAGAGGTGTCCTTGCTCTTTAAGTCGGCAGCAGTGACATTTCCGACCTTGCTTGTCCGTAATGTGATGACAGCCTGGCATCTCGCGCAACCCTCACCTTTGCATTTACATTCAGCAGGAAGGTTGTAGCTTTTGAGATTGGTCTTCAGAGGCAGTAATCCAAGACGGTGGGAGACAATTTCATCATAGAGGATAGAATTGTTCTTCTTGAAGTCAACATCCTCGATAGCCATAGTAGGCACTTCTTCCAGGATGGATCTCCTGAGGGTATTGGCGAAGTAATCAGTAACACCCTTCACCAAGAATTTGATCTTCAAGCCGTCTTTGCTTTTCTCTAACAGCCTCACTTCCATTCTTACACTCTCCTGCCTCTTTTGCCGCCTTTCTTCCGGCAGCCGTCATGAGGCAACGGCGTTACATCTTCAATGATGCCTATTCTGAATCCCATTCGTGATAATGATCTAACAGCAGCTTGTGCACCTGATCCTGGGTTATTGGGGCCGTTATGCCCTCCAGGTGCTTTAATCTTGACATGCAAGGCGTTTATTCCCTTATCCCTGGCGATCTCACCACATTTTTTAGCGGCGATCATCGCTGCAGTCGGAGAGCTTTCCATCCTGTCTGCTTTGACGACTTGGCCGCCGCTTGAGACAGCGACGGTCTCAGAACCAGTGATATCACTGATATGGATGATAGTATTATTATAGGAAGAATAGATATGCGCGATTCCCCATCGGAGATCACTCCTTATGGGTGGCCTTTGTGTTCTTCTCTCCATCTGCTTTTACCTCGACTGGTTTTGCGATCTGCCTCTCAGGGTGATCCGCGCTTGCAATAGCTGAATGCTGGTGAAAACTTAACATACCCTCTTCTTTTCCTAGGACAATATAGGAAGGAGAAGTGATCACTTTTCCACCCACACTGATATGACCATGGGTGATGAATTGCCGTGCTTGTTTGACACTTCGTGCCAGGCCTTTCTTGAAGGTGAGAGTCTGCAATCTTCGTTCCATGATATCCTCAAGTTTTAGGTTAAGGATGACCTCCATACCCATATTCTCTTGAGTCAAAAGATTATATGATACAAGCCTAGCCAGCAGCTGCTGCTTCTCTTTTTCTGACTGCTTCGTGTTCAATGACCCTAATTTTTTTGCCTGGTGCTTGAATCCTTTCAGCAAGGAATTCATCTTCCAGATCTCTTTCTTGTTTTTTAAGGAATAACTCGCAATCAACTGGCTTTCATGCTCTATCCTGGTTTTTTCCCAGGGATGACTAGGTGAGCTGTATTTTCTCCTTGTTTTTCGTGGGTCACCCATATTTATTTACCCTTTCCTTTTTTCTTGACGCCAGTGACTTTTCCCTTGTTCTTTCTGAAGTTGGATTTGGTCCGCTGGCCCCTCACTGGTAAACCGGCAGCATGTCTCATGCCCCTATAGGACTTGGACTTCTTCATCATCTTGACATCATTACCTTGGACAAACCGGATATCACTGCCGGAAATATGCTTATCTTCTCCGGTATCAGGATCTTTTCTCCGGTTGTATATCCAGCTGGGAGCTCCATTTTTGGCAGGGTCGATGATGACACCTTCTATTTTCTTGATCTCAGAATCACTCAGATCCCCGCATTTTTTCTTCCCAGGGACGTTCGCCAATTTCAATACCATGCTCGAGAAACTGGAGCCTACTCCTTTTACTCGTGAAAGCTGATGATGGACGGGTTTGTGGCCGTTCATATCAACACTCGCAATCCTTATGATTTCTCTGAATTCTGCCATTTTATTAAACCCAAATAGAATCCTCAATGAACCCTATCCTCGCCATTCGACTCGGGCTTCTTTGAGGAAACGAATTCGCTATATAAAGCTAACGGTTTTAATAATCTTTATAAGCTATGATTATTTCTCAGAATACATGGTGGCCCTAGTGTAGCTTGGTTAGCATAGTAGACTGTGGATCTGCTGGGGCGGGTTCAAATCCCGCGGGCTACCCTTTCTTCTTTCGAGATGACTGTACCCTTTTTCTCAGACGACCAAAAGCAAGAGGGATCAAAAACGAAATCCCGTAGATGGTGCCTGTTACCAAAGGATTGAAATCAAAGACTGTCCCGCTATAGAATTCGATAAGGGATTTGATGCCTATAAGGATGGGGATGTTCACGACAGCCAATAACGGAACTCCGACAGTCAGAAGAAAATGTTTGCCTTTATGCAGCTTCTCAATATCTTGTACAGGGGTGTCGATCATCAATCCAAAGACAAAACCCAAGAGGATGGTCCCCATATGAAAATAGATTTCCGTCACAAATCCAGAGAAGAAAACGAGGAAGACAGCCAGCAGGGAATTGCCGGTGAACACCAAGAGGATAGTCATCCAATGGACAAATTCATCTAATAACCGGATACCCAACCCTTTCGATTTCTCAGATTCAAGGAATATCTTTGCCGCTTTCTTGATATCTTCCTTGCTCCATCTCTTTTTATCTAGTGGTTTTGCCATGGTCCAACGTCTCTGCCAACCCTTTCATCGCTCGAGAAAGTGCTGATTTGGGATAATGGATGAATGCAGGCACTCTCATGTTGATAGATTCAATAACTTGATCGTCATGAGGGATCTCTGCCAGGACAGGTTTATCTAAGATGGTCTGGACATGTCTACTGTTTGTCTGCTTTCTCTTCTTGTTCAATATGGTACCTATAACACCCATTCCTCTCTCTTCAACTTTCCTGATGAGTTCTTTGCTCTTCACCACATTATGGGCATCATCATTCATCACAAATATGATCTCGTCCGAATGGTCAAAAATCGAGGAAAAGGCAGGATTATGGGAGAACGAATCCACCAGGATGATCTCAGCCTTCCCCATTAAAGATAAAAGAGCCTGATTGATTTTTACAGAATGATGAGGATCATATTCTTCTTCCATAAGACTAGGGATGATCTTTATACCAGACGGATGATGTACGATAGCATCCTCTATACGCCGTTCTCCCCGGAGATAATCATTCAGATAGACGTCGCTTGTTCCGTTGGCATAATTGAACAGGTCAGGCTGGTAGATATTTGAGTCCAATACCAAGACATCTCTGCCGCGCTGCTGCAGCGCAATGGCCAGATTCAAGGTTATCAGCGACTTACCGCTTCCGCTCGTTCCTGCAATATGTATAACTCTCGTCATGTTGGTTCATCCACATAGCTTTCCACTTTGCTCTTGACATAGCGAAGCATATCTCTTGCTTGGTCATAATATTCTTTCAGCAGATCGATATCGACATTCAGCGGCTCTCCTTCAAAATCAACGACCATCGTGACATGCCTTCGATATTCCTCTCTTTTTGTATAGCCGAACCTCATCAATCTTCTCAGCATAAGGTAGGTATCAAGATAATTCACGATATTCTCTTCTGTCACCTTTTCCTTAAGGAGCTCAGCCCTGGCTACAGGGCTGTCCGGCAGCTCCGGGATGGCCTTTTCCTCTTTCATGCATTTCAGCACTGCATCAACAGCATGTTGATAGGTAGATATCAGACGTTCAACAGTGCTCCTGAGGACATCGACTGTCCGGGTATATTTCAACGTAACAAAATATAGGTGGTCAACTCTCTTAAATTCCTCTATTGCTTGTTTGTAGCTTTCTATCATAGTAATACCTTCAGCATACCTTCCGTATGCTCAATGAATCTCCTCGTTTGGCTGATATAATCCTTCATATTCTCGACCGAGACAGTTTTCATCTTATAGTTGCCGTTGCAGATCACGAATCGGTCCTTCCGGGGAAACTCCATCGGACTTTGCCTATGCTTGATGATGATATCCCTCACTTCCTTGATGAGATGGGCATAACGTTGGCCATCTGGATAGTTCTTCATCAGCCTGGTCTGGAACATCGTAAATCTTGAGTCAAAACTGTCCTGAAAAGGGGGGATGCGCTTATACGTACGCTCATAATGCAGCACAGCTTCCATCGAATTGGTCAAAGCAAGGAAGACATGCTCCAGACCAGCTAAAAGCAGCTTGCTATCTTTCACCAAGGGAAAGGTCTGTGTCACGATATGGTCCGCAACCCCTATTCTTTTCTTTGCTGTTTCCATCAGTTCCTGATACTTCTCCATCATTTCTCCTCTTTCAATATGATGATCTTCACCCTTTTCTTCGCATATTTCTTTGGAATAGAAACTCTTGTGGAAGTGGCATAGCTCTCTACATAACCATCCACTACCTCTTCAACATCATCGATCTCTACTTTCATTGGTTAGGCACTAGGTGTTGCCAGGGTATAATTAAGTATTTATTAGGTATAATTATACCTCTTAAATACCTCAATTAGGTATAATACTATTTAAATCTTCCGGAAAAAGTGCCTGTACCGGGCAAATTTTATAACCAGCAAAAGAATCCCAAATAGTTATGGGAGCGCAAAAATACGATAATTGTGAGGTAGTAAGACTCTTTTCTGAACAGCCAACATTCGAGATTACAG
Source organism: Candidatus Woesearchaeota archaeon (assembly GCA_018221205.1). Taxonomy (GTDB): domain Archaea; phylum Nanobdellota; class Nanobdellia; order Woesearchaeales; family WJIZ01; genus JAAOYF01. The sequence goes on along the minus strand of JAAOYF010000072.1, from coordinate 16,476 downwards.
GTGAGAAAGCCCGTTTCAAAGGAAGACCACAACCCACTGCAGAATCCAATCCATCAAGCTCTAATGGAAATGCGCAAAATGGAAGTATGTCCTTCTACGAACCAAGGATTCAATGGAATCAAATAGCAGACAAATACGGCCTTCCTGGATGGTTTGACGATTGGGAAGATAGGGCTGCTTATTCAATGTGGGAAGTCATCAATCTGACTAATCTTGCAATTGTTAAAGCAGGTGGACAAATTGTGCAAGGAAACACCATCACAAGCTATGACGCGATGGCAGCTTACCTCAACATTATTCCTAAAGATGCAGTGTATCCACTAAAAGGAACAGCAGTGCTCGTTACAGAAGATGATAAAGTCATTCTGGGCAGGAGATCAGACATTGTAAGTCACCGAAGAGTGACCGGAATCCCAGTAGGAAGATACAAAACCCTCTCTACGAGTGTTGTTCCAGTACAGGAATCCTATAATACAGACCCGGTCTCAGATGCACTTGAAACAAGATTTAGAGATGAATTTAGGGCAGAAGAATTGACCCCACAAGGTTTGATTGGGATTATCGAATCTTTAGGACCAAATACGAAAGGAACAAGGTTCGTGGCATTATTTCGTGCACACACGACATTTGAGGATATTCGAAACAAGCATAGAGACATTGCTCTCACGAGAAGACTCCTCACCGTCATGGCAGAAGGAAATAAAAGTCAAGCGATTCGAGAAATGAAAGAGTTTTATCCAAGAGAAGCCCATAATTATAAGAAATTACGAAGCATTGATAATGATCCAGATGCCATAAGAGAATGGGTTACGAGAAACCATAAAGTCCTATCTGGAATGGGAGCCGGAACTCTCCTTCTCTACGCAGATCATCTCGAAGCAGCTTAATTCTTCAGTTCCATGATAGCAGCAGCCAAGTCACCATCATGCTTTTCAATAGCAGCCTTAGCGTCTTCTTCCGAAGCACCAGTCTGCTCAGAAACAGTCTTGATATCTTCATCATTGATCTCAGCAGCAACATCTAAAGCCTTCTCTTGAGCCTCTCCTGTTATCTGCCACGTCTCCTGGCCCATCATCTTCACTTTAGCCACAGAAGGATTAGGAATAATTATTTCTTTATCAGGACACTTGATGATGACCTCAGAAGCCTCTATGTCTTCCTGCTGCATGCCCATCTTCTTCATGGCCTGCTTCATCATCCGGGGATTCATGCCAGGAATCATATGCCTAGTAACCTATTACCATAGGTGTAGAGAAATACCATAATAAGAATAACGATGACCGTCAGCACGATGATATGGCCAGGTTTGAACTCAATCTTGCTCTTATACTCGTCGAAGTACCGAACTAATCCACCGATGCCAGAAGGCATTGAAATCTTGTCTCGTGCCATTGTTGTTTGTTATCTCCAGCTTGTTTAAAAATTTTTGGAAAAAGTGCAGGATAGGAATAAGCCGCCTTCTGTAAGGCCCATTACTAAGCATTGCTTCGATGGCCTCCCTAGCATTTAACTAAGCGTCATACTGACTTGCACCGACTGGGACTCACCGTTTCACCCATTCCTTTGAAAACGTCTGTGGGTTATCTAAGCCTAGTTGCCCAGGCCCTCTCACACATCATCCTAAACAAAGGTGGTCTCGTTTCTGCGTGGTTGCCATCCATTACTGGATCCCAAAGGGCAGCCAAAGTTGGTGGGCGGACTTTCCTCAATGAGAGTCGAAGACCGGAGTCAACGCACTCACCGTGAGCTAAGTACCTATCCTGCACGCTTGATGAATGCTGAAGACCTTATAAATCTTGCCCTCAGACGGTAGTAAGAAAAGACAATTTCTCTTTACCCTGCCACACTTCTCGCTGTTCAAGAGAAAAACCAAATTCTTTGGCAGCACCCTTTATCTCTTTAGGATTTCTCGTACACAACACCATTTTCCCTTTCTTTTTCAACACAAATGCAGCCTGATGGAAGAACTCCTTATAGATCTTCTGCATCACTTTAGGGAGGGAATGCTTGCTCATATCAGGTATATAGCTGACAATCCTATCAACACTCTCCTTCCCGAATTTTGTATCCAGCCATTCGATATTAAGCCGTGAGAAATTGATCTCCTTATGCACACCAGCGATCTTCGCGTTCTTCTTGGCAGAATCAACATGTTTGAACTGGCTGTCAAATGCATAGATCTTAGAGGCAATCTTCTCCTCCTTATCCTCAAATTTGTAGGATATAAACTTTAAGAATGCAAAATCATCCTTCTCAAAGAAGTGGACACTCCTTTTTTTGGAAAAATGAGTAGCTTCAAGGATGATGCTTCCTGCACCACAGAAAGGATCTACAAGTGTCTCTCCATCCTTGAATTCAGACAACCTGACCATGGCATAAGCCAAAGGAGCTTTCAGATTACGGGGAGAAGGAAAGATCCTGAAGTTCCTTTTGCTCAGATCCTTTCCAGAGAAATCAATGCCTCGCTTACTATCGAATACATATACGATCACATCAGGATTCTCAAGATCGACTTTAGCCTTATAGTTCTCAACAAGCTCTGCGCCGATCTCCTTCCCAATCTCATGCCCAGCCCCAACCTTGAAGCTTCCTTTCATCCATCTTTTTAAATCATCGATAAGGATGACTTTCTGGATTGACTGGCAGAGATAGCATAATGTACATAACTCTTCTTTTGAATCAACAGAAAACGTAACCCTGCCCTCTCCAGAAACAGCCTTCTTCCCAAGGAGTTCCTTTACATCCTGACAGACAATATCTTCAATGCCCTTATGGCAAAGAACTAAAGCTTCCAACTACACTTCCTCCCCATTCTCCTGGACAATCTTTGTAGCGGAAACTAATTTATCATTATCTCTTAATTTCATCACCCTAACGCCTTGTGTATTGCGGCCTATGATAGAAATGCCATTGCATTGGGTCCTCATCGCTATGCCTTTTTTGGTGATGGTCATCAGTTCATCTGAATCATCGACAGGCAGCACTGAAACAACCTCTCCATTCCGCGGACTGTGGATGATGTTGATCACACCGCTTCCTCCACGATTGATCAGTCGATAATCAGAGATCCGTGTCCGTTTCCCATATCCGTTTTCAGTCAGGGTCAACAAAGTCTTGGTATCATCAGCATCGACCATGCCGATGACCTTGTCATCTCCTTTCAATCTGATCCCTCGGACACCAGCTGCACTTCTTCCAACAGCACGGGCATCTTCTTCCTTGAATTTGACCGCTTTTCCCTTGGCTGTAGCCAAAAGGATCTGCTGGCTGCCGTCTGTCAGCATGACGTTGACGAGTTTATCTCCCTGCCGAAGATTGATGGCGATGATGCCTCCACGACGGGGATTTGAGTATGCTTCTAAGCTTGTCTTCTTCACTGTTCCCTTGGAAGTGGCCATGATCAGATAGCTTCCCTTGGTGAATTCATGGATAGGGATTGAGGCAGTTATCTTCTCATCTTTAGCAAGCTGTAACAGATTGACAATGGCTTTGCCCTGTCCCTGCCGTCTACCTTCGGGGACATAATAGGCCTTCAACCAATACACTTTGCCTTTATCAGTAAAAAACAGCAGGTAGCTATGGGTATTGGCGACGAAGATCTGCTTGACGAAATCCTCTTCGCGGGCATTGGTGGCGATGATGCCGACCCCACCTCGTTTCTGTTGCCTATAGCTGTCGATGCTCTGCCTCTTGATATATCCTTTCGAAGTGATGGTGATGACAACATCCTCCTTCTCAACAAGGTCTTCCATATCCAGTTCAGTCATCTCTTCACCGCTGATAGTAGTCCTTCGTTCATCATTGTAATTTTTCTTCAATTCAGCAAGCTCATTCTTGATGATATTGAAGATCTTCTCCTCACTGGAAAGGATTCCCCGAAGTTTCTGGATCCATATAAGCAGATCACTATGCTCTTTCTTGATTTTCTCCTGCTCTAGGCTGGCTAATTTCTGCAATCGTAGATCAAGGATAGCATTGGCTTGCTTTTCAGTGATGGTGAACTCAGAGATTAATGATGCACGGGCATCTGCGACTGTCTTTGCCCGACGGATGATCTTCACAGCAGCATCGACATTATCTAAGGCCTTGATTATCCCTTCAAGAATATGCGCCCTTTCCTCGCTTTTCTTCAGTTCAAAGTTGGTTCTTTTGATGACGACCTCTTTTCTATGGTCAACATAATGCTGCAGCGCTTCCTTGATCGTCAAGACACGAGGCTTATTGTCCACCAAAGCGAGAAGAGTGATACCGAAAGTGGTCTGCAATCGAGTATGCTTGAACAGCTGATTGATGACAACTTCAGGATTGGCATCATCCCTCAGCTCAATCACGCCCCTCATTCCATCTCGGTCAGATTCATCACGCAGATCAGAGATGCCCTGGACTTTCTTATCACGGACAAGATCTGCTATTTGCTGGATCATCTCTGCCTTATTCACCATATAAGGAATTTCATCGATGATGATGGCTTTTTTCTTCCCTTTCTCCTCAACACGATATTTTGCCCTGACAATGATCTTTCCTCGTCCTGTAGAATAGGCATTGATGATGCCGTTCTTGCCGCATATCGTGCCCCCAGTAGGGAAATCAGGGCCTGTGATGGACGTCATCAACTCATCGACATTGATTTCAGGATTATCAATCAAAGCCATGGTCCCATCGATGACCTCTCCCATATTGTGGGGAGGTATGTTAGTGGCCATGCCTACAGCAATGCCAGAGCTGCCATTGATCAGCAGATTAGGCAGCTTAGAAGGCAGAACAGATGGCTCCTGCAGGCTGCCGTCAAAATTATCGACAAACGCAACAGTATCCTTATCGATATCAGCAAGCAGCTCCTCAGAGAGCTTATTCAGCCGTGCTTCAGTATATCTCATGGCTGCAGGAGAATCTCCGTCAACACTGCCAAAATTTCCTTGGCCTTGGATGAGCATATATCTCATAGAGAAGGGCTGTGCCAATCGGACTAAGGTATCATAGACAGCAGTATCACCATGGGGATGATATTTTCCCAGAACCTCTCCTACGATTCGGGCAGATTTCTTATAGGGCTTGTTATGGAACATACCCATCTGGTTCATGGCATAAAGGATTCTTCTATGCACTGGTTTGAGGCCATCCCGTACGTCTGGAAGAGCCCGACCAATGATGACAGACATGGCATAATTGAGATAGCTTTCCCGCATCTCCTGCTCAATCTCCCTCGGAACTACTTGTTCCGTTGTCTTGTTTTCTTCTTTCTTTTCGTCCATTTTCTCGTCGAGAAATCAGCCTCTCTTTCAATAAAAAGAATGATTTTTTGTTTATAAAGCTATCGATGAAATATCGAGGAATTAAGCTTTGACTCAAAAGAATTTAACCAAGCTTTTTTACTAATTGATCCCTGATTTTAAACGACCGGCCGCAATAAACACAGCTCTTACGTTTCCCGGTCAGGATCTTCGTCTTTCCTTGGTACTTCATCCGATTCTTGCACTTCGGACACTGGACTAGAATCATCATCTTCTGATTTTTCCTCATTTTCTTTTTTCTCAACATCCACAATCTCCAGATTGCTGAGCTGTTCTTTGATGGGCTCAATTTTTGGCTCTTCTTCAACAACCTCTAAAGGATGCTCCTCACCCCTGTCATCAACCAATTCAATTTCCCCCTCCATCACTTTCCTCTCTTTCTCTTCATGCTCTTTTGCTTCTTTGGCAACTTCCTTCAACTCTTCACGGGTTTTATCTATCTTGTCCTCTTTCTCTTCGATCGTCTTGGCCAGGTCTTCAAAGCCCTTGAATCTCTCTTTCAGTTTCTCATGGGGAAGGTCAAAATAATCAAAGAATTTGTCTGTCAGTTTGATAAGCCGTGATCTTCCATATCTCTGACGGGTGATGAAGCTACCCTTTTCCAGCTCAGCAAGGTGCTCATAGGCCTTGTTCGTCCGGATCTTGATCAGATCGCTCTGCTTGATAGGATATTTGAAAGCGATAACAGCCAATGTTTCCATCTGGCTTTTCGTCAGTTCAGTCTCAGAGACAACCTTCCTTACAACATGACCGAATTCCTCCCTGGTAGCCATCTTCCAGCTATTGCCGTCTTGCAGAATAACCAAGGAGCTATGTTCATTGTTCTCATAATCAGCCATCAAGCTCAATAATACTTCCTTTATTTTCTGTTCCTCTGTCCTGCAGAGCTTGGCCATCTCCTCAATGGAGATGAATTTCCCGACTGAGAAAAGAATCGCCTCGACTTTCTTCTTCAAGGTCATGCTAAATCATATCCCTCTTCTTTTTCAACGATCCGCCCTTCTTTCTTCAACAGCTCCAGGAACCTCTTCAGTTCATCTTCAGGGATGCCTGTTGCCTTGCACATCCCATCAATCGTATTGATCTTGAATTTCAGAAGGACCAGTATATTATTCCTGATGACGCTGGTCATGTTCTTCTTCAACAGCTCATTCTCAGACCCGCTCTGTTTTGCGGCCATATCGACATTATGCAGCTTCCCGAGCATATCGTTCACAAATCCCGTGAAATCACGCTGGGCAAAGGTGATAGTATCTGGCTTGATGATATCGATGGAAGCAGGCATATAGTCTATACAAAACCCAACAAGATTCTGCACACCCTTGATGACCACTTCCAGCTCTGCTATGGCGCTGAAGTAATTGTCCTGTTCGATAGCAGGAGAGATCTTCTCATCCATCACCATAAGGTTGACATCTTCCTTGATATGATCGATATACTCCTTTAGTTTCTTCTCAACAAACTCCTTTGGCTTGCCGACAATGTCCAATATCGCCCTGACCCTGATATGTGCTTTCTCCGTTTCCATACCCGATAAGAAACCTCGCTGGTTTATATTATTTTCTTAGGACAGATAAGAAGGCAGCCAAAACAAACAATCCAAGAAGGAACAGGGGCACCAATTCCTTTGAGTTCTCAGATTCATAGATGACCTCGTTGCATTCTCTTAAAGGAACGTCAATTTTTCTCTCGATAATCTTGACCTTTTCCTCAACAACCGGAACTTCCAGGAATATCTTTTGTATCTTCTCCGATGCAGTCTTATAGCCTTCTCTCATCACCCTCACTTTTACGCTATAGTCTCCCTCTTTTCCCTCTGAAACAACATGTTCTAACAAGATTATCCTTCCTCCATTAAGGAAAACAGTCTTCTTTGCCTCGGAATAGCGCGTCTTCCCCTTATATACATAACTCTCAACCCCAATCTTACCTTCATAATTATCCATATACACTTTGATCTCAAAAGGTTCATCGACCCTCACCCTCATAGGCATCTCATAGATATCGAAGGAGAACTTCTGCGAAGCAGTCTTTTCACATTCCTTTTTCTCTATCGAGATATCTTTCCTTGTCTCCATTCCCAGGCCCTCGACGACAACAGAAGCATCTTCTTCACCGCATTTTTCCAGCAGCAGAGGGACGGTCAATGAATAACTCTGATACTTATCTCTGAAATGCAATGAGCTGGTCTCGCTTATCCGTTCCCCATTCTCTGCATAGATATGGACAGCATATTTGCTCGTATTGCCTTTGTACACCTTTAATCTGACTTTTATCTCCTTTCCATACTCTGCTTTACTGACGCCCAAGATCTCAAGAGAAGAACCTTCTACCCTTTCTTCAGGGATGAATATCAACTCAGAGAGGGCATTATTATCAGTACTATCTTCACAGTCCAGAGTAAGGTTTGCATTGATGATATAGCCGAATCCGCTCCCTAAAGAAGGCCTATAGCTCGAAGAAGTCTTCTTCGTCACTGCTTCAGCTTTGATATCCATATACTTCTTGATGATATTCCCAAATGTATCCTCTATCCAGAGGGCAATAGAGAGATTCGTCTTCCCCTTTCCCTTGATCCTTCTAGCCTGTAGCTTGAAATCAGCAGCAATGCTGGAATTCATCAACAAAGCAAGTTCCCAGTCACATCCATTCTGCATAGAAACACTGTTCTCTTTTCCCGGAGTGCCCCCATTCACACTTTCTGCCCAGTTTGATAGGTCATAACTTTCTTTCTCGATATCGATCCTTTCTAATGAATGATTCTCTTCGACCAGATCATCATAGGTAACAATATCTACAATCTTATTCTTCCCATCTCTCAAGATGATCGTTTCACCATCATTATGCAGGCTTCCTTTATATTCAAAACTCGCATTGAAGCCATATCTATCGAAGAAATCACCACCGCCTTCATCAAATAGGGTGTTGGCAATCACCATATGGCCGTCTATCGAACTGTTCTCAGGGAAAACAAGATCTATTCCCTCGAACATCCATCCAGAAAGATTTCCCTGACCGTACAATTCCAGATATTCAAAATCAAATTCATTGCCGCTAGGATTGTACATGATTTCATTGATGATCACCCCTTCAGCAAAGGGAACGAACAGGAGCAACAACAAAATTTTTTTCATGATCATAAAGAACGGATAAGGAAATTTAAGCCTACTAACTTTTTAATCGAAAGATTTTCGCTTTTTTACTATTTTAAAATAGTCCCAAAACTTTAATAAGCCTAATATGTATTTCATACAAAAAAGGGGAATGATTGGTTTCATGAAATTCATGAGGAAAAAACAAGCAAAAACAGAAGATAGCTTAGATATCCCCCCGCCCCCACCTATGGAAGGTGCACCTTCTCAAGATATGACTCCTCCTAGTCCTCCAGGTCCCAGTATTCCTGATCTTCCACCAGAGCCTACGTTAGATTTTCCTCCACCTGATGCGAAGACTAAGGATTTCCCACCACACCCATCCATGGATCATCACACAGATTTTCCACCTCTTAATAAACATGAAGATTTCCCTATGCCTCCACCTATGGAGCCGAGGATGCCGTCGATGAAACCTAAGGCAATGCCTCCGATGCAGCCTCCAAAGGAGAATTTCCCTATGCCCCCCATGGAAGAAGCACCTTCAATGTTTCCCGAGCCTAAATTCCCTATGCCCGAGCACGCAGAGCATCACGAGCTGCCTCCGATAGAAAAGGAGTCGTTCGATACCAAGAGACTGTTCGAAGAGTCTGCACCCATACCTGAGCATCCCCATCTATTTTCGGGAGGCCACAAACCAGTCTTTGTGGAAGTGGGCAAGTACAAGAAAGCGTTGCGGGAATTGAATACCATTAAGAAATCCTTGAAAGACTCAGACTTGGAGATTGCAGAGATTGCCCAGGACATGAGCGATGAAGAAGAGACCTTCTCAAAATTACATGAGGATCTTACAGAGATCGATAGAAAGCTCGATGAGCTTGAAAGCTCATTATTCCAGTAAAAATGGACCAAATGCCTGTTTTTGTAAGGATTCACGACCCGAGTGAAATAAATCAGCTAGTTGACGAGCTGAGGAATGCGATCCACGAGACAAGAGAGATCCTCACTACTATCGATGGGCTCTCAAAGCAGGAAGCAGAGAAAATAGATGCATGGCGCTCAAATTTTGCAGAAACAAGAGATAAGATTTCTGTCGTGACCAATACCTTATTAGAACCCGAGAGGATATGATGGCAAAAAAGGCAAAGAAAAAAGCAGCTCCGAAAGAGGAATTCTTTGTCGCGATGAATGATCCACATGTCACGAGGGTTTCTTTATTAGAAGCAAGAAGGAAGACACTTGAGTCGATGAGAGTCTTCCAGGAATTGAAGGAATTACGGAAGCAGAAGATCCATGAGAAATCAAAATTAAGGAAGAATCTGAAGCATATCTCTGCCACGATAAACAAGATCAAGAAGACAATGCCTCATATCAATTTACCTTCTGAGCCAAAGCCAAAGCCAGTGAAGAAGATAGTGCAGATAGAGAAAAAGCCTGCCACTCTCCCTCCAAAACCTAGGTCTGAGTTAGATAGGATCGAGGACGGATTAGCAGATATCGAATCAAAGCTTGCGCATCTTTCGTAATCCTTAAAAAAGAATTCTTATTTGTTTAGCATAATGCGGGAATGCCGGAGCGGTCAAACGGGATAGAGTTTACCGCAGAGGCGCTAAACATCCAAACTCAAGTCGTTTGAGTAACGAGACCCACAAGGTCGATGAAGTGCTCCGTGAGCCATCTATTGGCTTAGTGCCTTCGCAGGTTCGAGTCCTGCTTCCCGCATTCTTTTCATTTGAGCATTTCGAATCTCAGATATTCTTCTCTATTTCTCGACAAGATAATATGGGTTATATGTTTTGAAATCCCATTGTTTATAAATTTAAAACCATTCTTCTACTTACACTTGATTTAAAATGGCTAAAAAAACAATATCCGATCAGGATCAATTATTAATACAGAGATCAGTAAAAAGAGAGCCTGTTGTAATGTTTAATGGAGTTGTGGAGTATGTGCTTAGAGAACTGGTTTATAGGCAAGAGGATTTAAATCAATACCTTTCAGGACATCCATTAATTGATCTAGCTAGTGGAAAGCTTGGATTTCGTGCTGCTCAACAACTATTAGGTGCTATTCCCATAGACGGTAGTGACGAATATCTTGACCTAGGTGTAGTAGAAGTGATTGCTGTTGATCCATTTCATAATGAAGAATTAATGAGGGCTTGGGCAGAGCAATCAAGAGATATGTCAAAAATCAGATACGATGGCAGAGATGCCCTATCCTTTCTACTTGATCAGGGGACAAGCAGTGCAAATATACTTGTTAATGCCCTTGATGGATGTGTTATCCCATATGACTATGCTGCCAGAGTAGCAGAAGAAGCTAAAAGAGTAATTCCCCTGGACGGAATTCTTTTGTGTAGTAATAGTGATGGGATTGAACATCGAGCCAGAGAAATATTTGAAATCGCTTTTAACGGATCACCCGGGCGAGAAACTTTTTTTTCAAAGTAAACTAATTAAAAAATTAGATAATAATATTTCACTCAAAACTTCTTACACTCCTCACTTATTTATTTTTGAGGGTTTCTAAGGGCAGTCTACCCTTAGGTGGGAATCATCACGCAACATTCTTTTCAACTAAGAACTAACAACAATCCAGAGATAATCAATACAACAAGAACCATTCCCTCAAACGCTTTCTGATTGATACGCTTGGCGATTGAACGAGCAAGCAAACCCGCAACAATAAAGACAGGCAAAGCAAGAACTACTGACCAGATAAGTGGCTGAGTATATGATCCTGCGATAATGAGCATAAGGAATCTCAAAACATTACCCCACACTAACGCTCCAAAGATAGTCGCTCGAATGATATCTGCTTTCTTGATGGCATGATGGATATAGGTAGCATAGAACGGCCCACCATTCGCAAACAACCCCGAGAATATTCCACCGATAAAACCAAAAATAATACTGCTTCCTTTCGCAATCCTGAATTTGTGTGCACTCCAAAAATAATAGCCGATATAGAGGAGAAGATATGCTCCCAATAATTTACGAAGTAAAAGAGGAGGAGAGAGCAAGAGCAAAGCTACTCCCACGATAATGCCCAAAATACCTCCCAATCCAAGCGGCAGAGCTATCTTCCATTCAGTTTTTCTTCGGAGAGTGTAGGTGAACCAAACACTATGGACAGCCATCAGTCCAGAAAGAACAGCAACTGAATCAACAACACTTAGTGAGATAACAAGTAAAGGCATAGCCACTAATCCTCCACCGAATCCAAGAATACCTTGTACGAAAAAACCGATGAAAACTGCAATAAGAATGATTATGATGTCCATGAACAGATGTATGCCGATTTCTTTATAGATTTTTCCAATAACTTAATAAAGAACATTCGGAAAAAATCAAATATGAAAATATACGCTGTCGGCGGTTATAATGAGATCGGCAAGAACATGTCCTGCGTCGAAGTAGGAGATGAAGCGATCATTCTCGACATGGGTATCCATCTAGAGCCCTACATCAAGTATACAGACGATGAAGATATCCAGAATATCAATGTGAAAGAACTTCTTAAAGTTGGAGCAGTCCCTAACATAACAGTCTTAGATCCGATAAAGAAAAAGATCAAAGCAATAGTGCCAAGCCACGCTCATCTGGATCATATCGGCGCCATCCCCTATCTTTCAAATCAGTATGACTGTCCAATAATCTGCACCCCCTTCACCGCAGAAGTCATCAAAGCAATTATCAAGGATGAAAAGATCAATCTGAAGAACAAGATCCTTTCTGTCAACCCAAATTCAAAATATGTCCTCTCAAAGACATTAACAATAGAATTCATCAACGTAACCCACTCTACTCCTCATACAGCGATGATCGCCTTGCATACGCAAGATGGTATTGTAGTCTATGCCAATGATTTCAAGTTCGATAACCAGCCAGTCTTAGGAAAAAAACCTAATTATGAGAGACTGAAAGCTTTAGGGGATCAAGGAGTCAAAGCATTGATCTGCGACTCAACCAGAGCAAACAGACCAGCTAAAACACCTTCAGAGACCGTAGCTAAAGAGATGCTCAGAGACGTCATGCTGGGCGTAGAATCAGAAGGACGCGCTATTATTGTCACAACATTCTCTTCACATATAGCCAGATTGAAATCAATAATAGAATTCGGAAAAAAGCTCAACAGAAAGATTGTCTTTTTAGGGAGAAGTCTTGCAAAATATACAGAGGCAGCCGAGAATATCAAGATGGTCGACTTCTCAAAAGACGTAGAGATCGTCAGATACGGCGGCAAGATAAAGAAGAAACTGAGAGAGATCTCCAAATCACCTGAAAAATATATCATGGTGGTGACTGGCCATCAAGGAGAGCCGAAAGCCACATTGTCAAAGATGGCAAGAAAAGAGTTCCAATTCAAGTTCAAGCCAGAAGATCACGTCATCTTCTCCTGCACCATAATTCCGACAGAGACAAATATATCCAATCGACATAATCTAGAAGAAGAGCTCCTTCATTTCGGCGTGAGGATATTTCGGGGAATCCACGTCTCCGGCCATGCAGCCAAGGAAGACTTAAGAGACCTCTTGATCATGCTCAAACCGCACCATCTGATCCCTGCCCACGGCCAAGAGGAGATGAAACTCTCATTAGCAAACCTAGGCATTGAAAAAGGCTACAAGATGGACAAGAACATCCATATTCTCAAAGACGGCCAGATGCTAGAGATAAAACGATAAGATTTTTATATGCGGAAAGAATACACTTTCTGGGGGTATGAACTATGAAATTAACCTTAGCAGAACCAAGTTATCTTAAGGATTCTATCGCAATAATCTCGGAGCTGGTCAATGAAGCACGTTTTAAAGTGAGCAAGAACGGCCTTGAACTCGTGGCGATGGATCCTGCTAACGTGGCCATGGTCATCTTTAAGCTATTGAGCTCCGCTTTCACAGAATATAATATCAAAGAGGATATTGAGCTTTCAATAAACCTCAACAACCTGAAGCAGATCTTGAGAAGGGCGAAAGCAAACGACGCCATAACCTTAGAATTAGAGGAAAGCAAGCTCAAGATACAGCTGAAAAGCAACACAACCAGGACATTCAACCTTCCTATCATCGATATTGAGGAAAAAGAGCAGAAAATTCCGGAATTGAAGTTTCCTGTCCATATCGAGATGCCTTGTTCTATCTTGAATGAAGCAGTGGAAGACGCTTCCATAGTGGCAGAGTCCATGGCACTCGAGGCAGAGCCGAAAAAGCTCAACATACTCGCAGAAGGGGATCTTTCTCAAGTCAAGGTCGAGATAAAGGAAGAGGACAATGTGAAGATAACAGTCCAGGGCACATCAAAGATCAGGTCAAAATACTCTATTGAATATCTGAAGAAGATGATGGGCGCTTCTAAGCTGTCAGAAAAAGTGGATGTCCATTTCAACAAGGACTATCCGCTGAAACTCGACTATAAAGAACTTGATAAGGTTTCATTGAGTTTTGTTCTTGCTCCAAGAGTAGAGAACGATTAACACCCTGACTCACAGCCAGTATGAACCTGTGTTTTAGTGTGTCCTTTTATTGGTTTTCTTAGTACACTACTTAGTGTTCTTAATGTTTTAAAAACGTTGTGGCCATTTGAAGGGTAAATCTTTATATTCTTAGGCTATTATCGAATATTATGAATCTTTTAGACAAATCTGATGGAGTTGAAACTCATTACCTTCCTTTTGCAAAAGGGTTTACTTTACAAATATGGGATGATAAGTCTGAGCAAATCATCATTCAAGCATGGAGCTTACATGAAGCTACAAGCAAGGATAAAAGACCTGCATTAATGGGGGTAAGTCATATATTTGCCGATAAATCTGAAAATGCCATTACTCTTTGTGTAGATATGAAAAATCACACTCCTAATCAACCTCTACATCTAAATATTGATTGGAAATCAGAAGAGACTTCTGATGAACTCTTTAAGAAAATATTTATTGGCAACTATCCTAATGGATTAAATCATATGCCTCTGTCCACAAACAAGGGAATTGGGGGAGGTCCTATCTATAAAATAGTTGATCTTGATAAAGTCATTCAAGACATATTATTATTTTTAAAAGAAAAAAAGCTGTTTGAATTATTTCCTGAAAAGGATGTTTCGTGCATTGACTCAACAGATATTGATGCTTGCAAAGAAAGAATCAGTTCTATTTTAGATTCTTGATTTTAGAGAATGGGTGATCTTGGATCGTCTTTGAAGCCCATGTATAAGCCTATGTAGGGGTATATTTGTTTCTTAATTTCTAAGTATCTTTTGTAGCCTATCCTGGTAAGTGACACATGCCTTTGACCTCCAAAATCGTGTGCGTCTACAAGCTTTTTTTCTACGAGGCTTTTTAGTGATCTTGATATGGCTACTATGGCTGCTTTTGAAATAAACAGCCACCAGAGGCAAGATGTGCAAGCCCTCGCACCGCTCTACAAGGCCATGGAGACCCTTTTTCAAGGAACAACTCTTAGTTTTGGTGCTTTTCACCTCGACAAGATAAGAATTACCAGGAGTGAACAATACAGCATCACAAAAACTTCCCCGCCTACTGCCAGAAGCAGCAACCCTTTCAGAATGGTACCCTTCTGATTGCATAAGATTACAGAAATCTCTCTCATATTGCAAATGACATTGTATTTGGCACTGTATATTAAAACCTCAAAATTAAGGATTTAAGTCTTATTTTTGTGATAAAATCACAAAATTCAACTGTAAATATTCAAAAACAAAGTTTTTATGTTTTATACATTATTTTATACCAATTCTATTTTTCATGAGATAATTCCGCTAATTGAGTAATATTTATAAACTAGCATAACTTTACCACATCCATGACAAAGATACTCATTGCTACACTCTATGTATTCGAGCCTATAATAGCTTCTGCAACGAAAATGAGTGCTGATAGACTCATTCTACTTATTGATAAAAAACCCGATAAAAAGCAATTAGAATCGTTAGAAATACTAAAAAAATCACTTGGTTCAGTCATGGAAATAACTACTATTGAAACTGAAGTATGTGATATTGTTAAAGTGGCAAAAGAGACTGTTAAGATTATCGATCTTCTTTCTGATAAAGATGAAATTTATATTGATATAACTGCAGGTCGTAAGACAAAAGCTTTAGGATTATTGTTTGGTTCATATGCTAGAACTGACAGGGTAAAGAGGATTATGTATGTAAAAGAAGAGGATAAGTCTATTATAAGTCTTCCAAAATTATCTTATGCTATTACTCCAGGACAAAATAAAATAGTTCATTATTTACATAAAAATTCTATTGTTTCAATGATTGATCTTGCAAACAAGATAGACATAAGTAGAGCCATGCTCTACAAACATATCAAAGAACTTAAAGATATGGATGTTATTGAAAATACTAAAGATGGTCTTCAACTAACAGATTATGGGAGAATTGTGGTACTTTAAGATGGGAGGTAAAAAAATAACTAAAGAACTTACTACAAAAGATGAAGTAACTGACTTTTTACTTTATAATTCTCCAGATGGCAAGATCAGAGTAGATGTATTTCTACATAATGAAAATGTTTGGCTTACACAAAAGAAGATGGCTGAACTATTTGATATTGAAGTAAATACGATAAATTACCACTTAAAAGAGATTTTCAAAACTAAAGAACTTGATGAAAGTTCAACTATTCGAAAAATTCGAATAGTTCAAAAAGAAGGTGGTAGAGAAGTAAAAAGGGATCAATTCTTCTACAATCTTGATGCAATTATCTCAGTAGGATATAGAGTTAATTCAAAAAGAGCAACTCAATTCAGAATATGGGCAACTAAAATCCTTAAAGAGTATGTTATCAAAGGGTTTACTCTTGATGATGAAAGATTAAAGAATGGTAAATATTTCGGTAAAGATTATTTCAAAGAACTTCTTGAAAGAGTCCGCTCAATCAGAGCAAGTGAAAGAAGAATTTATCAACAAATTACAGATATATTTGCAGAATGTAGTATTGATTATGATAGAACTTCAGACATTACAAGAGATTTTTATGCAACAATACAGAATAAATTCCATTATGCGATTTCAGGACAAACTGCTGCTGAAATAATCTATAAACTGGTAAATTCTAAAAAACAT